>CAZLWL010000059.1:0-15180 GCA_964563335.1 uncultured Pirellulales bacterium
TCCGAGATACCATGGAGACGTGGTCACAGTTGTGCCTAAAGCATCTTGCCGAGATCGACCAGTGAGCCGAATTTGTTCATGTGTGTGATTGAGCGTACCGGCCTTTTTGGGACGTGCAGCACGTCCTTGTCGTCGAGGTAGTATTCGATTGAGTCGCCTTTGCAATCCTCCATGACTGGTGTTTCATCCGGATATCCCAGCGCAATAACAGAATCTATGTCGTATTTGTCGGGTATTTCGAGGATTTCTCTAAGTTCGTCCCTGTTAATTGACCCGAGCCAGCACGAGCCGATACCCTTGCCTTGAGCGGCTAAGAGGATGTTTTCTATCGCTGCCGCAGCATCGACCTTGCCGAATTCCGTCATGGACTTTTCTGTGTGAACAAGCACGATGATATACGCAACCGGGCGCTTGCCAGCAGGGGGGTCGCGCCTCGGGCGAACGTAACCTGCCCACGCAAGTTGGGCGAGAATCTGAGACGTCTGCTCTTCGCTGTCTGCTATCACAAATTCCAACGGCTGACGATTTGCCGCAGACGGAGCACACCGAGCGGCCTCCACAAGCTCAAGAAGGCTTTCCTTTGAGATTGCTTCTTGCCTGAACATCCTCACGCTCCGACGCGATTTGATCGCTTCCCAAACGTCCATAACTCACAAACCCCCAAATCATTCATTAAAACGAAACCTCACACCGCATAACCAGTTTAACACCAAACTTCCGCATCCCGCAACGTTTTTTGCACCGTCGGCTCACTTTCTCACGACCTCCGACGAATCACCATCACGACGCACCAAAACCACGATTTAGGCACAAAACCGCCGAATAACGGTGTCCGTTATGGCCAAAACCAGCCTTACGCTTGAACCGTCATTATCCCTAACCCATCTTCTACAGCGTGGTTTTGTAATTCTTTGCTGCTGCGTGGGTTATGAACGGGCGTACTGCTCTTGGCACTACAAATCCTCTTGTTTTCGAATAATATCTGCTCATCATTTTGCCTCGTGTAGCGGGCGTATCACCGGGCCTAAAGCGACTCCAGCGGCTTGAATAGCTTTGCCGGCGTCGCCACGGGTTTCGCTGCGAATCACAAAGGCCTGTCTCGCAGCATGCACCGTAATTTCTTCCAGGTTATCCAAGTCATTCTGACGATGCAATACAGTAAGGAAAATTGCCCGCTCTACATCGAATTCGTAATCCTCAATAATAGCCTAAAAACAGCGATTTTCGCCTTAAAAAAAAGAGCCAACTGTAGAAGATGGGCCTAAATATGCAGTTGGTATGCATGGCATACCCTACCAAGCAACAGTAAAACCTGTATAGAATCTTTCAGGGTTACTTTCTGATTGTAAGATATAGACATAATAGAATTTCATACCGGCCTGCCGAGTCGTAGTTGGCTGTACTTGACAATCAATAAAAAGCCCGGCTTCGTCCCGCGTGTCCCGATACCTCGGGGATAAATCGGGGCTACGCCGCGGCAGTCTTCGTTCACTGATAAACAGCGAACGAAGACTGGAGGCGGGGGGATTCGAACCCCCTCCAACGCCTCAAACAGTTCCTTGCATAGTACGAACAATACCCGTACAAAACAAGCACAAAAGCTTGCAAAAACAGACACTTACAAAAATCGTGAAAACGCTGATTTGAACAAAACCAGTACAAGTTCCGAACAAGAGAATAACACTTCTTTACACAAAAAGTGTGCCATATGTGTGCACCAAAATTTTGAAGGCGGCGATGACCTGCCACTCGAACTCACTGAACTCATTCGCCTCTGGCCGAAATTACCAAGGCATACAAAACAATTAATCAAGGCGTTGATCGAAACTTCCCAAACAACTGAACGCCGGATTATGTAAATAGTCCTGCCTGTGGAGAATGAGCAGGTCTGGTGATGTGGCAGGATTCGGTTGTAATGTCTGAATTTTTGCAGCCGCAAATGTGAATGGAAACATCGAAATCTGAAGCGATACTTCTGATTCGTTCAAATGCTTTTTCTCTTATCTCTTTCGGCAAAGCAAAACCTTGGGAATTCTTCATACCTATGGGAAGCTTAGTGCCCTCGGAATAAGGTTTGAGTAATTCGCACAAAAGCTGCTCGTCTTTTATGTTTCTTTCGAGACTTTTTCGAATAGCTGGTCTGAGGAACAAGTAACCTATCGCAATTTCTTTAACGCCTACTTCGGAAATTGCGGAAAACAAGTCGCTCAGGAATTTATCTGAGTCCATAACACCAAAAATGAGCGGATCCGCACGGGCTCCCGTCGTGACACCAATCTCAACTAATTTTCGTAAAGTTGAAAGTTTTTCAGAAACAGTTGCAGTACGAGGCTCAAATATTTTTCTGATATTATCATCTACGCATGTTAGGCCCACTTGGGCACATACCAAATTCCTGTATCTGATAAATAACGTAACGAAGTTATCCGGTATAATTGCCTTTGTAACGAATTGGACGCCAATGCCGACGTTAAGCAGCGTTTCCATTGTTTTGTATGTCTGGTCAAGTATTTGCGGAATTGGCTGAAACGGATCACACGAGGGGCAAAAATAAACAGCTTGTGGTTTTTTTCGTTTTCTGGCAAGTTCTTCGGACAGCTTCTCGGCGGTGTTAGAGAATAGTATTACTTTGCCGTCCCCAGGATACTGTGAATAGCCTTTGGTATAGCAGTAAATACAATTGTGAAAACAGCCGGTGGTTATGTTGATTGTCGGTATTTTTGAAAGACAGCGGAGTTGCGAAGGCGTAAGTACATTTGATTTTCTATTTTTTTCAATGAGTCGGGCCATATTCTTTTTCCGGGCAGAAAATCTTCAAACTCAGCGTTACAAAGACAAAAGACCTGTGCTGAATTAATTCTATTGTGCCTGTTAACATGAGAGACAGCAATACTTTCAAGATTATGCTCTATTAAGTGCTCAATCAAAATTTTCTTTGTTAAGTCTACATCCTCAATTACGACAAGTTTTGCAAGATTGCACAATTTTTCCAAGATGCTGTTGCCTGCGGACAATTGTAAACACGACGGATTAAATTGCCGAATCGGAAAATATATCGAATTCGTATCATTGTCGTTTAAAGCATCTTTGTTATGCAATAATTGTAAGCCCTTATAGTAATTTGACAATGACAAATGCCTGAAACTTTTTCCAGTTTTCAATAAAACGTTGCTATTTTTCAAAAAGATGTATTTGGTTGAAAGATTATCTGGGCTTAGACAGTTATGAGGCTCAAATCTTCTATTCAGCCAATCTGCTTTGCTCAATCCTTCTTCACCAAGCTTATGGATAACTCGCCAGTTGTTTGAGGAATTCAATTCGAATGTGCTTAGATTGTTAAGCAAACGACAAATCAGGGCAACATCGAATTTAAAGCTTCCTTTTGTTGCCTTTTGCTCTTGTATCCATTGTAAGTAGTCAGCTTGAGAATAGTCCAGGTAGGATATAGACCCACGTAACGAACCTTTATTAAAATGACGCAATGGGTTTTGTACACGTAGCCCCACCATAGAGCATGCCAATTTACAATTTTGGGCAATATACGGTTGTGTTTTTAACATTTGACGCCATATATTACTCGCCAAAGCTCCATTTCCACTGCCGATATCGACAAAACTTACTTCTTGAGCAGAATCTGGGTTTGCCTCAGAAAACATCCCAGATATGAACGGAGATATTGCCAACTCAGCTAATGTTTCAGAACGCTGTTTACTTCTCGGATCGGATTTACCCGAGAATCCAGAGGTGAGCGACTCAATCAGAGTAAAAGAAGTGGCTCGTTGTGAGAAAGCTATTGCTGGATACAAAAGCAAGGAGATTCCAAATTCGTTATCGATTTTATACTGGCGGTAGTGATAAAATAAGCATTCTTCATCGGTAATATTTGGGCCTGTTATGATTGCCAGAAACTTCGGATCGTCATAGCTTTGTGGCTGTTTGATTTTTGCAAGCAAGTAGCATGGATTTCTTATAGTCGAAGTTCCACAAGCTAACCCATTTGATCCGTCAGCCCATCTAATTGTAAAGTTTTCAAAACCGAGAACCCTGTGGAGCAAAGTCGATATGGCGTCCTTATTGTTGGTGTTTTTCAAAGCCCTTAGGACTTCTTCTAATAAACAAAAATAATGAAAGCAATATCTTATCATAGTTTTGTGACTAAATTCAGATGCGATATACTGTTGCCTGGCAGCCCTCAAATCATCTAAAATGTGAAGGCCTGACGATAAAAGCTGTGATGTTACTGGTGTCCAATATTCTTCCCAACTTTGTTTAAGGAACTTCGGCTGGCCATACCAATCTACAAGAATATTTACAAGAATCTTTTCAGAGAGAAGTATCTTCTTTATTTGGCCTCGAACATATTCCTGATATAGGCCGCATGGCCTGTCAACCGGAGTTCGTTCTTGTTCTGGATTCATTTTCCTTGGAAGGTTAATATTAATTGATGAATAAATAGAGGTTTTTGAACAGTGGAAATTCGATCATAATCAAGTGTCTATATTTCAAAGTTTTGCTTTCAGTGATTTCTCTATATTGTCGCCATAACCTCCATTCTTAAACATATTATACCACATTGTGCTGTAAATTTCAAGGAATTTCTGCCGCTAATTTTCGGTAAGCTCAACAGTTCCAACTATATTGTGTTCACGGATCACCCGTCTTTTGAGGATCTGGGTTACTTGGGCTCTGGATACGTCGAGGTATTTTACGAAATCAGCACGGGTATCCGAATATAATAGGGCCATTAGATACATGCAAGCGTAACACCAAAAGTGTAGATCAGATGTGCGAATCTGGGGGAGCTAAGGCAAAAAATCGGACATTAGAAATCTGGTATGCTCCCGCGAACGTTTTTGCAATGATTGTTTTGCGTAACTTGTTTGTATATAAAGAGTTATGGAAGGGGAATTGGAGGCGGGGGGATTCGAACCCCCGTCCCGTGCCATTTCAGGCCAAGCGTCTACATGTTTAGTCGCTTTTTTGAAATTCGCTCGCGACAACGCCAAACGACAGGCTTTATCGGTCGCTATTTCGCGATCAGTTTCACCTTTGCGTCACGAACACCCGCAAAGATTAGCCCGCTGTCTGACACCCTTTCCAGACCCGCAGGCGAAATCCGGAAGGATGGGCCGCCGCTTAGGCAGCCATTCGCAACTGATAGTTGCCAATTAAAATTGGTGCCGGATGATTAACCAGGCCAACCGACATCCTGGACATGCAACTTGACCGTCTACCTGTCCGGTCGAAGCCATTCGCCCCCATATTCACTTGCGAAAAAACCGTACCCCGTTCATTTTAGTAGTTTGTCAAATTTAAATCTGTTAGTGAGCTAAAGTGAGCTAAAGTTATTAGGTTTCGCCAGCCTGCCGCGACCTGCCGCGACAGTGCGCGAGCACGGCGGGCAGTCGGGCTTTGTTGATTATTTTAACTTTAGGCACTTTAGGCACTTCAAACTTTAGATACTCACAGATGCAATATTGACAGACTACCAGTATTATACCACAAAGCACTGCAAAACTCAAAGATAAAAGGCTGTAATACCAATCCTATAAATTAAATGCGCTCGACTTCCAGAAGGTCCGGCGCTAAGGCTTCAATTCCCCCTCCCTCACGGTCGTGGCTCTGTTTGTGAAACGCATAGGTTTTTTATAATCCGTATAACTGACAATCCCACTCAGGCGACTATTTGCCAGCGGCCGATTTTAGCCAATCTTCAACGTTTTTGGCGAGAACTTCAACGTTTCGCGTTTCCATAATGTGTTTGATTATCGCCGGAGAAATGTTAAGCTTCACCAACGCTTTGTGAGTTCTGTCCCAGAGTCTGTCTTGTTTGGCGTCGCTGTCGGCAAGGTAAAGCTCCGTTATTAACTCCTGTAATTTACCGAGCATTATCACATCGAGATTATCATAATATCTGGATATGACATCCCGCTGGTAATTGGAATAATCTTTCCGTGCCATCGTGCTCAATCACCTCACAAACGTTCCAGTTCAAGCCAACAACCACTTGCGACCGCTATGTGCCGCGCCTGCTGCCATATTCTATCTCTCTTCGGCCGTCTTTGCAAGTTCCGGTTGAATGCGGCATTTTTGTGTTTTTTCACGTTTCCTTTTGAAGACCGCCCGCGTTTTTGTTATGATACTGTCTTTACCGTCGGGTCGGAAGCTTTCGCGGCACTTGGGCCTATCAAGAATCAGGCTCTTTTCATAAGTAATTATTGATTTTTTGATAATAAATGGAACAACTCGTGCTACGTAGCGAAGCCGCTTTGCAGAGTAGTAGTAACCCCGCCCGGCGGGCGGGGCTAAATAGGGATGTGGTATGCTCAGGCCAGAGTTTGCCGGTGGCACCGGTGTTCCATTAGTAGTGTAAAGGTCAATAAATTGGAGCGACTTAGTACTACAGCGCCATGTGGCTGTTTTTATACTGAAAAACCGCATTTTTGATGCTGATAATAGGGCCACCGAACCCTGAAAAGGCTTAAGTGGCGCTGTAGTATTAGGTCAGATTAAATGGAAATAGAGCCCTTCAAAGCATTGAGATTTGACAGCTCGGTTGTTGGTGATGTCGGCAGTTGCATTGCTCCTCCGTACGATGTCATCGATGCCGACATGCAGCAGAAACTCTACGACAGGAGCGAGTATAATGTTGTGCGAATCATAAAGGGCAAGATATTCCCGGAAGATACTGAAGAGAATAATCAATACACCCGCGCAACCCAATTCCTGAACACCCTTATCGAGACCGGTGCCCTCAAGCCCGATGCGCAAGAGGCTATATATGCCTACGTCCAGGATTTTGGCATAGGGCTTAAGAGCTTTAGGCGAAGCAGTCTTGTTGTGCTGGGAAGGCTGGAAGAATTCGGGCATGGTGTACAACCACATGAGAGGACTCTCGAAGCCCCAAAGGCGGACCGGCTCAGACTTATGCGGGCGAAAGCCACCCAGTTCGGGCAGATATTTATGCTCTATGACGACCCGGAAGAAATCGCCGAGGCCATCATAGACAAGGTGCTGGGGGAATCCGCACTGGTTGCTTTTACCGACGATGACGGTGTTCGGCACAGGCTTTTTGCCATTGTTGGGCGTGGTGACATCGATGCGGTAGTCAAAATGATGGCTGACAAGACACTTATCATTGCTGACGGACACCATCGTTACGAGACCGCTTTAAATTATTACAGGGAGACGCGGAACCCGGCCGCGGCCTACAGAATGATGACCCTTGTGAATATGCGAAACAAAGGCCTGATTATTCTGCCCACTCACAGGCTCGTTGCGAATGTGACTGGATTTGATGTCGATAGACTCATCGGTCGTATTAAGGATACTTTCGATATCACCAGATACCCCTTTGCTGACAGCGACGACAGAAGTTCGGCCAGGCAAAAGATGTTTGAGCACATGCGAAGTGAATTCAAAAAAGGCAGAAACGCTTTCGGCATTTACGCAGGCGACAATGTGTTCTATGCGGTGGTGCTCAAGGACAGGCGGATTATGGCTTCTGCCCAGCCGCAGAGTAGCGACGCTAACAGAAATCTCGACGTAAGTGTCTTGCACAAGCTGATTCTCGAAGAAGTACTCGGTATCGGTGCCAAACAGTTAGCCAACCAGAGCAACATCGAGTACGTAAAAGATATAGGAGATGTAATCGACAAGACAATTGACAAGGTTGACGGCGGTGAAAGTCAGGTGGTTTTCTTCATGAATGCAACAAGGATTGAGCAGGTAAAAGCGGTTGCCGGCGCCGGCGAAAAGATGCCTCAGAAGTCGACTTTTTTCTATCCGAAGATTTATACCGGCTTGATAGTTCATAAATTGTAAATGTGGAATTAACGGTAACAGCGATATCGCCAAGGCTGCGAACTACGAACTCAAAAACCGCGTGGGCCATCCGCTGTCGCCAAGGCTGTGGCGGGACAAAAGGCCCACCCTACGAACTACGAACTAAACTAACAGGAGTTACAAAGATGGTAGATTGGAGAAACCCGCCGAAATTGTTTATTCCGGGTCCTGTGCATGTTCTGCAGGAGGTCCTGGAGCAACTGTCTCGTCCGACCCTCGGCCACAGAGGCAAGGAGTATTCACAACTGCACGCAGAAACCACAGAGATGCTCAAGAAGATAATCTTCACCGAGCAGCACGTTTTTATCAGCACCTCTTCTGCTTCGGGCATTTGGGAGGGCAGCATCCGTAACTGCGTCAAAACAGACGAGAAAGTTCTCTGTACTATGTGCGGTGCGTTCAGCGATAAATGGGCGGGCATTGTGAAATCGTGCGGTCGAAACGTCGATGAGTTAAAGGTTGACTGGGGCCAGGCGATTACAACTGAGATGATTGACGAAAAGCTTGCCACTGGTAAATACGCCGCCGTCACCATGGTATATAACGAGACCAGTACCGGGCTTACAAACCCCGTGTATGAAATCAGCGAGATGCTCAGAGAAAAATATCCGGACGTACTCGTTTTTGTTGATGCGGTAAGCGCGATGGTGGGCCTGCCTTTGCATTTTGATAAGCTCGGCTGGGATGTGGCGTTCGCTTCGGTACAGAAGGCCTTTGCAATCCCGCCTGGGCTTGCTGTTTTTGCCGTCAGCGACAGGGCGATGGAAAAAAGCAAATCCGTCCCTGACCGCGGCTATTACTTCGATTTTCAGCAGTATGCGAAGAGCGCCCGGAAAAGTCAGACGCCTATGACACCTGCTATTCCGCACATCATGGCGCTGAACTACCAGTGCACGAGGCTGCTCGACGAAGGCATGGAAAACGTCTGGGAAAGGCACAAGAAGATGGCTCAATTCGTTCGCGCATGGGCAAAGGACAGCTTCGACCTGTTCTGCCCCGAGGCGTACGCTTCTGATACACTCACCGCCGTCAAAAATACCCGCGGTATCAACGTATCCGAAACCATCAATGCCCTTCAGCAAAAGCACAACACTATTTTCGGCAACGGCTACGGAAAGCTGAAAGAACAGACGTTCCGCATCGCTCACATGGGCGATATCACCCTGGACGACCTGAAGGAGCTCCTTGGATGGATCGACGAAGAGATTAAATAGTTCCTGTTGCGGAAACGCAAAATTGGTTGCCTGATGTATCGGAGTTCGCCCCACCCTTGGTTCGTATAAAACCGGTCAAAACCCCGGCGCGCAGGGGCTAAATAACTAAAATATGTATGAAACCCCGCCAGGCGGGCGGGGCTAAATAGTTCCTTTTCCAGGAATGACGACCTTTACGGTGGGCGGTCTGCAGACCGCCCTGACTTTTTTCGTCCCAAGTGCCATACAGTTGTCACTGCCGGCGCCGCCACACTTTCATTTAAACCATACGCTTCTGTATACTGATATCCGGACGGATACACAGCGACAATCCTACTTTGATCTTATACCCGTTTGCCGGGCTGCCTCTAAGAAGGCTGCGGTTGCTGTGGCCGTGTCCAACCCGGCATCGGGTATTTTTTAAGGTGAGGTGGGTGTGTGAAAGGGCGCCGGGCAATCAAGCTGCTCGCGACAAAAAAGGGACGAAGGGCCAAAGATATGCTTGTAATGGCCGAATTCAACGACCCCTTTTATGTCGGCTCAGAAACACAGTGCACAAGTGCCGAGTGGGCCAGACAACTTTATCTGCTTCTTCGACCGAAACGCACGGTACACATTCGAAGATTACATTACTTCGCCCTGACTCAGCCCCAGCACCGAAAGCCGAACGGCCGCATCTACACCAACACGGAGGCAAACTGGAAGTTTCTTAAGTGTGCCTGCAAGTTCGCAAGATACCTCAATCTTCTGCCTTATGATGCTTTCATCGACCGCAGAAATCAATTGCCGCCCTCACGGAAATGGCCCGCCGTCAAATGCGACTATCCTTCCCAATGGCGCCGGCTTATGGTAGAGACAATATACAGATTCTGCAGATTGCACGTTACAGTCGTATTGGCAAGGCTTCTGCCGGTCCACATCGAAATCTGGGTTGAAAAGTCCACCGCAGCCGACCTGCTCCAGACCGTCGCCGAGAAATACAACATAAACATTGTAACAAGCATGGGTGAAATTTCACTGACCGCCGTCTGGCAGTTCATTAAGCGCATCACCGACTGCGATAAACCTGTCCGCATTTTCTATATAAGCGACTTTGACCCTGCAGGGGAAAACATGCCTGTGAGCGTCGCAAGAAAAATCGAATTTATCCTCAGACAGTTCAGGCTCAGCAGAAAGCTCGATGTAAAGTTGAAACCTTTAATGCTCACGCGCAGACAATGCAAGAAATTCAATTTGCCCGGTATTCCCCTTCCTGAGAGTAGCCGCAAAACCTATTCCTTCACAACGTATCACGGCCGAACTGTCACTGAGCTGCACGCCCTTGAGGTGGCCCGGCCGGGCCACGTCTGCAAGTTTGTCGATGACCAGTTGAAGGACTACCTTGACCTGGCGAAGATAACACATGCCGCCCGAATCGCCAATAACGCAATAGCTCAGCTTTCCGGCCAGATTGAGGCTGTTATCGAGAAAAATACCGACCTTGCCATCGTATTCAGGGCCATGGAAAAGCTCCTTGCCCAAAGCAGCCTTATGGCCGATTCCGATGCCGACGGACCATGGCTGCTCGATTCACACAGGGACTACATGACACAATTAGCCGCATATCATCTGCACAGGCTCAGATAACCATTTAACCGACTAACCCTTACACCATCCGAGCATTTGAAAATCATTTCTTGCAGATTTAGCACTAAAATGTTAGACTAATTGACCTATAAGGTTTTCTACAAAGCAAAGTTAGGAGTTTTGGCAAATGGGCAAAAATGTAGCCATAGCAGGTGTTACCGGTGCAGTCGGCCGGGAGTTCTTGTCCATCCTGGCCGAGCGGGATTTCCCTATCGACTCATTGCGGGTATTAGCCAGCAGCCGCTCGGAAGGCAAGAAAATCGAGTTCAAAGGCAAACAATACTCTGTCGAGGTACTGAGCAGGGACAGCTTCGATAATATCGATATCGCCCTGTTCTCCGCGGGCGCTGCCCGCAGTAAGGAATTTGCACCCGCCGCCGTCGAAGCCGGTGCGGTTGTCGTCGATAACTCCTCTGCGTTTAGAATGGACCCGGAGGTGCCTTTAGTGGTTCCCGAGATAAATCCGGAGGCAATTGAGCAGCACAAGGGTATAGTCGCAAATCCGAACTGCTCCACCATCATCGGCATCTTGCCCGTATGGCCTCTGCACAAGGCCAACCCTGTAAAACGCATGGTTGTCAGCACCTATCAGGCTGCGAGTGGAGCGGGTATGGCTGCGATGCTCGAACTCGAGCAGCAGGCAAGGGAAATCTTAGACGGCAAGGAACCGACCTGTAACGTCATCCAATACCCCCTTGCCTTCAACGTGTTCAGCCACAACTCCGCGCTCAACGAGGATGGTTACAATCTCGAAGAAGTGAAGATGGTCAACGAGACCAGGAAAATCTTTAACTGCCCCAACATTGCTATCACCTGCACCTGCATCCGCGTGCCCGTCCTGCGGGCGCACTGTGAAAGCATCAATCTCGAATTCACAGACCCCATCACACCGCAGCAGGTAACGGAGCTTTTGAGTATGGCGCCGGGCGTGAGCATACTTGACGACCGCCAGAACAACCGCTTTCCGATGCCCATTGACGCGGCCGGTAAGGACGATTGCTTCGTCGGTCGAATCCGTCAGGACTTTTCCGTCCCGGATAACCGTGGAATAAATCTCTGGGTCGCCGGCGACCAGTTGCGAAAAGGTGCGGCACTTAACGCCGTTCAGATTGCCGAAAAATTGCTCTGACTTGGGCGATGGCTGTGCGCAATATAAAACTGACGATTCATTACGATGGAAGCAGCTACCACGGCTGGCAGGCCCAGCCCGACCAACCGACCATCCAGAAAGAGCTTACCCGGGCAATCGAAAAGCTCACCGGTAAACAGGTCATTGTCAACGGCGCCAGCCGGACCGACGCCGGCGTAAGTGCACTCGGCCAGGTTGCCAATATCAAGATTGATACACCCATCCCGACGGAAAACATCGCAAAGGCCCTTACCGAAATCCTGCCCGATGATATCGCCGTTGCCGAAGCCGCTGACGTCCCTGATGATTTTGACGCCATAAGCTCGGTAAAGAGCAAACTCTACCGCTATACGATTTACACCGGCCCAACGCCCCCGGTCCTGCAAATCAGGCACTGCCAGCACCTGCCGGTAAAGCTCGATACGAGCGCTATGGAAAAGGGCGCCAAGCTTCTTGTCGGCACAAAGGACTTCAAATCCTTCGCCTCCGCCGCTGATATCCGCCAAAGCTCCGTCAGGACTATTACGAATTGCCGGGTAAAAGCCGACGGCGAGTGGATATATATTGATGTCGAAGCCGATGGCTTTTTGTATAATATGGTCCGTAACATAGTTGGAACTGTCGTTGAAGTCGGCCGCGCGCGATGGAAGCCGGAGAAGATAACTGAAATCCTTGAGGCTAAGGACCGCACCGCAGCAGGCCCCATCGCACCAGCCGCCGGACTGTGCCTGATGCGAATCGACTATTAACCTTGATTACGCTCTGTAGAAAACTGTATAGATGTCATTCTGAGGCGTAGCCGGTTTATCCTGAGCACGCCGAAGGGAAGAATCTCAATCTTTCGAGTTTTGTCATTCCAAACTCGATTTCCCGATTTATCGGGATTCCCTCGCTGAAAGTCGTGGATTCCAGCTCCCCGTCTTCGCGGGGACAAGTTTACACCTGCGAAAGTCCCGACAAGTCGGGACTGGAATGACAATTTTCAGATATTTTATAAAGAGCACTTTGATTACTGAATGGTATTATGCCGGACCCGTTTACGAAGAGAGACACTATATACTAACGACTAACATGAAAATCGTTCACATAATAACTCGGCTCATACTCGGCGGGGCGCAGGAAAACACGCTGATCACCTGCAAACTCTTAGCTGAGCGAGGCCACGATGTAAAGCTCATAACAGGCCCGGCCCTCGGACCGGAAGGGCAGCTTTTCCAGAAGGCGCTGGGTCAAAAGTACAAAGTTGTCGTAATTGAGAAAATGCGCCGCGCAATTCATCCGCTTTACGACGCGATAAGCTATGTCCAAATCAAGAAACGTCTCAGGCGGATTCAGCCCGATATCGTCCACACGCACTCGGCAAAGGCCGGCATCTTAGGCCGATATGCCGCACACAGCCTGAAGGGAAAACTGCCTGGCAAGGGCCAAAACTTCCCACACATCGTTCATACCATCCACGGCCTGGCCTTTCATCCATACCAGGCAAAATGGCTGAACAAGTTTTACATCGCCATCGAAAAGGCGGCCGCCAAGCGGACAGATGCGTTTATATGCGTTGCCGACGCCATGACGGAAAAGGCAGTCGCCGCCGGACTCGCACCCGAAAACAATTTCACCACCGCCTACTCGGCCGTCGAGGAAGATGATTTTCTTAGCCGGCCCGACCCACAGCATATAAGCAGCTTCCGGCGAAAGTACGGCATAAGCGAGCAGGCGATTGTCTTTGTTACCATAGCCCGCCTTTTCGAGCTGAAGGGCCACGAATACATAATCGAATCCGCCCGGCGGCTGTCGCCTCGCTTCGAAAATTGTGTGTGGCTGTTCGTCGGCGATGGTAAATTGGCCGGCCAAATCAAATCAGACATCCACTTAGCCAACCTCGGCTACAAATTCAGATTCACCGGTCTGCTCGGCCCCGATGAAATACCCCTCGCTATACACGCTTCCGACGTACTCGTGCACTGCTCGCTTCGCGAAGGATTAGCCCGCGTTCTGCCCCAGGCGATGCTCTGCGGCAAACCCGTCGTAAGCTTTAACATTGATGGGGCAAAAGAGGTTGTAAGCAGGCAAACCGGCTTTCTCGTCGAGCCTGAGAATGTCGAACAGTTGACAGAGGCGTGCGAAGAATTAACCGCAAGCGCTGAACTGCGCCAAAAGCTCGGCGAAGCAGGCAGGGAGTCCGTAAAGGAGAAATTCGCACCCGAGACAATGGTCGATACCATCGAATCAGTCTATCAAAAACTTGTTGGTCAATAGCATGAAAGGATACCCATGAGAAGTTATAGGAAAGAATTGTGGTTCCACGCAAGAAATAGACGTGAATTTATCAATATCACGCCCGAGGTCGAGGCCTGCCTTGCTGAGAGCGGTATTCAGGAAGGTTTCGTACTTTGCAATGCCATGCACATCACCGCCAGCGTCTTCATAAACGACAACGAGTCCGGCCTGCACCACGACTTCGAGGTCTGGCTCGAAAAGCTCGCCCCCGAAAAACCCTACTCACAGTATCGTCACAATGGGTACGAAGATAACGCTGATGCCCACCTTAAGCGCACTGTTATGGGTAGAGAGGTCGTCGTTGCCGTCACCGACAGCAAACTCGACTTTGGTCCGTGGGAGCAGATTTTCTACGGTGAGTTCGACGGCAAACGAAAAAAACGCGTCCTTGTGAAGATTATCGGCGAATAAAAAAATTGGTGTGATGCATCGCACCCTACCCGCCCTTACCCTTCGAGTATCCGTAGGATGGGCAGCTTGTCTGCCCATGCGGTTTCTTCGCCGGATCTTTGACCCGTCTGTGCTGGGTCTTCGACATCGAGCATCGAGGTCCGCCGGCTCGCGCCGGCAGGCTTCTGTTTTCTGTCTTCCCCGCTTCGCCATAGGCTACGCCGGCGGCGAGCTGTCCTCTGACTTCTGACCTCTGTCTTCCAGAATCTCTTTTAGTGTGTGACCGGCCAACTCATTGTGTTGGGCGGCGAAGATTGCCGAAAGCTGCGCCGGGGTTTCATCATCGGCCTGGGCGAAGCTTGCCTTACCGATGGCCTGGGAAATCTCTGCAAGTGTTATATTGGCGCCATCCGTCGCCGGCGTATATCCGACCCGCGGCTCGGCCGTGCGAAACAGAAGTCCCGCCCCCGTCAGATGTTCCAATATCCTTTCACCAAAGTCAGCAGGCAGATTCAACTTGCTGCAGATGACCCCCACCGATACCGGTGCCTGCTTTTGGTCGAACGCCCTTAGAATATATTCCAGCATCCTCACGGCCGTGAAATCGTTAGCAATGAAATACTCATCGCTCTTGTGCATCTTTGCAATCTCGGCCGCGTCAAGGGTCTTGAGATGCTGCGTCGTAAACGTAAGCTGCAAGCCGAAAAGGACTATCAGCCA
>CAZLWL010000060.1:0-15010 GCA_964563335.1 uncultured Pirellulales bacterium
CATAATCCGTGTCTAAAAACAAAAACGGTCAGTTTGAGTAACTAACGAATACTAACTAACGACTAAAAATGCCAAAGCCTACACTTTCATCTTATATTCGTGGTAACTTAGATAAGATAGAGAAGAAAGAGCCCGGTCCTTTTATAACTATATCGCGTCAATACGGCTGTGACGGCTACGCTTTGGGCGATTTATTGGTCAAAAAGCTCGACGAGCGCGCCGATGACGGCAAATGGCGGGTCTTCAAGAAGGAGCTTCTGAAGCAATTGGCTGAGGATACGGGGCTTACCCAGGAGGTCGTCGAGAAGGAGCGCCTTTCCAAGCCGAGTCTTCTGAAGGATTTTTTCCGCGGCATGCGCCATAGGGGGATACCGGATGGTTACGAGATTCGCAACAAGATTACTATCATGGTCCGCACGGCAGCCTTTGAGGGCCACGCCGTTATAATCGGCCAGGGCGGCACGGCCGCGACGGCCGACTTGGACGGCGGCCTCAGCGTCCGGATCGAAGGGCCGAAAGAATGGCGCATCGCCAGGGTGAGCGTCCGCGAAAAGCTCACCAGCGCCGGCGCCGTCGCACGGATTGAGGAAGTCGAAAGGCACAGAAAGCACCTCCGCAAAATTTACGAACAGAAGAATCCGCGCGAGCCGGCCTTTAACCTCATGTTGGATAATTCGATGTTCAATATCGATCAGCTTGCCGACCAGATTATCTTCGCAATGGAGCAGAAAAAGCTGATAGGGTCCAGGTAGCAGGAGGGGCGGGCCGGCATTTACCCTCTAAACACTTAATCACGGGAAAGGTGATATGGAACTTATAAAGCAGATTAAAGACGCCGAAGCGCAGGCCAAAGACATCCTCGAGCAGGCAAAGGCAGAGGCGGCGAAGATGATCGAAGAGTCCCGGGCCAGCCAGGCCCGCCAGCTTGAGCACGCAGAGGAGCAGCGCAAAAAGGCGATTGCCGAGGCTGTGGCCCAGGCCGAAGAGGCCTGCAAAGAGGATGTGGCCGAACTCAAGGCACAAGCCGACGAGCAAACCCAGCAGCTCGAAGGAAAGGCATGCGAAAAGATGGAAACGTGCGTGGACAAGGTAATGCGGCACATTTTGAGTTTGTAGTTCGTAGTTTGTAGTTCGTAGAGATAGAAGCGATGGCTGTTGTGCGGATGATGAAAATCTTGATTGCCACTTATCGCGGCGAAGCAGGTGAGCTTTTAGAAGAGTTGCAGCAGGCGGGTACTGTGCAGGTTCTCGATGCGGAGCGTGCGATGGTCAGCAAGGATTGGCCCGAGCTTCAGATAGATATCGAGCGGCCAAAAGACCTTGAAGAGAGGGTCGGCCGATTGGACAAGTGCCTGACATTTTTGACCCGACATGCGGTGGGTAAAGGACCGGTCAGTGTCTTACAACCTTTGGTGGTTGTCGATAAAGCCAGGTATTCCGAGGTTGTCAGCGGACGGGAAGCTTTGGAGCTGGTCGAGCAGGCCCGGCAGCTTGAGGCCGAGATAGACCGGCTCAATACCGACTATGAAAACTGCCGGGGAACGTATGAAGCGCTCCTGCCCTGGAGGCCGCTTTTGACGCCGGTTGAAGAGATAGGCGAGCTTAATAACACCACCTGCATAGTGGGCATGATAGGCCATCAGCATTTTGAGGAGGTGACAGAAAAATTATGTGAATTGGGAGCTGCTGTTGAGCAAGTCGGCAGTACCAGTAATGCACATGCCTGCCTGATTGTCTGTATGAACGAATCGGTGCCCGATGTCCAGAAGGTGCTGCGCAGCGGCGACTTTGAGCCGGCCAGGTTTGAGGGTATAACCGGGACGGCGGGCGCGTTTCTTGGGGATTGTGAACAGAAACTTAACGAAATAGAGACGCAATTGCGCGAAGCGATGAACAAGGCCGCCGAGCTTGCCACAGACAGGCTGAAGGTGCAGATACTTCACGACCATTATGAGAATTTGTTGGCCAGAGAACAAACCAGGGCATTGGCGCCGGCGACGGAGTATGTGGTACTTCTGGAAGGATGGGTCAAAAGAAAGGACTACGAGCGGCTGGAAGAGATAGTCGGCAAGTTTGGCGCTTCGACCGTTACCGAGGTGTTGCCGGGTGAGGCCGAGGAGATACCGGTTGAGATAGAGAACCGCCGGGTGCTTCGCCCATTTGAGGTGATAACGCGGCTTTACGGTATGCCACGTTATCTGGAGCTGGACCCGACTGTATTTTTGGCCCCGTTTTTTGCCATATTTTTCGGGCTTTGCATGACGGATGCGGGTTACGGTCTGCTGATGATTGCGGGTTCTTTGTATTTCCTCAAGAAGGTCCAGGGCGATAAGAGATTCGCGATGCTGATGGTCATCTGTTCCGTTACGACGATTATTGCCGGCGCTCTGACCGGGGGCTGGTTCGGCGATGCGATTCAGCTTCTGAACATACCGCCGCTGGTCAAAGCCAGAGCGGCGATACTGAAGTTTGGCTTTGACCCGATGGTAAAACCGCAGATATTTTTTGCGCTGGCACTGGTAATCGGCTATTTCCAGCTTCAGTTTGGAATAGCAATAGCATTTTTCGATAAACTCTTGCGGAAGGATTTTGTTGGAGCGGTGTGTGAACATTTGAGCCTTGGGCTAATGCTTAATTGTCTTGCGGCATATCTGTTTGGTGGTAAAGTCGGCATCCCGGAGCCCGTTCGGGGGATGTTGCTTAAAGCCGCATTGGTACCGGCCGTGGTTATTTTTCTGCTTAGCCACAGACAGGGCGGTTGGTCCGGCAGGCTTGGGATGGGGTTTTTTAATTTGTTCAGTACGATATTTTATATCGGTGACACGTTGAGTTATGTAAGACTTATGGCTCTTGGGATGGTTACGGCAGGTTTTGCGGCGGCGATTAACCAGATGGCGCAAATGGCGGGCCAGGTAAAGTACTTCGGGTTTTTGTTGGCGATATTGGTGCTTCTCGGGGGCCATTTGTTTAATATTTTCATCAGTGGGCTGGGAGCATTTGTTCATACCCTGCGTTTGCAGTACGTTGAGTTCTTTCCAAAGTTTTTCGAGGGCGGCGGCAAAATGTTTGAGCCGCTCGTTAAGCGATATAGACACATTTATATTAAGTAAAGAAGCAAACTAATTAAGGAGACGTCTAACAATGGATGCAAGTAGTGTAACGATGGATGCATTCGGAATACCAATAGCTTTATTGGGAGCGGCCTTCGCAGTATTTTTTGCAGGGATAGGGTCGGCGATAGGCGTTGGTACGGCGGGTAAAAGCGCTGCCAGTGTTTTGAGCGAGAAGCCCGAGCGATACGGACAACTGTTTTTGATGGTGGTGCTGCCCAGCACCCAGGGCATCTACGGCTTTCTGGTCGGCTTTACCATGTTAGGTAAACTCACTGGTGACGCGGCGGTCACTCTGACGCTGGCACAGGGTCTCTCTGTGTTCTGTGCATGTCTGCCAATTGCCGTTTCAGGACTCCTGTCGGGAATACACCAGGGCAGGGTCTGTGCGGCGGGCATTCTGATGGCTGCCAAAAGACCGGAGATGGCTTTCAAGGCCGGTGTGATTTATGCCGTTATGGTGGAAATTTATGCGGTCTTGGGCTGGCTGATATCGACAATGGCCACCACTGCATTGCTGAGCTGACGCGTATGTGAGGTTTTTGGCAGGGTGGCAGCCTCAAGCGAAGATTGGGGATGGTTTTTCCTTTACATAGTCGCGTTATTTGTGAAGTGGGGTACTACGCAAAGTGGATATTGTACTATGAATGCTGAACAGGTCGTGGAAAAAATATTGGCCGAAGCCCAGGCCCAGGCCCGGGAAATAACAGCCGCCGCCGGCGAAAAGTACGCCGCAGCCGAAGCTGAGCTTAATTCTCAGTTGGCCGATTACGAAAAACAAACGGAGGCCCTGGCCGCACAGGCCGCCGAGGATAAAAAGGCCCGCATGTTGGCTACGGCCAATATGGAAATCAAAAAGGAATATCTGGTCGCCAAAGTCGCTCTGCTCAACGATGTGTTCCAGAAGGTGCGCGAACGAATAAAAACGCTTTCCGACAAAGAATATGAAGACCTCATTACCTCGCTCATGGTAAAGGCCGTAGAGGCCGGTGATGAGCAGGTCATAATCGGCGCCGAAGAAGAGCGAATCGACCACGCCCTGATAAAGCAGGTCAATCGCAAACTCGGCCCGGGTTACAAAGGAAATCTGAATCTGGCACAGGACCGCGCTAATATTGACGCCGGTTTTATCCTCAATCGCGGCAAAATTCAGGTTAATGTAAGTATCGAAGTTCTCCTGGCAGAAGCCAGGGATAAATTCGAGATAGAGCTCGCCGAGGAATTGTTCGGGGCAGAAAGTTCGTAGTTCATAGTTCGTAGTTGACCGAATGAAGTTGAATCAAGAACAAGGGCTTATAGATTTTTACCGGTATCCGCCCATCGGCGCAGAAGACTGGCGCTACATCTGGGCGACTGCACAGGTGCGGGTGCTTGAAACGGGAATGCTTACAAGGAGCACGCTCCTGAACATGGCTGATGCCCCCGACTTTGCCGCCGCCGTCGAATTGTTAGGCTCCACAGAATACGCCATGACAGGCCGGCAGCTAAGCCTTGCACAGACCGAACAGATGCTCCTTGAAAGACGCGCCGCCGTCCGCGAACTCTTCATTGATTTGATGCTGGATAGTGAGTTGGTCGAGATTCTCAGGGCCCGTGAGGATTTCGCAAATATGCGTCTGGCCGTAAGGCGCGTTGTAACGGAAAGGCCCATAGGCACCGATTACAGCGATGCGGGAAGCGTGCCGGCAGAGCAGTTTGAGGAGATATTCGAACAGGAGGACTACGAAAGGTTTCCCGATTATTTGCAGGATGCAGTCGAGGAGGCCATCTTAGGTTATTACCAGAACAAAGATATTCGCCAAATAGACTACGGCATCGACAATGTGGCCTCGGCCTACAAGCTTACAGCGGCTGCGAATCTTGGCAGTGTTTTTCTCTTGTCACTTTTCAGAACGCAGACAGATTTGACGAACATTCGCACGATGCTCCGGCTTAAAATGGCCGAACGCGACGAGAGGAATTTGTTTATACCGGGCGGATTTGTCGAAATCGACCGCTTCGTGCACGGTCTCGATGTCGGATACGAGGCACTGGCGACAGTGTTTTACCCTACCACGTACCACGGCGTCGTGGAGGGCGGAGTCAGCTATCTCATGGCCGAGCAATCGTTCCTGCATCTCGAAAAGGATTGCCAGGACCACTTAATGGGCTTCTTGAAAACGACCAGAGTCATCACCGCAGGACCCCAGCCCGTTATTGCTTACCTGATGATAAAGGAAAACGAAATCAGAACGGTACGGATGGTGCTGACTTGTAAAAAGAATCGAATGGATACCAAGTTCATTCTCGACCGCCTGGGAGAGAATTGAGCTAAAGTGAGCTAAAGTGAACTAAAGTAAGCTAAAGTTATTAGGCTTCGCCGGTCCCGATGAAATCGGGATTGATTATTTTAACTTTAGGCACTTTAGGCACTTCAAACTTTAAATATTAGTTAAAGGTGTGTTGTGGAAGGTAAGGCCGCAGTTTTAGGTGATGCGGATTTTGTCATGCCGTTTTCGGCACTCGGGCTCGACACCTTTGCAGTGGAGCCGGACTCCGGGAATGTCGCCGAGACTGCAGGCGAGGTTTTGAAACACAAATATGCATTGGTAGTCGTGGCTGAGAACGTAGCTGAAGCTGCAGAGCGGGTCTTTGAGGGTACGCAAAAGCAGCCTACGCCGTGCGTTGTTGTGGTGCCTTTTACAACGAAACCGACCGGCTTCGCAACACAGTCGCTCTCAAAGCTCCTGAAGATGGCAACGGGAATCGACATTTTGGCGGATTAGTTGGTAGTTCGTAGTGCGTCCGCCGTGTCGAGCCACTGGCGCGACAGGTGATGCGTGATGCGTTGTTCGTAGTTTGTAGTTCGGAGTTGAAACTGACTGGTCATACATTGATTGACAAGATGATTGTTTTTGAAGGTCTTTCGAGATGAGTGAATTGAAAAGCGGAAAAATAATCAAAGTGGCCGGCCCCGTCGTCGTTGCCGAGGGGATGACAGGGGCAAGAATGTACGATGTCGTTCGAGTCGGCGCCGAAAACCTCATCGGTGAAATCGTCGAGCTGCACGGCGACCTGGCCAGCATACAGGTATATGAAGATACCGTTGGCATCGGCCCGGGTGAGGACGTCGTAAATACCGGTGCGCCACTCAGCGTTGAACTGGGTCCGGGTCTTGTTTCGAGCATCTACGACGGTATACAAAGGCCCCTCGACCAGTTGCGCTCACTCCAGGGCGACCATATCAAGCGGGGAAGCGCCTTGCCGGGTCTTGGCAGGGACACGAAGTGGCACTTTACACCGACCGTCGAAAACGGCTACAAAGTATCACAGGGAGATATTATTGGTGAGGTCCAGGAGACCGTTCTGATCCTGCACAAGATAATGGTGCCCCCCGGCCTGGGCGGCACCGTCGAAGGACTCGCAGAAGGCGACTTCACCGTCGAAGAGACTATCGGTGAGGTTGCAGGCGAAGACGGCGAGCGAACCAAATTAAAGCTGATGCAAACCTGTCCTGTTCGCAGGTCAAGAAAAGTTGCCAGGCGGCTTGCCCCGAATGAGGTCCTGATAACCGGCCAGCGAGTTATTGACGCCTTCTTCCCGATTGCAAAGGGCGGCACCGCTTGTGTGCCCGGGCCTTTTGGAACCGGAAAGACCGTGGTGCAGCATCAATTGGCAAAATGGATTGCAGCAGACATCGTCGTTTATGTCGGCTGCGGTGAGCGCGGCAACGAGATGACCGACGTGCTGATGGAGTTTCCCAGGCTGAAAGACCCGCACAGCGGCGAGCCGTTGATGAAGCGGGTCGTCCTGTTAGCCAATACTTCGGATATGCCGGTCGCTGCGAGGGAGGCATCGGTCTATACGGGTATTACGATTGCGGAGTACTTCCGCGACATGGGTTATTCGGTTGCCTTGATGGCTGACAGCACCAGCCGATGGGCCGAGGCGATGAGAGAGATATCGACGCGCTTAGAGGAGATGCCCGCTGAGGAAGGTTACCCCGCTTACCTTGCTGCCAGAATCGCTTCGTTTTACGAGCGGGCCGGCAGAGTCGTCTGCCTCGGCCAGCCGCAGCGTGAAGGAGCACTTTCCGTTATCGGCGCCGTCAGTCCTCCCGGAGGCGATTTGTCAGACTCGGTGGTGCAGGCGACGCTGCACGTTGTGAAGGTCTTCTGGTCACTGATAGGAAGATTAGCTGAGCAAAGACACTTCCCTGCGATTGACTGGCTGACAAGCTATTCGTTCTATAAGCAATACCTTTCAGGCTGTTTTGAGGACAAGGACAAAGGCGCCCAAATGGCTTCGATGGTGCGGGAAGCGATGAGTCTTCTGGAGGTCGAAGCTGAACTAATCGAAATTGTCCGATTGGTCGGCGCCGAGGCGATATCGGCAACAGACAGAATGACGCTTGAAACGACCAGGAGTATCAGAGAAGACTTTCTGCATCAAAACGCTTACCATAAGATAGATACCTACACCACAATCGACAAGCAGTTTGACATCTTAGACATGATACTGCACTTTCACAAACAGGGCCTGGCAGCCATCGAAAGCGGTGTCGATACCGCCGACATTTTCGCCCTGAAGGTGCGCGAAGATA
Organism: uncultured Pirellulales bacterium; assembly: GCA_964563335.1. Classification (GTDB taxonomy): domain Bacteria; phylum Planctomycetota; class Phycisphaerae; order Sedimentisphaerales; family Anaerohalosphaeraceae; genus QNBT01. Next base: position 7,693 of record CAZLWL010000060.1, read on the forward strand.
TTGCACGGGCAAAATACATCGAAGAGGAGCAACGCCAAAGAATCACCGAGATACGCAAGACAATCAATGACCAGATGAAGCCATTACAAACAGTAGCGTGATGCGTAAAGTGCGAAGGGCACGGCCAAATCCCGATGAAATCGGGATGGCACCCAGATTGCAATACGAGATACGAAGTTTGAGGGTAGGGTATGCTGTGCATACCTTTCCCCTGGCATGAATCATAGGTTGAACGGGAGTTTGAAATGCTGAAGGAGTATCAAACAGTTTCGCAAATTTATGGGCCGTTGATGTTAGTCGAGTCGGTTGACCAGGCCAAGTTCGGCCACATCGTTGACATTGAAATCGCCGACGGCTCGGTCCGCCACGGCCAGATTCTGCAGGTCGAAAGGGACAAGGTACTGGTCCAGGTCTTCGAGGGCACCGAGGGTATAAATGTTGACAAAAGTACCGTTCGTTTTCTCGGCAAACCGATGGAATTGGCAGTTTCGCCCGATATCCTTGGCCGTGTTTTCAGCGGCATCGGCGAGCCGAAAGACGATGGCCCCATAATTCTGCCGAAAAAGAGAATGAACATCAACGGAAGCCCCATAAATCCCTACGCTCGTGATTTTCCAAACGAATTCATCCAGACCGGTATCTCCACAATTGACGGCCTCAACCCCCTGGTCCGCGGCCAGAAACTCCCGATATTCTCCGGTTCCGGCCTGCCCCATGACTATATAACCGCACAATTGGCTCGACAGGCAACCGTCCTCGGCAAAGGCGAGGATTTCGCGGTCGTCTTTGCCGCCATGGGCATCACCTTCGAAGCGGCGCAGTTCTTTATCGACGACCTCACAGATACCGGCGCAATCGAGCGGGCGGTGCTCTTCGTTAATCTTGCCGATGACCCCGCAATTGAACGCATCGCGACGCCAAGAGTCGCGCTGACCGCCGCTGAATATCTCGCCTTTGAGCTGGATATGCACGTGCTCGTTATCCTCAATGACATGACAAACTACTGCGAAGCCCTGCGTGAAATCAGCGCCGCAAGAAAAGAGGTCCCCGGGCGGCGCGGCTACCCGGGTTATCTATATACCGACCTTGCCACCATTTATGAACGGGCCGGCAGAATCAAAGAAAAGAAAGGCTCGATAACGATGGTCCCCGTCCTGACTATGCCCGAAGATGACAAGACCCATCCTGTACCCGACCTGACCGGATACATCACCGAAGGCCAGATAATCATGTCCAGGCCGCTCCACAGAAAGGCCGTCGCACCGCCCGTCGATGTGCTCCCGAGCCTGTCGAGGCTGAAGGACAAGGGCATCGGCGAAGGCAAGACCCGCGAGGACCACGCCGACCTCTATAACCAGCTCTACGCCGCTTATGCACGCGGCAAAGAGGCGCAGGAGCTTGCGACTATCCTCGGCGAGGCGGCACTTTCCGCAGAAGACCAAAAATACATGAGCTTTGCCGACCAGTTCGAGGGCAGGTATATTTCGCAGGGCTATTATGAGAACCGCACCATCGAGCAGACCCTCGACCTTGGCTGGGAGCTTTTGAGCATGTTTGCCGACGCCGAACTCAAACGTATCGACGTCGACCTCATTAAAAAGTACATGCCCAGATTCAGGAAACAGGACGCTCAGACGACAAAAGCGTGAAATTTGTAATGGTAAACCTATGCTCGAGAATGTAAACGCAACGCGAATGGAGTTGCTTCGGCTTCGCAAGCGCGTCGCGCTGGCAACACGCGGTCATCGGCTGCTCAGTGAAAAACGCGACGAAATATGCAGACAGCTCGTGCAGATTGCAAGGGCCATAAAGCCGTTGCGCCGGCGCGTCGAGAAAGAGCTGCTTCAGACCTCTCGCCGCTTTATGATGGCAAGAGCGACCATGGAGCCTGAAGACATGAAGGCCGCGATGGAGGTACCCACCAAAAAGTTCAGCCTGGCGATTAGTTTTTCGAGCATAATGAGTGTGAAAGTGCCGAATCTGACAAAAGAAATTTCCGGCGACATCATGTGCTACGGATTCGGCACCACAAGTGGCGAGCTTGACGTCGCCCTCAGAGCGCTTGAAAGGGCATTTGACAGCCTGATTGAGCTGGCCGAAAAGGAAAAACAGGCACAACTGCTGGCCATCGAACTCCAGATGACACGCCGCAGGGTCAACGTCTTGGAGCATGTCGTCATCCCCGAATTAACCGAAACAATAAAATTCATTTACAGCAAACTCGGCGAGGCCGAGCGGGATAATATCAGCAGACTTATGAAAATAGCCGATATTATTCGAGCATAAACGCCGATTTTCAGCTTCCTATTTTCCATTTGCTATGCTATATTGAGCAACGATTTAGATGGCGGATAAAACTACGACAAAATCAAATGGGCTCCCGAAGTCCTTTATGACTGTTGGGCCGACCCTGCACTACAGCCACGCCAATGTCCGAAGATGCTGGGCGCTGGCTGTTGTCGTCTTTGTCGCGGCATGTCTTTTCTGGTCGAAGGTACTGACCGGGACCGCGCTTTCACTCAGCTTCAGCGACCCCGATTTCATCGGGGCCGACTCCTGGAGCCTGGGCCGCTTTATCGTCAGCCCGCTCAGCATTTATGAGTACCCATGGCAAATCCTCGTCTTGGGCCTTCTTATGGGGATCCTGGCGGTCGGCCCCGTGCTTGTCTCACAACTGTTGAGCTTTCGCTACAGTTTGCCGATGATACTCGCTGTCGCATTCATCGCCAGGTTACCGCTGTTCGGTGTATTCCTTTTGGTAAGTTGCACAGCAGTAGCATGTCGGCCGCTCCGATTTCGCTCCCGATTCATAGCGATTGCCCTTTGTATGGCGCCACAGTTGGTTTACTGGGCCCTGTTCGGAGGCGCACAGAGCGTTGACCCCATCAGATTGGGTCTCTCATTTGCACCCTGGATTTACGCCTGGCTGACTGCCCTTGCCGTCACAGGCCTGGTGATAGGTATAGGCCATTTCACCCGCTATCGGCCAGGACTCGTATGGGCAGTCACCGCCCTCGTCCTGGCAGTTGCGGTCTGGGAATTTCAGCGCAAAATCAGCTTCGCCGAGCTCGATTATCAATTGTATGTGGCAGGCAACAATCCCGAGGAGGTCGTCCAGTTTCATGACCACAATATGGCTGATGCCATCGACAAGGCCATAAAGAACCCCGGCACGCAAAGCTTTTTGACCGGCCTTTTCTACCCCACCGAGCCAATTCTTCTGCGAGAGCAGTTGAAGCAGGAGATTCAAATCCAACTGAGCTACAACCGATGGCCTAACTGGTTTGAGCCAACCGACCAACTGAACTACCAGGCAAAGAGACGGCAGCTCCTGGCCCAGTACAATCTGTTCATAACGAAACGCCCAACAAGCAAGCGAATGCCGATAGCTCTTTATTACAAGGCCACGCTGAACGAGTACAGCCCTAACATCCGCCGGTTCGCTCAGACAGAGGTGCTGAGCTTTTACAGCGACCATCCGCATCGTGAAACGCTGCCGATATGGTATAAGCTTTATGACGAATTCCCACAAAGTGCCGAGGCCCTTGAAGCCAGATGGCGTATTGCCATGCACCTGGCAGGCCAGGGCAAATTTGAAAAGGCCGCAGAGCTTTGCGAGCTGACCGAGGCAATGGTCTCCCAGCGTTTAGAACTCCTGGAGCAAACCCAGCCGGCACCCGCCACGTTCTCAACCGCTTTTGCCTCGCCCGCCCCAACCGCAATGACACCTTTCAAGCTCAAAGACCTTCGAAGCAAGCTCCAGAAGTTGGTCGCACTCGTCAGCGGCCAGAACCTGACCCAGTCGGACCAATCGAAGAGCACCCTCGCAGAGTTCGTAATACTTAACCCTTACAGCATGGACTATCCGCACCGCCTCGACCGCCTCGTTGCGGCAACCAAAACCGACGACCCCATGCGCGATAATGTCCTCCTTGCAAAGATTATGCTCATCCCCGATGCCCAGCTAAAGGCCGCCCAGCTTAAAGAATTGGGTGAGAAATTCGGCAATACCGACGGCGGCATACAAGCCCTCTATGAGCTTGGTCTCTTAAAGGTCGGCTTATGGAAGGACCCGCAAACAGGTCCCGCTGAAAAGGAGACTTACCTCGCCGACGCAAGGGCAATACTGACAAATTTCATCGCCCTGTATCCCAAAAGCACTTTCAGCACTCACGCCCAGACAATGTTAGACAGCCTGCCAACCGCCGAATAATACCAATTGGAGTTAATTCTTGCGCTTTGGCCCAACAGAGCCCGGAGCGTAAGCGACGGGTAAATAGCAGCTACGTAGCAAATTGCCATTACCCTAAACGCACATATTAAATACAATTGGTATAACTTCCACAACGTTGCATTTTGATTTTTAATCTTTGATATGCTTTTGTCATCCTGAGCAGCACAATTGACAAACAGTATGTCTTATGTCATTATGTAGTTTTTACGAATGTTGCTTGCGAAGTCTCCTTGTAGGAAAAACCTATGGCCCAGCGCCACGAACGGGACCATATCGTTGTCATTGGAGCCGGCTTCACAGGTCTCGCAGCGGCATACGAACTTACCCGCGCGGGCCTGCCTGTTATCATACTGGAAATGGACAACCAAATCGGCGGCCTTGCAGCCAACTTCGAAATAGCCCACCGGCCGGTAGAAAAGTTCTATCACCACCTCTTCACAAATGACCATGACGCCATACAACTCACGAAACAACTCAACTGTCACGACCAATTATCATTCACTCACAGCAAAACCGGCATATACGTACAAAACAATTTCTTCAGGCTATCGGCCCCGCTGGACGTCCTTCGATTCACCCCCCTTTCTTTCCCGCACAGAATTCAACTTGGCCTGCTCCTGCTAAGGGCACGGCGACTCAAAGACTACAAAAGCATCGAATCCATGACCGCCGAGCAATGGTTAAAGACAATGTGCCCACCCGAGGTGTACAATAACGTCTGGCTGCCGCTCTTGCGGGGCAAATTCGGCGCCGCAGCTTCACAGATTTCCGCTGTCTGGCTCTGGAGCAAGCTCGTCCTGCGGGGAGGAAGTCGCAGCGGCACCGCTAAGGAACTCTTAGGCTACTACCGCCACGGCTTAGGCGCGTTCGCCCAGCGAATCGCCGATCACATCACCTCCGCCGGCGGCACCATCAAAACCGAAGCCACCGCCGAGGCCCTCATCATCGAGGCCGGCTGCATAAGAGGTGTCCAGACCAGCGATGGCCCCCTCCACGCCAACACTGTAATTGCCACCGTCCCGCTGCCTGTCATCGCTGATTTAGTCCAGCCTTATGTTTCAAAAGAGCACCTCGCCCGGCTGAAAAGAATTCGCTATCTGGCAAACTTGTCCCTGGTGCTGGTCTTATCGCACCGGCTCTCGGACTTCTACTGGCTCAATGTAGCCGACCCCGATTTCCCATTTGTCGGTGTAATTGAGCACACTAATTTTCAGTCCACCGCAGACTATGACGGAAAGCACATCGTTTATCTCAGCAAGTATTTGGAGGATACCGACCCGCTTTTCAGTATGAATAAAGACCAGTTGTTTGAATTCTCACTGCCACATATTAAACGAATGTTTCCTGAATTTGACCGCTCCCGGGTTCAGGGTTATCATCTCTTCAAAGCACCCTACGCCCAGCCTATTGTCGAATGCAACTACCCCAGCCTCATTCCGCCCCGCCAAACTCCAATCAAGGGCCTTTATATCGAGACAATGGCCCATATCTACCCCCAGGACCGAGGCTGTAATTACGCCATTCGAAACGGACGCAGCATCGCTAAAACTGTCGCAAAACAAATTGGGAGTAGTGAGGCTGAAAGACTGGGGATATAATGAAGTGATGCGAAACATTTGCATAATCACAATACTATTAATATCCCTGATAATCCTTCTCGCAGCCTCTATTTACGAATGGCCCCTGATTACCGGAACATACCACCCAAGGCCTGCCAGGCTTATCCAGACTATCGCAAAAACCGAAACAGGCCACAAGTTTGTGACGCTTTATTCCAATCGACTGGACTGGATGGTCCGAAACAAATACGGACGATACAAGGACATCGACCCCGAAAATCCCGAAAAGGCCCACTTTATATGGGCGGGCTTCGTCTTTGTAGTCCTGACCGCCATGTTTGTAGCCGGCGTCAGTCTCATCTTGTTTATTATCTGTGCCACTCAAAACAAAGCTCCTCCCACTCTCAAGGCCACCCTGTTTGTCATATTGCTGCTCGTAATTCTAAACGGCACCATCACCAGAATTATCTTCGCTTCAGTGTTGTACGGCAATAATGACATAAAGAACATGGAGCGCGTCTCCAAACTCGCCGTCGAAGGAAAAAATGTGTACGCCAACTATAAAAACTACAACTATTCCCCCGTCTGGTTCCACTTCCTGGGCGCCTTTCAGGGATTGCACCAGCGATTACCTGCTCTTACCTTCACCTGTATAACAAGGTCTTTTCTTACTTTAATTGACCTGCTCACCCTGTTCTTTTTGCTGCTCATCGCAAAACATGAAAACATATCACTCGTCAAAACCTCCATATTCTTCTATCTAAATCCCGTCTCGTACCTTATCACCGGTTACCACGGCCAGTTTGAGAACTTCGCCATCCTCATGGTCGTTGTCGGCCTGTTCGCCTACGTAAAGCTCCGACAGCAAAAGCCTGTCCTCGGCAATATCCTGCTGTGGACCTTCGCCACCGTCGGCATGATCATCAAGCACAACATATTCTATGAATTGATAATCTGTCTGAACCACGCCATAAAACGTTACTGGCTCAAGTTTTTGTTATTTGTCATTTCCGTATGTGTCTTTCTTTCGCTGTTCATTCCTTATTGGTCCGAGGGGAAAAACGGCATCATCAAATGGGTCTTCATGTATGGCGGCGGCTACGTCGGCCGATATGGCATACCCACCATCTTCAAGCTTCGCTACCTCAAGTGGGCCTTTATCGTAGGAATGTTCACCTTTCCCTTGTTACTCAAAAGCAAGGATATCATCAGGCAGTGTCTTATGGGTATGCTTTTCTTCATGACCTTCACCACCGGCATCAGCATCCAGTATTTCATCCTACCAATCGCACTCGGAGCCTTGCGCCCGTCCAAAGGCTTCCTGGCCTATTCACTCGCCGCCACCCTCTTTACCATCGGAAGCGGCAACAACGTCGCTGTACCCATCCTGGAGCAGATCGTCACCTGGAATATCGTATGGGTAGCTTCCGTCTTTTGGTTTATCACCGAGTTTCAAAGAGACCGCCATCCCGAACGGCAGCTTCGACAAGTCTGATGGGCAGATTTGAAACAGAGATACTGACCC
>CAZLWL010000061.1:0-14436 GCA_964563335.1 uncultured Pirellulales bacterium
GAATCCCGTCAAAATGCCAGTTTTAATTCCTTTTCCTATTTACAAACTATTCGAATTAGCTTATACTGACCATGCTGAAGATTCCCTTCTGTAGCGAACTTGGATAAACAAACTCTAATGAAACTGAACATGCAAATGTCGAAACGAACTCAGGTGTCATTGCGGAAATTCCGTCGGCGCGCGGTAGAACTCTTCGCAGGTTCAACAATTCTCGCCGGCTCTGCGTTTGCTGCTGACCCTGGCCCGAATATCGTATTCATCCTGGCAGATGACCTCGGCTGGACGGACATAAACTGTCGAGCATACGATGACCATGGAGGGTACATCCCCGGCAGTCCGGCAACTCCTGGTGGCGAGCACGACAGTACCTACTACGAAACGCCCAATATCGCAAGACTCCGCAGTGCAGGCATGCGATTCACATGGGCATATGCCGCGTTTCACGTATGTAGCCCCTCGCGGGCCTGCATCATGACAGGCAAGCATCCAGCACGCCTGCAGATGACCTCTACCGCGACTGCCTGGCAAGGGAACACTATCCCCCCGTTTGGTCGGGCCAACCTTCCCCATGAGGAAGTGACTCTGGCTGAGGCACTAAAAGCCAGACCTGACGACTCGAACAGGTACTATACCTCATGTTTCATAGGCAAGTGGCATCTTTGTGGTGACTACATGAGATACTCTAAGGCGGCAGGCTATGATTTCTGCTATCCAAGTCGCCATGCCTACTGGCCCACTGTCCCGCAGAACGGTTTCGATTTCGGCATTTACAATAACAACGTCAATCAGATTAGCGGCAACTACTGGGAAGAGGGCTGCTCCTGGGTGGATCGAGGCTGGCACTATGAGGACAGATACGATGGTTGGGATACTTATAACTTGCACGGCATGACGGGACCGTACGACCACAAAACCTTATGGGGAGACCCTGACCCAAATAAAGGAGACGAATACCTCACGGACAGCTACACACTCAAGGCCGAAGCCTTCCTCGATAAATGGAAGCTCGATTATCAAAAGCATGGCAGGCCTTTTTTCCTTTACTTTTCTCACGTTTCTGTTCACGATCCAACCAGTGTTGGAGTTAGGGGTCCGCCAAAACGAAACAAGCTCCAGGCGCCCGAACATTACATTAAGTATTTCGATCGCAAGCGCGATGCAGACAACAAGCATAACTCTCCCGTTTACGCAGCTATGATCAAGAGTCTGGATGATAGTGTCGGGGCTGTTATGACCAAGATCAGGGATCTCGGAGTTGCAGAGAATACAATTATCATCTTTACCAGTGATAATGGTGGATTTGAGAAGAAAGAATCTCTGCTTGGTTATCCAGTGTTTCCACGAACGGATAACTACCCCCTTAGATTAGGAAAGACCCATGTATATGAGGGTGGTCTGCGCGTACCACTTATAGTATGCTGGCCGGGACATATCAGGCCGAACAGCACATGCACAGTGCCTGTTTTCGGCGCCGATTTCTTTCCGACATTCCTTGAGATGTCGGGCATGAAAATGTCTCAGATTGAGGACGCGTACCCGGGATTTGACCCGACCACCATCGACGGGACCAGCCTTGTACCGCTGTTTGAGGGGCGCACCTTTACCCGCCAAAACGATTCAGGCGACCCTTGTGACGATGGCGCTATTTTCTGGCACTGCCCTCTTTGGTTTATAAATCCCAAGATCTTGGGCAACGCTGTCCCCGCCTCCGTAGTGCTTAAAGATGGGTACAAGCTCATCAAATTTTATGACGGGCCCTACAAATGGGGGTTGGGCCAAAACCACTTTGCCAAGGACAAATCAGGACTGCGATACGATGCGCCGGGAAGGTTCGAGCTATACAACCTACACGATAACATCGAAGAAGACCCAAAGCATAATCTATATACGGCTAAGCGAGGCACGCCTTTCTATGATACATCCCGTCAACTCAAAAACCTGCTGGAAAATTGGCTTGAGAAGATCGATGCCGGAATGATGAGGCCAAGAGTTCGGAATCATAATACCGGCAATGTTTTCAAAAATATTCAGGCAGCGATCAACAAGGCCCGCAACGGCGAGACTATCATAGTCTGGCCGGGGATTCACCTTGAGACGCTTAGACTCGTGAACAAGAACATAATCCTGCGGTCGCTCGGCCCAAATGACCCGGAAACTGTGGCCAATACCGTACTTCATGCCAACGCCAAAGGGAGCGCTGTCACGTTTGCCCCTGCCAATAACGCAAAATGCGTTCTCTCCGGTTTTACTATCACCGGCGGCCGCGCCAAAAATGGCGGTGGAATCTACGGAAACGGGGCTCGGGCGACAATCTCCAACTGTATTATTAGGGACAATACGGCCACGTCCAACGGGGGTGGAATCCATAGTTTCAACGGGCTCATCTCAAACTGCACTATCACAAACAACTCCGCCGGCGACGATGGTGGAGGTCTTGCAGACTGCTCGGCGACCATTGCCAACTGTCTAATCGCTCAGAATGAAGCTGCAAATAATGGTGGGGGCCTGAGCAACTGTCACAATGGAACTGTAATTAATTGCACGATAGCTCATAACATAGCTCCTGGAGGTGCAGGCTTAAACGACTGCACCAGCGACATCACCAACTGCATCGTCTGGGGGAATGACCAGGACCAACTACAGGACTGCGTCGTTCCGACCTATAGTTGTATCCAGGATTGGGCAGGGGCCGGCGAAGGCAATATCACGGCTGACCCCCTGTTCGCCAACTCCTACGAATTCTGCGATACCACCAAAACGCCACTTGACCACCAGCAACGATTCTTTAAGCTGCTTAGCGTTGCGGATGCAGATGGCCCACGAACCGACTATGCTGTCGGAGACATCATCGAACTGGCCAACGATGGCGTGGACCGAAGGGTAACACGTCTTGACACTACAACTAATATGGTCACTTTCACCCCGCCTGTGTCACCCTCAGTACAAGAGAATACATTCGTCTATAACTGGGGCGCAAACGCCCACAATGTGATCGAAGACTATCACCTCCAACCTGCTTCGGCCTGTATTGACAAGGGCATCACCACAACCGCGACTCGCACTATGGTGGACATTGACGGCGAGCCACGCTTACTGGGAGCAGGTGTTGACATGGGCGCCGACGAAGCACCATTGCCCTCTAAAGTTGAAGATGTCGCACCCGGACCGCTCTTCAATCCCATCCTGTTTGGGCTTGTACTCCTCGCGATTACTACAATTATCGGGCTTTGCTGGATACTTAAGTCATCCGTCCATAGCAAAGCATAGCAATCCGCATAAAAGGCTTGCCTCCTCCAAAAAAAACCCTGTCACACACATACTGTCTTCGTCCAATAGATTATGAATAGAAAAAGCGGCCTTCCGCTTCTTGCGAAAGGCCGCTTCGAAAAACCTCTTAACTCAATACCAGCCCAATGTTGTCAATCAAGAAGCCTTACCTTAACCACACTTCGTATCCGCTGTCGTTAATAACTGACAGTCAACCGTCACCACTAATAGGTTACTAAGGAAAATTATGGTCGCCCGGATACCTGCTGTCATCGTTAACCAGCACTGTGTCCTCGGCGTTCTTGGGGAAAAGTGGATTTCCAGGCAACGGGTCCGGCTTGTTGCCCGGCATGACCTGACCCGTGCGCTTGTCGCGTTCGCCCCAGGACGGCCCCCAATCGGTAAACATGGTATAGATGTTGTCATGCTGATAGCTAATATCCGGTCGCTTCTCAAAACTGGAGTGTCCGTCTCCAAACAACACATTCTGCCCTTCTCGACCGTGAGGCTGCGAATTCGCAATCTGGATTTGCCACGCCGTCGATGAGTTTCGAAGAGGATCCGGAGGATCGGTGGCATCCCAATCCACTCTCATGAAGTCGATGAGCATCATATAGTTTGTTTTATTGTCATCCACATCCGTGCCGGCTAAGGTAAGCTTGGGGTCGCACCACGGATTCTTGTCCGCCAGGATAGCCGTGCTTGCCGAAGCTGTCGCACTGGCTGGGTGAGCCGGTGCACCACTACGGGCATCGTACGGCAGTTGATAAGCATAGCTGACGTACTCTTTTGGCAGCCCCTCATTGTAAATGAGTGTCCCACCAGAAAGCGTTACACTGACCGGTGCGCCACCAAAATCCCACAACTCAACAAGGTCAACGTTGGCTGTACCACCTACACCTGGAAATGCCTTCTCGTCACCGCTCCTGCAGACGAAGCTTTTCGGATCGACGTCTGCGTGTCGCACCAGCAGGTAAAGACTCGCGGCGACCGTAAGGAATCTGTCGGTAGGGTCGTTCCAGTTCTTGTCAATGTTAGCCCAATCGTATGTCAAGGCCTCCCATGACCATGCGTGGTCACCCATACCTCCCTGCATAGGATACTCATCTTCGAAGTCTTGAGCGTACACCATCATGGCCGTCCCAAGTCCCTTCACGCTGGTACCACACACCAGACGCTGAGCAAGGCGCTTCACCTTGTTCAGTGCCGGCATCAATATCGCCAGCAGCATCGCTATGATCGCAATCACGACCAGTAGCTCAATTAATGTAAAACCTTTCTTTTTCATAACATTTCTCCTTTCACTTCTTGAAAATTTGCTCGCGTTATCGCTCCCCACGCACAATCGTACAATAAGTACCGTTCTCGCACCCCAACGCAGGGCGCACAAAAATACCGAAAATCGAGCAAATCTCTCTGGTTAACCTCTTTTCCGGAGAGCGACATTCTCATACTCAAAACCGGGCCTCTACACAAGATTCCTTTGGCACCGATATAGTCTGGCCGCACAACTCAAGCACACACTATACACACTGTACTTACAACTCTGAAGTCAAAAAGGCCGGTTCGATATGACATAGATGCTATTTTATGATGGCTGCTAAATATATTATTTCTTGGTTTCCGAACCTGCCTTAGTCCTTCTACCGCTTCTTACATATTTTACATTATCACAACTGGGCCCATCTGTCAAGGGAAATTTTGAAAATTTTCGAAAATTTTCAAAAAATTCCCGCCATAACAACTCCATTATGTCTCGTTAGCCTGCCCGGCCTCGTCTCCACCTTCCAAAACCATTAACATAACTCTTTTCTTAACAAGACCTTACACTCAACGGTAACAAGTTGACTCCAGATTAGCCTCACGTCCCACAGGCTCTTCAAAACCCACAGATTAATCCTATACCTTCGCGGTTTTGGCCGCTCCGGAAATGTGCAGTGTGACCAAATTCACTCTGTTCGTCACAACCGCTTGAATAGTACGGCCCCGTCTGGCAGTTCCTGGGCAAATTCGAATGTCTTGAGGAATTCGTCAGACTTGATGAATTTACTGTAGCTCGCATATCTCTTGGAATCCGAGTCTAATATGTTTCTATTTATCAAAACATAGTCAATCGGAAGAAAGCTTTCATTAATCTTCAACAAATCCCTCTCAAAAACAGGCAGCCGAAGTGAGCGACAACCTGCATAGCAGGCAATTTTGTGCGATACGCTCGAAGCGATTATCGTGTCGTCACCGGCTACTTGTCTAATAATCTCGTACGATTTCCTGTCATCCGCGCTTAAGGGCGACGGGCGGCTCTTCTCAATCATCGTAGCATTCCAAAGCCTGACAATCCCAAATAAAAGCAAGCCCCAAACGGCTATATGTTTCAATTTCATCGAACGGCTAAAGCCCAAATCGCCGAAAAGCACAAGTATTTCATTAATGCCGACTATGTATATCAATGGTATCACAGGAGTGTGAAACCGTGGATTATGAAATGCCAAACTCACAATTAACAAATTGCCGAAGACCAAAACAACCACTGCCCTTCTGAAAGAATCATACCTCGACTCGCCCGAACACCATCGATAGATAACAGACGCAAATAAGAAAAAAATGAAAATACTCCCTTTCGGCGAAAAATTCCGCCCCCAAAAACTCAACCGGGTTGCCATCAAAATATTTTTGAAAGTCTTCCTTGCAACACCCGGCCCATAGCTTTTCAAAACCTCTAAAGTCTTAACAGGTGCATCAAGCTGTAAATCCAAATCAGAATTGACAGGGCAACTGCCTTTGACAAGGTTCCTTGAAGTGCTAAAAGAAAAAGCCGGATCTCCCACTAAGGCCGCGTTTCTGACAAACCACGGGCCAATCGTAAAAACAAACGCAATTGAGAACAAAGCTAAACCGCTCAACCGTGCTTTTTTTTGAACCTGAATCCATACATACAACACAACAAGGGGGACCAAAAAAATAAGCTGAGTTCTGGTCAAATAGGCCAAGCCGCATATTACCCCCATAGCCAAATATTTCGGCTTGGACATCTCCCCACTAAAAACTATCAGGAAAAGAGAAAGAATCCACAAAATAGCCAACGACTCTGACATCCCCTGGTAGCTGCCTGTAAAAACAACTGGATCAGCCACATAGAAAATTGTACTGATAATGCCAACCTTTAAATTGGTCAGCCTCGTTGCCAAAATAAATAACACTGGTATACTCAAGAGAAACGCCGCACCGGATTGCAAAACTGCGGCCATGCTGATGTTTGCAGTAATTTTATAAAAAAACGCGTCCAGAATTATTGGCAAAGGGTAACGGTAAAGATTAGGCCAATTCTCCTTCTCCAGGTAACCTTTCTCGGAAAAAAGCCGAATGTGTCTCGGAAAAATGTGCAAAGTTGAAAGGCCCTTGCCACTACCTAATTCTCTGCCCATTTGGGCATAATCCAAAGCATCCGTCTTCCAAAAAGAATGTGTATTAAATGCCCACAACCATATAATGCTTATTGCCAAAAGCAGCAAAAAGCCAACGGCGTATTCCTTTCTAAAAGTACAAATTCCTCGCAGCATCCTAACCTTACAGAATCTGATGAATCATAAATTCACACTTCATCCCGACTAACTTCTCGGCCCACCGTCTCTTTCGTCCACACTCCCTGCTCACTCCGAATCTTCACTACTCCATCCCCGCCAAATCTTGACCTGCTCGGACCATCTCGGACGTTCTCCCGACTCAATTCCCTCCAATACCACAATAAGCGTCTCCTTTGCCACCGGCTCCACTTCATCAGAAACAAGATACGCGTCAATCTGCTCCACCAATGCATCTTCAGCCACTATATCCTGCTCGCTCAATCTAGCCGACATCACTCGCCCCACCTGTCCGGCATCATTGCTTTCCAAATATATCTCCACCAGTGCCTCCCTGACCGACCATAAAACTTCCACCGCCTTCTCACTGTCAGCTTTTTTCTCCGCCACCTCAAACAAGGCCCGCACCTGCTCACTGCCCGCACCGTCCCATGCCAACTGCTCAGCCCAATCAGCAACCACCGCCGCCTTTTGGCGCCCTAATATCGTACCAATCGCCTCTTGCGCCAACTGCCCCTCGCCGTTTGAATCCACCTTCTCCGCCAGCCACCCAACGTCTTCCTGCTTACCAGCCCGGCCTGCAAGCTCTATCACCGCCTCTCTGATAGTGCTGCTGTCGTCATCCGAAAGACCTCGTTCCTTAAACAACACCAGCGCCTTCGCGCCATTTATATTTACAAGGCCTGCGACCGCAGCCTCACGCACACCATCATCCTCATCCACTCGCAGCCCTTCCAAAAATGCCTCCTCGAAAAGCTTCGACGCCGCCACACGGTAATAGCTGCCACGACCACACAGCGTCGCCATTATACCCAACAGCTCGCTTCGAAGAGGCCCATCCTCACTCTTGGCCTGTTCGCCTCTGCCCGCAATCAGCCCGAGATACTTCTGCGCCCGCGCCGCCTCAAGCCCCGGTAATTCAAGAAGCTTGCGTATCACCTCCGCCCCCTTCTTCGCCTTCCTGCCATCCTTTTCGATTATGTACCGCGCCGCCAATTCCAGCGTCTCGTTTCTAACCTCACCCGAAAGCTCTATCTCAGAACCGGGCGAAAACGCGTAGTAGCACGCCTCACCGAGTGCCTCAAAAATCGCCAAACGAACATCATCGTATTTTTCAACCCCAAACTGCTCCAGCAGCTTTTGCGCCGGATTTAGAGCGCTCATCTTCGACAAAACCCTCGCCGTGGCCAGCCGAACGCCACTGTCCTCATCCGATATCAGCCCGATTAGTCTTGCTCCAAACTCCGCCGGCAAGGAGGTACCTGCCGAGCGACGAGAAACCCTGTCCAGCGCCCACAGCTTCACCGCCGTAAGCTCACTGCCCAATCGCTCGAACAAAAGCGCCCCTCGCGCCGTCTCATCTATACCCTCGTATTCCTTATCAAGACCGGCAAGATACAAGCCTTGCCACAGATCACGCTCGGCCTGAAGCTTCCGCATCCTCGTTTCCTGCTGCAAAAGCCTTTCCCGACGAATCTCATTTGGACTCTTACGCTGAAGGTCCTCCAATATCTTCTGCCAAACCTCCTTGTCCGTCCCAACCGGAATACCGAACGAATCCTGCAGCGCTCTCTCCGCAGCACCGGCTATTTCCACGTCCGCATCATCAAGCAACCTGATAAGTTCGCTCATCGCCTCCTTGTCAGGCCGAATCTCCAATGCATAAACCACGTTCAACCTGATTCGCCGCTCAACTTCACCCGACCGCGCCAATTTCTCTAATCTGCTCGATATCTCACGATACTTAAATATCAGCATCGCCTCCGCCGCCAATTGTGCATCCAACTCACCCTCATCAACAAGAATCCCGACCAGCCCCTCACGAAAATCGTTCCGGTTCCGTATCACCGCACCCAACGCCCGGCAACTGATAAGACCCCTGCAAACCGCCTGCCTTGCCCCTGTGTTGTCCCGTGAAGTAAGCGCCTCCAGCAGTATCTTGCGCGATTCATTGTCATCACTCAGAAGAAGCTCTATCGCCGCATCCTGCCGACTCTGTTCACTCGTCCCCTGAAACAACGCATCCTTATATATTCGCAACTGTCTCGCCGCATTTGCCTTCGGCTCGTTATTCAATGCATTCGCCGCCGCAACCGCTTCGCCAGCCGCGCACACTTCACCCAAACTATTCCATATAAGTACTACTGCTATTATTATAGGAGCAAACTTCCGCACCAGACGCCTCGCTAACAACCTCTTTTTTGCATAAAATCTACATTTTAACGCCAAACCGCCGAATCCAAAACCAAAATCTCAGATTTCAGCCCATTTCCACACAAATTTTATACATCCCCTCCGCCCTCTGTTGAGCGAAGCGAAATCCCGACCTGTCGGGGCTGAGCGCAGTACCGATACATCGGGAGCACGCCGGGGTCCACCCATTCTATCGGCATTCACCACCCCCTGTATTGAACCTCCTGCCCTTCACCGCCCACCCCGGCAAAAAAAAATATTGACTACCCCCCCCTTCCCATGCTTTAATAGTCCCCGTGGTAAGGAGTGCTCCTTTTGCCTTGGGGGTCGTACTCCTGGTAATGAACAAGGCGGTTAGCATAGTAGGCCCAATATGCTGGGCTAAGGAGAAGAACACTTGGATATAGGTACGGTAAAGTGGTTCAATGAAAACAAGGGATTCGGATTCATCACCCCAGACGCCGGCGGCGACGATCTGTTCGTCCATCACTCTAACATCGCGATGTCCGGCTTCCGCGCCCTTCAGACAGGACAGAAGGTCGAGTACGAACCCGCCCAGGGCCGCAAAGGTCTTGAAGCGACAAACGTTAAGCCCGTTTGATTTAGTTAGCTCGACACACGAAAACCTTTTGACCCGGCATAAGGGCGGCCCGTTGACTTAGTCTGGGCATTTAACCGCGGAGGACGCGGAGGTCGCAGATGTTTTTAGACGCGGATTCACACAGATTCACACTGTTTTCTTAAATATGTTTTTTAGACGCTGATTTCGCAGATTAACGCAGAGTTTTTTAGACACTGATTTCGCTGATTAACACTGATTAACACTGATTATTTTGTCTGCCTGGTGTACTTGGGATGAGCTTCTTTTGATGCAAGCATCACCTAAGCTAACCCCTTCGTCCACAGGCCAAAATAGTTGGCCTATTGTGAGCAGACAAAAAAGGCCCTTCAGGGCCGAAAGATTTTTTGGGTTTTACCGCGAAGGACACGAAGGACACAGAGGTTCTTAGACGCGGTTTTTTTGCTCCCGGTGAAATTAAGGTTGAATAAATAGTAAATGGCCTGGGGCCATTAGTCAATTGCAAATCACCATGCAACCCCAATACGTTAGTCCCGCACGAAATAGGTGCGGGAAAAGTTGGTGCGTGGCATCACGCTCCACGCAATACGAATTCCCACCCCACCTGTCATTGTGACCAGCTAAGCGAAGCGCCACCTTGGGTATCGAGTCATCCTCAAAAATAAAAAACCCTCAACAGGGCTGAATGACCCATGAAGAAACCCCAACAAGCTTCCGTGCATGACTCTGGCGCATTCTGCCTCCTACTTTAATTAAAGCATGGGCTTGATTCTCTTCAATTGGCTCTTCTATTACAGGATAGCCTAATTCTTTTGGTTCTTTTGCAAATATACCAATTAAAGCAATAGCACCCTTAATAGATTCTTCAGGTGTTGTTTTAGAAGCAATGTCAACTGATATATCGCCCAATGTAGATCTATAGACCGCTGTAGATGGTCTATATGAGCCATCGGGCTTTTTAGCTAACTGGTTCCAAACAGTTAATCTGCGAAATAGTTCCTCATCATCAGCAACTTGTTGAATATCCTGAGTTGAATTATCGTCCATAAAAAAGAAACCAAAGCCTTTAAGTCTCTAAAAACCCTTTAGCCATTGAATTGAGTTTCGGCCAGCATTGAAATCGTTGATATTAAATTGATTTTCTTCAATTGGCTCTTCATTACACACTTTGAGATAACCAATATTGTCAGAGTCTATGAATTCTAATTCAAGTTCCCGATCACCCATCTGCCATTCAAACTGTATGCCACCACCAGAAATAGGGACAACACGCGGAGCAGCAATGAACTCAAATTCTAATTGATATAAAAATCTTTTGGCCGCCAATATTAAATCGTCGGAGATTTTAGGGCTTCCATAAGAATCCCAATCAACATGCAATTTCGAAAGCTCATCCAAATCACCAAATGCTTTTTCAATCAATGAGGTTGCTGTATGAACACTATCCGTCGTTGAATCTAGTACGTGTTCATTTATATAACTGGGTCTTTCTTCAGACAAAGAAATATCGCTTAATGTTGCATCTTGCGGAAGAGGACCAGAGCTAATTGTAGCAATGCAACTACCTAACAAACCTATATTTGGTACATTCATCTTATAACGTCCGATCCCATAATTCGTGAGCATCTGAACTAGTTAGCTTAGTAAAGTTTTCAACTATTTTTTCATGTCCAAAATTCAAGCATTCATATAAATCAACATTGTCATTTGAAACCAGCTGGCCTCTTGCAGTAAGCCTGAATTGGAGTAACGGCGCACTATCTGATCGTCTATAAGCTGTTGAAATATCAATATGCAACCTAGCAAGCTTTTCCGAATAAGGATAGGACATTGACAAATTAATACTTTCTGGAGATTTCAAGTTCCCACTTAGGGTATTATATGATAGGAATGGTATTATCTTATAGATATCGCTAAAATCTTTAAATACTTCGCCGGGATAAATATGATTGACGTATGTAACTTCCCAATGGTTTAGTTTAAGTACTCCAAGGCCTTCTTCATTGACAAAATCAAGGAAGGCTTGCCATTGATCTTTGAACTCCGGGAAAATTTCTTCATAATGTGGATACTCTTCTCTACCTGTAACTTTCTTCCAGTTATGGTGATATCTTTCTGGCTGCAATTGAATCAAACGGTTTCCGAGTTCATCAAGAAACCAACATCTTGGAATAGGCGGAGAACTTAAAAGTTGTGCTTTCAACTTTGCTTCAGGAGCAACAAAATCACCGAACTTTTCTTTGCTTATAGCGATTGGAGGATGAACCGATAAATTAGGATAGCACCCTCTGATTCGTTGCCAATAAAGGCCAGGATGCACTGCAGAAAAATTTGGAATTGTATCAAACTGAACACCAATAACTACTTCGTTTACTGGTGGCTTGTTATAATCAGGTAATGTCCTTTTTTGTTGTGCCATTATCCTTATAATCTCTTTTTAATATTATCTCATATTCAATATTAAAAAGCTTTTATAATATTCATATTAATTATTTCGGTTGTTTTCTAAATTTTACTGTATTATAGCTATATGAAAGCCAAAAAGTCTTTTTGCTAATGATTTTTTGCATTTTACATGTTTCTATACGTCTATCAACTATATTTTGTTTAAAAAACCGCTTTATTCGCCATATTTTATTAAATCTTGCCTTAGTTCCTTCGATAAATCATAAGCCAATTCGCAAAAACCACATAATAAACCCATATCATTCCCCTGTCAACATAAATTTTAGCGGTTATTTTGTCCAACTGCGGCGTTACTTGCCTTGTCCCTAATCCTCGACGTATTTCAATACGCCTCCGGTATAGGGCAAGGCAAAAGCCTTGCATTTGGGACAAAATTCCGCGCTAAAAAGAAGGGAGAAATACTAATAATTTCCGCTGAAATAAAAGATAGGGAATGTCGGAATAACACCAAACACGCTTGCACTATCTTGCTATTTGGGAAAAAAATAAAAAAATTTATCTCCTTAGCGTGCAAGCGGTTAGCGATTTTGCGCGACAAAAAAATCCCGAATTTTCGCATCAAACGTGCAAGTTTGTGCTAATTATGGAGGGACCGCTTTTTTTGGCGGTTCTTTCGGGCGATTACTTCGTTGTTCTTGCCTGGCCGCACGTCCTCGATGTGCAACGGCACGCCTCCGGGCGGCGGCAGGCAAACGCCTTGTACTCGCCCGAAACTCCGCGCCAAAAATGAAAAAGGGTAGAAGTTGATAAGAGATTGAAAATTGGAGGTCAAAAAATGAGTAGAACAGAAGAAATCACAGACGTAAAACAGTGGACGGGAGACGGTGGGCGGAAGACGGGAGACGAAACCTGTGAGGATTGTGAGCACTCGGTACCGGCGGGCAGTGCGTCGCAGCCGACACTCATCTGCAAACACAAAGCAGGTGCAGAGCTGCCGTGGCAGGTGGTTGAGCCGTGCGGGTCTTGCAAAAACTTTGAAAGGTCTCGCGAGTTAGTACCCGTTGATATTGCCGCGGCATTAGCCGAGGGTGCAAAGCTGATTCCTTTAACGCAGGGCAAGTTTACTATTGTCGATGGCGAAGACTACGAGCGGCTCAGTAAATACAAATGGCACGTCATAAACGCCCCACGAACCTCTTACGCCGGAAGGCATGTTAAGGGCAGGGTCGTCCGGATGCATCGGCAAATTTTAAACGGGCCAGGCCACCTTTTTGTTGACCACAGAGACAACAACGGGCTGAACAACCGAAGATCAAATCTACGGCCATGCACAAACACAGAGAACACACGTAACCGACGAGGCGTTCGCAACACCTCTTCAAGATACAAAGGTGTGTACTGGAGCAAGTACCATAATAAATTCAAAGCGTGTATAAATGCAGATGGAAAAAGATACCACCTCGGCCACTTCAAAAGCGAAATCGCGGCCGCGAAGGCATACGACAAAAAAGCCATCGAGTTATTCGGCGAGTTTGCGTTCCTCAACTTTCCCGAAGGTTTTTAGCGGTTATTTTGCGCGATGTCCGCTTCCGCGGAGATGACAGGGGGCGCTTGGCGTAGCTGTTATTGCCGGAGGCCGGAAACTGGATACTATTCACCAGACACGAGATAGGAAACCGCCCAGCGACTAATTGTCAGGCCACCGGCGCTGAAGCCACTTCGGAAGTTGTTCTTTGGTGACCTGTTGCCACAGCCCCTTCTTAGCCCTTATGGCCTCCTCCTGAAGCCCTACATACCTCTCGAAGCGGTCGTTCGCAAAACGCAGGTCCGCATAAGCGAACCCCTCCCCCACTAATTCTTCATTCACGCTTCGTCCGTCTTCCAATTCGAGATGCGCGAGCAGCCTGCCGTACCTGTCTCTGGTCGGACTCTTCTCATCCAATATCACTGTAACCTCCTTACCAAGGGCAAGTCCCTCTGCAAACTCCGTCGCCTCCAGCCCGTAATACATCCCCTCGCCTTTCCCGCCTCCCGTCTCAGGCGTATCGATTCCTAAGAGTCGCACCCGCGTATGCTCATATTCACCGTCGGCAATATCAATATCTAATGTGTCGCCATCGACAATATTGACAACCAAAAACCTCCTGCCCTCATATTTCTCGACATCGTCCCTCGGCCACCTTCGCACTATCGCCCGCCGCAGACCGCTGCCCGCCCCACGGTCCAGCCACACAGCCGCCCCCGCCGCCAGCACACATACAACAATTACAACTGTCCGCCGCCGTCTGCTCATCGCCAACCTGGTCTTCTCTTTCTTCTTGCCCAAACCCAAAGCCCCGATAGCTCTCGTCCAAACCTCCTCTCTCCAACATACACCGCCGCGGCACTAATCTCAATCCCAATAGTAAATAG
>CAZLWL010000062.1:0-14399 GCA_964563335.1 uncultured Pirellulales bacterium
ACCTCGAAATACTCTGGGGCGACGCCGAAAAAGTAAAAATAGATTCAAAAAAATATCCTTAGCCACAGAGAACACAGAGGTTTAATAGATAATATTCTTAGCCACAGAGGACACAGAGAAAAAAGAGATATAAATGGAAAGTAATCAGGTAATAAACGCAAATTGCTGGGTTGCATATTTCGATATACTCGGATTTAAAAATCGAATACACGATTTTAATAAGCAATTTTGCTACGGACACTTAGACACCTTTGTTAAGATTGATTATCATGATATCTTGAACGAAGCAAAGAATAGAGTTGAACAACATAAAGAACTATTAGATAAGATTGAATACACTTGGTTTTCTGATTCTTTTCTTTTCTATATTCCAGTTGATGATAATGGGTATTCTTTTAGTGTGTTTCAATCGTTAGCATGGCAATTCTTACGTGGCTGTATCTGGAAAAGAATTCCGCTGGCAGGGGCAATGTCAGCAGGTGAGTTTTATGCAAACAAGAAAGAAAATGTTTTCATCGGTCCCGCATTAATAGATGCAGTCGAATATTCTGAAAAACAGAACTGGATAGGATTAGTTATTACTCCCACCGGTTTCAAGGAGTTGCAGAAATTTGAACTTAATCCGCTAAATGTATTCGAGTTCAGAGAATATGGTGTTCCTGTTAAAATAAAAGTCAAAAATGATAAAGATGAAACAGTGATAAAAGAATCCATAGAAAGATTAATCGTATTCAAAATGAATAAACATCATAAAGTTGAAAACCGCATTAGAGAGATGCATCAAAAAGCAGATAAAGAAGCAAAGATAAAATACGAAAATACTCTGAAGTCTATTGATAATAAATAAATACTCTCTGAGTTCTCTGTGTCCTCTGTGGCTAATTAGTAAAAAATGAATTATAATTTCTCTCTGTTTTCTCTGTGACCTCTGTGGCAATATATGAACTGAAAAAATCTTTGTGGCTAAAAAAATAATTTGATATGTCTGATGAATTAACAGAAAAGATTATCGGCGCTGCTATCGAAGTTCATAATGAATTAGGCCCTGGACTATTGGAATCGATCTATGAAGAGGCCTTGTGTCACGAATTCAATCTGCAGGGTATCAAGTATGAACGTCAGTTGCCGGTCGATATTACTTATAAGGGCCATGTGATTAAAGGCCAAAGACTTGACCTTTTGGTGGAGAAAGAAGTCGTCGTCGAGATTAAATCGTTTAAGAGACCGCCTAATACCGTGATTTCACAGGCAATCTCTTATCTGAAAGCAACTAACCTCAAAAGAGGACTTATAATCAACTTCGGCGAGAACCGACTGGTTGATGGGATAAAACGTGTCTCAGTTTAATATATAAAATTAATTCTCTGTTTTCTCTGTGTCCTCTGTGGCAAAAAATTAAATGAAACCTATTATCGACATACTTGAAGAAAAGATTACTGCCGCTATGGCTTCCGCCGCCGACTCCGAAGATTCACCCGCTATAGTAAGGCCCGCCACCGACCCGAAGTTCGGTGACTACCAGGCCAACGGCGTCATGGCCCTCGCCAAAAAACTCAAGACCAACCCCCGCAAATTAGCCGAAGAGGTCGTGGCAAAGCTCGATGTCAGCGATATCTGCGAGCCACCCGAAATCGCAGGCCCCGGCTTTATAAACCTCCGCTTAAAAACCGACTACTTGGCCTCTCAGCTTTTGGAAATCAACGCCGACACCTCCAACAGACTCTCCGTCAGCGAAATAGACGCACCCAAAACTATAGTCGTCGATTTCTCCAGCCCCAACATCGCAAAGCCGATGCACGTCGGCCACCTCCGCAGCACCATTATCGGCGACTCCATCTGCCGACTACTCGAATTCCAGGGCCATGACGTAATCCGCCAAAACCACATCGGCGACTGGGGTACACAATTCGGTATGTTAGTAGCATACATTGAGAGGAGATCGCTAGAAGCCCTCAAAGGTAAAGCCGTTGGTGTAATTCCCAGTACATTGGCTGAATTCGAGTCTTTTTACAAGGAGGCTCAAAAATTATTCGAAGAAGATAAGCATTTTGTAGAGATATCTCGTTCCGCTGTTGCCGCGTTACATTCCGGTGATAAAACATGGCTGGGACGATGGCAACTTCTTGTAGAGGAATCTAAGAAGCATTACCAAGATGTTTATGATCAACTCAGCGTGACCTTGACGCCGGATGATGTGTGTGGCGAGAGTACCTATAACGATATGCTTCCCGATGTCGTAAAGGATTTAAAAAGGGGCGGCACCGCTGTTGAATCAGATGGTGCGATTTGCGTCTTTCCGCCGGGTTTTCAGAATAAGGATGGCGACGACCTGCCGTTCATTATCCAAAAGTCCGATGGTGCATATTTGTATGCAACGACGGACCTTGCGGCCATTCGCTATCGCATAAGCCAATTAAAGGCAGATACAATTGTCTATGTAACCGATGCCCGGCAGAAACTGCATTTCGAGATGCTCTTTAGCGTGGCGCAAATGGCAAAATGGACCGAGGATATAGAACTCTCACATGTAATGTTCGGCAGCGTCCTTGGCGAAAACGGCAAACCCTTAAAGACCCGCACCGGCGAAAACGTTAAGCTAAAGGAACTATTAGACGAAGCCGTCCAGCGCGCCCGGGCGGTTGTTGACCAAAAGAATCCCGACCTGCCTGATGATAAGAAGGCCCAAATCGCAAACGCCGTCGGCATCGGAGCGATCAAGTACGCCGACTACTCCAACAACCGCACAAGCGATTACGTCTTCAGCTTCGACAAAATGCTCGCTATGGAGGGCAACACCGCCCCCTACATGCAATACGCCTACGCCCGCATAAAATCCATCGAGCGAAAGGCAATCGAAAAGGACGTGGATAGAGATAAAGAGCTTAAATTAATCAAGAGCCTCAATCTCACCGACCCCGCCGAGATCGATTTAGCCAAGCACTTGATTCGCTATGGCGAGGCGATAGAAGCGGCCGTCGCCGACTATCGGCCGAACTATCTCACGACCTATCTATTCGAGCTGGCCCAGAAATTCAGCACATTCTATACAAATTGTCCCGTCCTCAAAGCCGCCCCCGACAAAAGACCAACGCGACTATTGCTCTGCGACCTCACCGCAAAGACCATCAAACACGGCCTGACCAACCTCCTCGGAATTGAAGTCGTCGAGCAAATGTAACTCCGTAGGGTATGCCGTGCATACCATCTTCTCTAAAGTGTCCTTGTATTTCTTGACCGCGGGTCTCTAATACTCCCCGGCCCGTTACTCAGTTTACCCTTCATCGCCATGGCTCTGAACTTTTCCGCCGGGTCGTAAAATGCCTTGCCAAGGTTTACCGTGTTAACCATCATCCCCGCCCGATTAAATCCAAGCTGGGCTGCAATCTTCCCATCCGGCTGAATAAAGCAAGACGGATAAGGCGAATAGTATCCGCTCGAATTTGCCATACTCACCCAGAACCAATTCGTCGCCGCCCGGAACTGCATCGTCTGCCGCATAATATCGGTATGCACGCTCGGCCCCTTTTGCCGGGCGTTATAAAACGACTGAAAAACGCAATCCACGTCTTGCTTCCGCAGCTCCCTGTAAATCTCCGGAAACCGCAAATCAAAACATATAAGCAGCGAGCACCTCACCCCGTTGATTTCAAAATTCACAAACCGATTGCCCGGCGTAAAATTCTCCAGATCAACCTCCGTACAAAATCTTTTATCATACCGGTCGATGATCCTGCCGCCCGGCCCAATCAGATACAGACTGTTGTGCGGCTTATTCGGCCCGGTCAATCTGTGCGCACAGCCTAACACTACCCAAAGCTTCAACTTGCCCGCAAGCGCAATAATCTTTTCAGCCTCTTCGGTCAAAACGCCCCAGTCGTAGCCGGCAAACGTCTTGAAATCAACGCTTGCGTACCCGCTCAGCGCACATTCGCCAAAATGCACAATATCCGCCTTCGCCCGCCGAGCCTTATGCAGATACGAACATATCCGCCGCCCGTTGCGCCTCACCGAAGCGCCTACCGCAAACTGACACGTAGCAACTTTTAGGACTCCTCTCGCCATCGAATCCTCAAACCTTCTAATAAAACCTCTAACAAAACCCGACCTGTCATTTCGACCGTCCCGCGAACACCACTGGGCAATTATTTATTCTTCTTTTCTTTTTTTAATTTTCGTTTTTCCTTTGGAGTAAGCTGGGCCTTTTTCTGTTGTTCTCTTTTGCCTTTATCTTTTTTACCCTTATCGCCCATATCTGTTTCTCCTTGCTTGAAAATGACTTGTATTTCTTAATCTGTCCCCAAAAATCTGGGACGGTCAACTATTTAAGACCCAACGACTCATCCAAACCGAAAATAATATTCATATTCTGCACCGCCTGCCCCGATGCACCTTTGACCAGGTTGTCAATCGCCGAAAAGCACACAACCTTGCCTTTCACCATCGTCGCAAACACATGGCAGTAATTCGTCTTGGCAACATTTTTAACCGCAGGCGGCGCGCTGGTCACCTGCACAAACGGCTCCGAACGATAGAACGTCTCATAAATCGCCTTCAGCTTCTCATCGTCCAACTCTTTCACCGGCTCACAATACACCGTCGAAAGTATCCCCCTGTCGAACGGCCCAACATGCGGCTGAAATAGAATCTGCACCTGCTCACCCGCCACCTGAGTCGCAATCTGCTCCATCTCCGGCATATGCCGATGCGACCCAACGCCGTATGCGAACAGATTCTCGTTCATATTCGGATAATGAAAATGCTCCGATGGGTTCTTGCCCGCGCCCGACACACCCGTCACCGCGTTTACTATAATCGACTTCGTATCGACAAGACCATTCTTCAGTAGCGGCGCAACAGCCAACATCGCCACCGTCGGATAGCAACCGGGATTCGCTACCAGCTTCGCCCCCTTTATCTGCCCACGAAAAAGCTCCGGCAACCCAAATGCCGCCACCGGCAGGTTCTTCGTGTCCGTGTGCTTGACTTCGTAAAACTGTTCATAAACCGTAACGTCTTTGAGCCGGTAGTCCGCACTGAAGTCTATCACCTTAACACCCGCCGCTAACAGCTTCGGCACAAACCCCATCGAAACCTTATGCGGCAGACAGCAAAGCGCCACATCCGCCTCGGCCCCCAACTTATCAAACTTCAAAGGCTCAATGCGCATATCGCATCTGCCCTTCAACTGCCCGAATACATCACTCGCCAATCCGCATTCTTCCGGCAGCGCCGTAAGATAAACAAGCTCCGCCTCCGGATGTCGAAGTATTATCTCAATCGACTCAAGACCCGTATATCCGCTTGCCCCGATTATCGCAACTCGTACCATGACCAACCCTTTCAGCACAAAAAAACAACCGCCGAAAACGTCTCCCGGCGGCTATTGTAATAATCCAAAATCCAATTTGCAAATCAACGCTTCGAAAACTGGAACCTTCGTCTCGCCCCTCTCTGGCCGGGCTTCTTCCTTTCGACCATCCTCCCGTCACGCGTCAGGTATCCACCATCGCGCAGCACCTTCAGCAGGCCCTCATCGTAATTCTTAAGCGCCCTTGCTATCCCTAACATCGTAGCACCGGCCTGCCCGCTCGTACCACCACCTCTGACGTTCACGAATACATCAAATGCCTTGGCCTTGTCCGTGGCCTTGAGTGGAGCTACCACCGCGTCCCTGTCCTGCCGACGAGCAAAGTAATCATCTACTTTTTTCTTGTTGACTAACAGCTTGCCTTTGCCAGGCCGGATTCGCACCCGCGCAACACTCCGCTTGCGTCTGCCAGTGCCCCAGATATAACCGCCTTTATCCGGCCGCGTCTTATCCTTCGGCTCCTTCTTCGGCTCCTTCTTCGCCTCCTTCTTATCCTTCTTCTCCTTCGCAGAGCCCTTCGCCTTGGCGGATTTCGCCTTCGACTTGCCCACGCCCGCTACTACGCTCGGGTCAACCAGAGGGCCTTCAGCTTCCTTTTTAACCATATCTCAAATCTCTCTCAAAACGTCACAATTCGAGTTTTTCCGGTTTTTGCGCCCCGTGGTCGTGCTCCGGACCCCGAAAAACCTTCAACTTCTTCAGCATCTGCCGACCTAATTTACTCTTCGGAAGCATCCGCCGAACCGCTAATTCTATCACCCTCTCCGGCCGCCTCGCAAGCATATCCTCATACGATATTATCTTCTGCCCGCCGGGGTAACGCGAATACCGCTGATACTCTTTCGTCTCCGCCTTATCGCCGCTAAGCCTTATCTTCTCGGCATTTACGACAATTACGAAGTCGCCAGTATCCACGTGCGGTGTATATATCGGCTTCGTCTTGCCCATCAAAATCGGGGCGATCTTCGCCGCCAACCGGCCCAGAATCAGCCCATCGGCATCCACTACATGCCACTTATGCTCGACAGCCTCTTTTTTCGCCACAAAACTCTTCACAATAACGCCATACTCCCACTATTATTCCCGAAACCATAAAATTATACCCACACCCTTCGCCCTGTCAACCATTTTCAACACAAAAATTAGCCGCAGAGAACAAAAAAAAGGTTCCTGACCCCTTTATTTATCCACGCATTTGCGATGCCGCCAAGGTAAATCGCACCCGGCAGGCCCATCAACAGCCAGCCGCTCATGTCGCCGGCCTGTGCGGATAGGGCCACCGCTATGCTACAACTTACATCTCCACGAGTTTCCTGGCCAACTCTTTGAACACTTCTCCGCGCTGCTGAAAATTCGTAAACATGTCATAGCTGGCACAGGCGGGACTGAGCAGCACGACGTCACCATCCCGGGCAAGCCGACAGGCGCAATCGACCGCCTCGGCCATTGAGCCGACAAACTCCACCTGCACGCTCGTTTTGCCGGCTGCGCGTATCGCATCGGCAATCTTAGTCGCCGTTTTGCCAATTAATATCGCGGCCTTTGCCTTTTGGGCGATTTTTTTGCCAAGCTTGTCAAACGGCAAACCCTTATCATATCCCCCTGCGATGATAATCTTCGGCGCCTCGAACGCCTCCAGCGCCGCGATAGAACTTACAGGCGTAGTCGCTATCGAATCGTTATACCAGCGCGTGCCCCCGATTTGGGCTACCAGCTCAAGCCGATGCGGCAGGGCCTCAAACGTGCCGACCGCCCGGCGCATCTGCTCATCGCTTATGCCAAGTTCCCTGGCCACCGCCGCCGCTGCCGCGAGATTTGAAAGATTCGCCGCGCCCGGCAGTTTGAAGACTCGCCTGAATTCCTCAGAAACGTCCGCAGCTTTGAATGTCAGACAACGTCTGTGCGGCTCCTTTCCGTAATGCTCAAACCACTTCGATGTTACAGGATCTTCAGCGTTAAAGATTGACACCGAGAGATTGCCTGCATCCGGCTTCTGGAATTTGAAGATATTTCCCTTTGCCGCACAATACGCCTCGAAGGTGCCGTGTCTATCCAAATGGTTGGGCGTAAGATTCGTTATTACTGAAACATCAGGCGCCTTTTCTATCCTTGAAAGCTGCTCTAATTGAAAACTGCTCATCTCCAACACAACCACATCACGGGCATCCATTTGCTCCAACGTCCCGAGCAAAGGCCGATTGCCGATATTGCCGCTCAGCCAGACCCTTCTATATTCAATGCCTTCTTGCCCGATACCTTCCCGCAATAAGTGAGCGGTAAGGGCGGCTGTCGTGCTCTTCCCGTTGGCCCCGGTTATCCCGACAATCCGACACGGGCACAACTGGAAAAAGATTTCAATCTGTGAGGTGATTAACTTGTTTGCCTTGCGCGCTATCTGCAGGAACTTGTTATCGGGCGGTACAGCGGGATTAACTATAAGTACGTCAGCGTTTTTGAAATCTTCTTCGCGGTGTTCGCCCAGGCGGTATTCGATATCGCAGTCGCCAAGCCGGGCCAACGACCCTTCGAGCGCCTTCTCATCAGCTAAGTCCGTGACCGTTACCTTTGCACCGACCTTACAGGCGAAGACTGCTGAGTCAACACCCCCGCCGAACTGCCCCAACCCCATTATAAGAACGCTCTTGCCGGCAATGAAATTACTATTCATTCAACTATTACCGCGTTTCACAAGTAAATGTGCTATGCTCAGCATACCCTGCGTCTTTATCACTTGTTGCTTTGTAGAAAACCTTAAAGATGTCATTCTGAGTCCCGGCGCGCCGGGAAAGAATCTCAATCGGTCGACTTTTGTCATTCCAAACTCGATTTCCCGATTTATCGGGATTCCCTCGCTGAAAGTCGTTGATTCCAACTCCCCGCTTTCGCGGGGACAAGTTTACACCTGCGAAAGTCCCGACAAGTCGGGACTGGAATGACAATTGTACGCCTGAGACTCTTCATCCCGCGTGTCCCGCATGTCCCGAAACCTCGGGGATACCTCGGGGATACATCGGGGTTCAGAATAACATTTTTCAGATCTTTTCTACAAAGCAACATTTTTGCAATTTAACATCCCTTTTGCCTGCGGCAAAAAGGCTGCCACCCGCCATACATATTTGGGTGCCATCCCGATTTCATCGGGACCTGGCAGTGCAAAACCCCTGATATTCACAAAAACCATGCTACATAACCTTGGCCAGTTCTATCTTGGCATCGATTACGGCCTGTTCGATGCACTTTTGCCACTTATCGCCGAACTGGGCTTTGTACTTCGGTTTTTCATAAGCGTAAATTATCGACCGCGATGCATTGATCAAAGCACCCGTGTGATCATCTTTGCAAAAGCGCACGCAGTCGGCGGCACTTGCCCCCTGCGAGCCGAATCCCGGCACGAGAAACCACACCTTCGGGTATTTGCCCCGAAGCGCGCTCGTCTCTTCGGGCGAAGTGCCTCCCACAACCATCCCTATGTTGCTGTATCCGGCCGAACCCAATCGCTTGGCCTGATTGGCAATCTGACCGACCACCTCAGCTAACTTTTCGTACATCTTCATCCCACCTGCGTCGGCAAAATCCTGGATGGCACCTGCGGTGGGATTGCTCGCCCGCACCCACACAAAAACGCCCTTGCCCTGGTCGGTGGCAATATCGGCAAAAGGAAGGATGCCGTCCGCGCCCGCGAAGCCGTTTATCGTGATTGCGTCCGGCACTATAACATCCTCTAATCCCGTAAGCTCGGGGTTCTGAAGATGCGCCTGGGCGTAGCACTTGGCCGTATGGCCGATGTCACCCCGCTTCACGTCGCCAATCACCTCAACGCCCAAAGCGTCAGCCTCGGATATCAGCGAGTAGTAACTTTCGAGGCCCTCCCAAAGATACTTTTCGAAGTACGCGATATTCAGCTTTACCGCCGGCACCAAAGGCGCGACTATCCGAAGCACCTTTGTACAAAAATCAAAAATCGCATCGACGGCCGAGGCTAAATCGAACTCATCGTTCATCGTCTTGTGCCCGCGTATCGGCTCGGGCAAACGATTATAAACAGGGTCCAGCCCCACAATCAACGGAGTGTTCTTACTCTTTACCGCCTTGCAAAGACGGTCACCAAAATGACTCGCCACTTAACAGCCCCTTTCAAAACCAATTCGCAACACACACCAACAAGCTGTTTTGAGCGAGAAATTTTGTTCGGATTCAAGGCCGCAGGCTTTGTTTGCCCACAGGCGTATATTAATACGTCGAGGACCAAACAAAGCCGAGAACACCGTAGCCGGGCAAAATAGCCGCTCAAAACAAAAAAGACTTTGATGAAACAACTTAGCCACTATAATCACATTACTTTTGATAAGCAATAAACAATTTGTGCTTTGTAGAAAAGGTCTGAAAATTGTCATTCTGAAGAATCTGGGACGCACGATGGATTGAGATTCTTTCCCGGCGCGACGGGACGCCTCAGAATGACATCTATAAGCAGAGCAACAATTCGGACTTTAAGACGTTGAAACGTAAATTGACCAAGAAAAAGAAAATCGTCCTGGCCGCTGTCTGCACAGGCGCAGGTATCATACTGATATTGCCGGCCGCTATCGCTTTTTTGCTTACGCGTGCTCCTGCTCACTACAAACCGCTCACACCGCCGAACCCGGCCGAGGTCAGTTCCTATCTGACAAATTACATCGCACCCGAAATCCACAACAAAAGCCAGCTTGATGAGCCTTTCGAACTCATCATAACCCAGCAGGGCCTGAATGACATCATTGCCCGAGGCCGATGGCCCATAAAACTCAACGGCCTGACGGTTTCCGGGCCCGCGGTGGTCTTGTCGGCGAATCAAATAACGCTGATGGCCACAGTCAAATACGCCCGCATACCTGCGGTGGTCTCCATCGTCATGAGTCCGAATATCGACGAGGGCGGTCTGCTCTGTCTGAACCTCGGCAGCATAAAGGCGGGCTCTTTCGGTATTACCACCCTTGCAAAAGAACTGACCAGAAAAATCGCCGCCACTTACCTTGGCAAAATTGACGGCAATCCCTGGGCCAACGACATAACAGCGGCCGTACTGGAAAATAAACCCTTCGACCCCGTTTTCTCAGCTTACGACAGCGAGGTCCGCCTTACCGGCCTGGACATATCGGACGGCAAAGCGGTGCTACAACTCGCCCCCCAAGCGAACCATTAACACCATCGCGCTCTAT
Organism: uncultured Pirellulales bacterium; assembly: GCA_964563335.1. Classification (GTDB taxonomy): domain Bacteria; phylum Planctomycetota; class Phycisphaerae; order Sedimentisphaerales; family Anaerohalosphaeraceae; genus QNBT01. The sequence continues at coordinate 10,567 of CAZLWL010000062.1, forward strand.
AACAGACGCCAGTGGCGACCCACAGCATTTACCTGTTCAGCCTTTTTGCAGTTCTTTCAGCTTGCCGGACCGGCAATATAGCTCAGCACTATTGCCAAAACTAACAGGATAATGCAGGCTGGCACCAAAAGTCTCAGGCTTTTTTGGATTGATGAGCCTTTTGCCAGATTGCCGATGGCCTTGGGAACGATGACGGCGCCAAGTAAGCCCACCGCAAAGATAATACCGAAGACACTGCCGTAAACTTCTGGGCTGAACTTGGCGAATGTAACTCCAACCGTCGTCGGGAAGCAGGGCGCAAAGGCAAGACCGGCAAGAACAGCCAACACCTTAGCCTGCGTGGCGGTTTTAGTAACGGTCATAGCAAAAATTATTACAGCGCCAATTAATGCTGCACCGGCGATAAACCAACTGCCGTAGGTTGTGATGGCGGGTATCTGACTGGCAATCAAACGCCCAACCATCATGGCCACAGCAAAGAGCGAAAGCAGACGCTGAGCGGAAGCATCTACCACATTTGCATCGGCATCCGGACTGGCCGAGGTGATTACTTCCTTTCCGAAAGCAGGCAACCAGTTGCAGAACGATGTCTCCAGACTGATGTAGCAAAACAGGACTAATGCAGCGATTAGAACCGCAGGCTGGGCAAGCAGCGCAAAGGTATCTGAGAGCACAAAGCCGGCCTTACTGGCAGGGTAGGTTGCCGCAATTGCAAGGACCACTGGCACAAACACAATTACGGCCAGGACCGAAATGGCTTTTTCATAGGATGTTTTTCGAAAAAGGAAGCTCACAATCAGAGGTGTAAGGAAAAGACCCAAACCGAAGAAGACGTTGCCCAGGTTGCTGGCTGCTGCAGGATTTTTGCCTGCGAACAGAACAACCGGTATTAGCGTATTACCGGCGGTATTCAAAGCCATCGCGCCAAAACCCAACAAAACACAGGGGACAAGGGCCGCCTGGTAAGTCCCGGCGCGTGCAAGGGCGAAAATACAAATCGCAGTTGCGACGAATCCGAAGATTGCCACGGGCCTATAGCCCAATTTGTCGATGGTTACGCCCACAATCAGAGATGCGACCAGGCAGGAAAACATAAAGGCCGAAATCAGGGTGCCGAACTTTCCCTGGTCAATCTTCAGCCGCGGCATCAGCTTGATACTGATAGAGCCCAGCAGCGAGAAACACATACCCATTCCGAAGACGGACAGCAAAGCTACGACTTTTTCCATAGTTCGTTCTCTTAATTAAAATATTACGGATTAGTAAGTTATTGTTTCCTCATCTGGGTTCTGATTACGAGAAAAGTGTGCACGATGGCCGCTAATGCAAGTAACAAGGCGCTGTATAGATGCAGTTGTAAAAGGAATTTCTGGCCGCGGATTCCGAAAAGCGGGAACATGCTCAGGACAATCGACAAGAACAACGGCAGAGCCACTATGAGAATCAGCCAGAAACATATTTTCATAACGATGATTGAACTACTTCCAACAAACTCCTCATCCGTCGTCCCGGCTCGGACGAGATGTGCCACCAGTTGCCGGTCGCCTTTGTCAAAGCGCTGGTTGTGCGCCTCCATCACAGCCAAAACAGCAATGCACAGAGCAAAGACCGGCGCGAAGGTAACATGAGCCATTGCCCAGTAACCGGAAAGGCTCCTGCCCAAAATAAGCCACGGCCCAAATCCGGTGATTAACAGCACCACGAAACAAATCAAGGCAAGTAGGTATGCCAGCTTTTTCAAGAGGCCAATTATGGAATTCACACGAAACATATCATCTACACATTCTTAATCAGGTTTATTATTCCAGCCGGCCAACACTTCCACCAAACAGGCCAAGGCCTTAAATCCATAAAGCAGCAAAACAGCAATTAAAACAGCACACGACAGAAGGCTTATGACTTTCAGCCATGGGCGAAATATGAAGGAAAAGGCAAACGCCTTCGCGTACACAGGGTCTATGTCTTCAAAATCGGCCATCATCTTAACGCGTCCGGCCTGTGAGGTCAGAGGCGAATCCACTTCAACCTGCCCAAACAAGAACGGTGCATCTGTCGCATGGCAATCCTGGCAAACGCGAACCCCCAACGACTGTGCTGCCGGTCTAACATCGTGAGCGATAGGCCAGGCGTACGGCTGAGCGGCCCGATGTTCTTCTTCAATCAATTGGCCGGACTCGCTAAGGCGGCAAAGCGTACCACCGCAGATGTACACGGGCTGGTCTTTGTCTGATTCGCGAGAAGACAGTAAAGTCAGGATTTCTATCGCCTGCCGGTCGGTTAGCCTGGGCCAATCACCCGAAGTTGAAGACTGGGCCTGCGCAACAATTTTGCCTGCAACCGGTGCAATTTGCTCAGGGGCGATTGGCGTAACAGTACCATCCTTCAAACGGCCCCAGAAGGCAGGCCAGACCAGCTTGTGCGGTGCGATTTTGCCGTCCGACTGTCTGATATAGACGGGATATATGATATGGGGCAGCACATCATCGGATTTATTGATATTATAAGTCCCCAGGCCGTGGGCTCGCGCCGTTTTCGTGCGGATGGTCTTGGACCTTGGCCAGGGTCCGGAGTGGCAGGCAGTACATGCAAGCTTATCAAAATGCACCGTTGGCATACCGGCGTGAGTCGGTTCAGGTGCACCCAAACGTCCGGATGCCGGCACAGAAGACGATTCGGCCGGCAGATGACAACCTTCACATGACAAAACCCAAGCCAGCGGATTGACCGATACCGACTGCTCGCCTTCATATCCTCTGGTAATAGTGTGGTCGAGGCCGTTGCGATGGCAATCAACACAAACGAGGCCCGCGGCCAAGTGCACATCTTCGGCCGAGGCCCACTTCTGGGTGCCCACATCCTTATTCGAATGACAGAAATAGCAGCGCTCAACCGGAATCTTCGTTGCGATATCAACGAAGACCCTGCTCTTCTCATCGAACCTGTCGTGGTCATACCAGACCGAAGGCCGAATAAGCTTGGGATCGTCCAAAACCGGCGGCATTAACGGGTCGTATATATCAGGCATACTCTTGGCCGAGCCGGCGACCGAGGCAAATCCAGAAGTGGCCGCGGCGGCCCAGCGGAAGTTCTGCTTTGCCATCTGCACAGCCCATGCAGCCTGGTCGTGGGCACGTTCTGCATCGTGACAAGCTAAACAGTTTATCTCAAGCTCGCCGGAAACCATCCACCGCGCATCAAAGTCCGGCTCGGACTCGTCAGCTTCGGCCATAGGGTAAGGCATCTGCCTGCCGAAGACCTGAGCAAACTTCCACGGCGTAAGACCGGCCTGCTCAGGGTGAAAAGTCCCGGGCCAGGAACGATAGGACAGAGGCAGTTGTGTTGCAGTCGCACGGTCAACATAAATCCACGCCTGGCCGATTCTGCCGGTGGTAACTTTCCGGCGGTTAGCATTGAAATGCCAGCCGGTTGCAACCTTGTCGTAGCTGTGACAGACGCCGCAGGTCTGGCGAGCCGAAAACGGCAAAAGCGGCTCATCATCAAGGGTGATCTTTTGACCTTCCTCATCAAGCAAATTGATGCGGTGAACGAAATTGGAACGGCTGCCATCGCCCTGGTCGCCGATTAACTTATCTGAAGTGTCGGCAACGACCGGTACGGTCAGACAATGCAGAACTGCGGCGAATATCAGGCCGTTCAGAGTGTAAGCAATCCTTTTCTTATCGCCCAAGTACGACAATCCTTCTAAATCTTGAATTCTTCCGGTTTGAAATCAAGTTTTCGGGCGGCTTCAACCGCTTCATTTACCTTTAGTACCGTAACAGCCGATTCAAAGGCAACTTCGGGCGGACAATTGAGCTTCGCCCTGCCGCGAA
>CAZLWL010000063.1:0-11281 GCA_964563335.1 uncultured Pirellulales bacterium
TACGGATTACAGAAAATATATGCGCTTCACAAACAGAGCCCCGACCGTGAGGGAGTGGTAATTGAAGCTGTACCTTCGAACTGCCAGTCGAGCGCACTTAATTTATAGGATTTGGTACAATAAAAAGTTTGCGGCCGGTTACTTGTAAATAGTTGAAGGCCTATGCCAAGAAAAAGAAGACATTTAGGCGAAATACTCTATCGCAGCGGTCTGGTCAAGAAGGAAGCGCTGGTCAAAGCGATAAAGAAGTCTAAGGCCGATAACAAGCGGCTCGGTGAGACTTTGATTGATATGGGCCTGATTAACGAAGAGGACTTGAGCCGCAAGATTGCAGAACAGTTCGGTCTGGAGTATATCGACCTCGACGAACAGGAGATTCCTCAAAGTGCGAGGAAACTTATTCCCGAGGAGTTGATGAGGAAGCATTTGATACTGCCTCTTCAGATGGATAACGGCACCCTGAAGCTGATTATCAGTGACCCGCTCGACCTTGATACGCTGGATTTGCTGCGGTTTCGTCTGAACGCGGAGTTGGAATGCTGCTATGCGAATCCATCCAAGATAAAGACGTACATATTTCAAAAGTTGGATGAAGTCAGAAGTAGTATTGACGCTACAGCGGCAGAGCTTGCCGCCGCCGGGCACGCGATAGAAGCCCAAGTGCATCGCGCTGAGGCCGAAGAGGATGAAGAAGAAGGGCCGATTATCCGGCTGGTAAATCTGATAATAGACGAGGCCTGCCGAATGCGGGCCAGCGACATCCATGTTGAGCCGATGTCCGACCGCGTGCGTCTGCGCTATCGTATTGACGGTGTTTGCATAGAAAGGGACAATATCCCGAAGAATATGCAGGCACCGGTGACCACTCGGTTGAAGATTCTTTCGGGTATGGATATTGCCGAGAAGCGTCTTCCGCAGGACGGCCGAATCATGCGATCGGTGGACGGCCAGAGTATAGATTTCCGTGTGTCAGCCCTGCCGGGATATCACGGTGAAAGTATAGTGCTGCGTATCCTGCGACCGGAATCCGTAAATATCGGCATCCAGGCACTTGGTTTCGAGACTGATGATTACGAGCGATTTCAGCGGATAATCAAAAGGCCCAATGGGATTTTCCTCGTGACAGGTCCTACCGGTAGTGGCAAAACCACCACGTTGTATTCTGCTCTGATGGAGCTGAACCGCCCGGACAAGAAAATTATTACTGCTGAAGACCCCGTCGAGTATAACATTACCGGTATCAATCAGTGCCAGGTCAGGCCGGAGATTGATTTGACCTTCGCTAAGATCCTCCGGTCAATGCTTCGTCAGGCCCCCAATATTATCCTCATCGGTGAGATTCGTGACGGCGAAGTGGCGGACATCGCCATTCAGGCTGCCCTTACAGGCCACCTCGTTTTCAGTACACTTCATACGAATGACGCCCCAGGTGCAATCGCTCGTCTGCTCGACATGGGCGTAAAGCCGTTTCTGGTTGCCAGCTCAATACAGGCTATCATGGCACAGCGACTCATTAGGGTTATTTGTGACGGATGCAAGGTGGTCGATGACGAACCGGACCCACATTTTCTTCGATTGCTGAATATCAAACCGGAGGAGTTGAAGAAGACGCCGGTATGCAAAGGGGCCGGATGCGCCAAATGCCAGAACACGGGCTACAAGGGCCGAATAGCCATATTCGAACTGCTTGAGATGAATAACGAGTTGAGAGAGTTGGCCTTTGCCAAAGCGCCGGCCGGCCAACTGCGCAAAGCCGCACGCGCCGGGGGAATGAGGACATTGCTTGAGGACGGGAAGATTAAAATCTTCAATGGGGTAACAACCCCGGCGGAAGTGGCCAGAACGTCACAAGCGGAGGGCCTCGTTATTGACGGCGATTAAAGGGGTCAGGAACCTTTTTTATATATCATCGATATGTTAGGAAAGAAGAAAATTAAATTTTTTTGTGATATAGGACTGAGAAATGGGAACACTGCATATTGACAGGTTGCTGGAAGCATGTATCAAGATGGGTGGTTCGGACTTGCATCTCGTAACAGGCCGACCACCGGTACTCAGAATAGACGGGCGTCTGCGGTCGCTTGAGACAAAAGTACTGGAGCCGGACGATACCGTCTCCCTGATGAAAAGTATCACCCCTGAGAAGAATCAACAGGAGCTTCAGGAGGTTGGTGGCACCGATTTCGGCTTCGCCTTCGGTGATGCAGGGCGTTTTAGAACCGCGATTTTCCGACAGAAGAGCAACGTCTCACTGGTGTTGCGACTTATTCCATCCGAACTTATGAGTTTCGAGCAGATAGGACTTCCGAAGATTTGCTCGGCCCTGTGCCGCAGGCCACAGGGAATGTTTCTGGTGACGGGGCCGACCGGATGCGGAAAAACCACGACATTGGCGTGCATGATAAACTATATTAACGAGAATCTTGATCGCCATATTGTCACCGTTGAACAACCTATCGAGTATTATCACAACCATAAGAAGTCTATAATTAATCAGCGTGAGGTCGGCATGGATGTGCCGACTTTCTCTGAGGCGCTGAGACGTGTTCTGCGTCAGGACCCCGACGTAATCCTGGTGGGCGAGTTGCGTGACCTCGAGACTATGGAGTCGGCAATCAGGGCCGCCGAGACCGGGCACCTCGTTTTCAGCACGGTCCACACGACGGGTTGCCAGGGGACAATAAACAGGATTATCGATGCCTTTCCCGTGGACCAGCAGGAGCAGATTCGTATCCAGTTGAGCATTAACCTTATCTCAGTGCTTAGCCAGCAGCTTTGCCCATTGGCGACGGGCAAGGGTCGGGTCGCAGCATACGAGTTTATGGTAGTAACGCCGGCGATCTCGAATCTGATTCGGGAGAATAAGACATACAGGATCGAATCGAGTATCCAGACTGGTAAGAAGCTGGGCATGCAGCTCCTTGACGAACACCTTTGGGCGCTTTATGACACGGGCAAAATTACCCTCGAGGAGATACTGGATAAGGCACGCTCACCGAGCGATTTACTGGAAAAAGCGGAGAAAAAGCAGCCGGGCATAAGTGTGAAGGAGGAAGTGAAAGGTTTTGGCCCTATTTTGAAGACATAGACCCGCCTCTGTCAACCTTTGGTACGGGGCCAGGCCCTCACGATTCGAGGTCTGCGTCCTGTCGTGCCATCAGGAGAGGCCAGCCGAACCGATTGTGACGCGAGGAGGCATTATACGCAGGATACGCAGGGTCAAGGTTATGTGGACTGGATTTATGTCCGCCCGAGCAGCCTTGGCCAATTTAGGCTAAGCTTGTAAAGACGTCCTGTTTGCCAGGTGTCACACTGCTGATTCGCTTTCTAACCGCATTATCTTTGCTGTTTGGTTGTGATGCCGGTTTCTGAGCGAATTTGCAAGAAACCTGTCGCGTTTACTAAGTGTCAGTTTCCTAATTATCTTGCCGATAACGCCTTACGTGCGTATAATATAAGTGGGGAAGCAACGTGGTGTATGGTGTATGGAGTAAACATTTGACATGGGTAGGGCCATAAAATGGCGAAAATACCTCCTATAAAACAGTTAAAGGGCAGGGCGCTGGGTCGAATCCTTACGAAAATGGGGGTTTTGACGCGGGACAAGGTGCATGAGTGCTTGAAGGTACAGCAACAGCGTGGTGGTAAGCAGAAGCTGGGGGAGATATTGCTGGAGCTTGGGTTGGTGAATGAGGAGGATCTTGGGATAGCGCTTGCCGGGCAGCGGGGGATGGAGTTCGTAAAGCTGGATGCTGATGAGATTCCAAGTGATGTGATTGCCTATGTACCTGCTCAAATGGCCAGGACATACCGCATTGTCCCGCTTGAATATGACAAACGCCGAAACGAGTTGACCGTTGCGTTGGACAGCCCGGACAATTTTCGGGCTACCGACGATTTGAGTACACTGATGGGCTTTACCGTCAGGGCGAAGGTTACCGACCCGGCGTCGCTGGAAAGTGCGTTGAACAAGCACTATGCCGGCAAAGAGGAGAGCATCAACGAGCTGATAGGTGAGATTGAGGAGGACACTACCTTAACAGAATTCCGTGGCCGGGACGCGAGTATCGACCTTGAGGAGCTAAAGGAGCTGGCAGAGTCGAATCCGGTGAAAAAGTTGTTGAATCTTGTATTGCTTCAGGCCATTCGGGACAAGGCGTCAGACATACACTTTGAACCCTTTGAGGATGAGTACAAGATGCGCTATCGAATTGACGGTATCCTTTATGAGATGGTGCCTCCGCCGAAGCATATTGCAGTTGCGCTCAGTTCGCGTATAAAGGTCATGGCGAGTCTGGACATCGCCGAAAGGCGTCTTCCCCAGGACGGCAGGATTCCTCTGGTGGTCGGCGGCAATCCGGTGGACCTGCGCGTAAGTGTTCTGCCGACCATGTTTGGTGAAAGCGTCGTGCTTCGTATATTGGACAGGAGCCAGCTTGATCTGAAGCTGGAGATGCTTGGTTTGACGGAGTATGACCTGGAACAGGTCAGACAGTTGATTCGTAAGCCAAATGGAATCGTGATAGCGACGGGGCCGACCGGCTGCGGGAAAACGACAACTCTGTATTCGGCGCTCAAAGAGCTAAATTCCATTGAGACGAAGATAATTACAACAGAGAATCCGGTGGAATATGATATTGACGGTCTTATCCAGGTACAGATACATCCGGAGATTGGGCTGACCTTTGACAGGTGCCTTCGCCACATTTTGCGCCAGGACCCCGATATTGTTATGGTGGGTGAGATTCGGGATCTGGAGACGGGACAGATTGCGATTCAGGCGTCGTTGACGGGCCATTTGGTGTTCTCGACGCTTCACACCAACGATGCGCCGAGTACCATTGCTCGACTTCTCGACTTGGGTCTTGAGCCGTTTCTTGTGACCGCTACGTTAGAAGGAATCGTCGCGCAACGCCTGGTAAGGAAAATTTGCCGCAACTGCAAGAAGCAATTCGAGCCAAATGAGGATACGTTGTTGGAATTAGGGCTTACTGGCGATGAGGTCGCCGGCAAAAAGTTTTATTATGGGAAAGGTTGTGAGCAGTGCAACAACACCGGATACCGGGGGCGGGTAGGTGTTTTCGAGATTATGACGTTTAACGATGAATTGCGAGACCTGGTCGTAAAGCGCAGCTCAACGACTGTGTTGCGTGAGGCCTCACGTAGAAACGGGATGAGGCTGCTTAGAGACAACGGGCTTGACCTCGTTTACGACGGGACAACGACAATCGAGGAAGTGGCCAGAGAAACGATTGCCACCAGCCAATAACGAGATGGTTGGATAATCGGATGTTTTTGAAGTTGGGAGGTGTTTTAAGATGCCAGTATTCAAGTATGATGCGTTGGATGCCAGGGGCAAGGAGGTGCGAGCCGAGATAGAGGCTCTCAGCAACAAGGAGGCGATAAGCAAGATACGCAAGAAGGGCCTTATACCCACGAAGGTTCGTTCAAAAGGTGCAGCCAAAAAGGTTGCCGCCGCCGCCGCCCCGAAGCGTCGTCGTGGTGCCGGCGGCAGGGTGTCACTGAAATATATAGTTCAGTTTGCACGTCAGCTCTCCACGTTGCAGGACGCCGGACTTGCGATATTGCGCTCGCTGAGGATTCTTGAGCAGCAGCATAAGGGAGGCAAAATAAAGAGAATTATCGGATACGTCGCCGATGATATCGAAGGCGGCGCGACACTTTCAGAGGCTCTCGGCAAATTCCCCAAGGCTTTCAACAGGCTGTTCGTAAACATGATAGCCGCAGGTGAAGTTGGTGGTGTGCTGGATATTATTCTTTTACGTCTGGCGGACTTTCTGGAAAAAACCCAGAGGCTTAAGGCGAATGTCAAAAAGGCAATGGTGTATCCGGTAGTTGTGATGGTGATCGCCGGCGGGATTGTGCTGTTCCTGATGATGAAGATAATTCCCGTGTTTTCGACGGTGCTCATGGATATGACCGAAGGGGAAGGGTCATTGCCTCCGCTGACTCAGACGCTGATGAACATAAGCGCCTGGCTCCTTGGACGCAAAGGTTTGAATGCCCTGATGGTTATTTTGTCGCCCTTTGCAATTATCGCTGTTCTAAAGTTTATAAGACAGTTTCGCATCGGAAGGCTTATTCTTGACGTAATCAAGCTGAGAATGCCGATTATCGGGAAGCTGACTTATAAGATATCCGTCGCTCGCTGGACAAGAACATTAGGCACGCTTATCGGCGCCGGCGTGCCGATCCTGGAGGCGCTCAATATCACACGTGATACCGCCGGCAATGAGGTTTACGCGAGGGCGCTGAATAAGGTTCACCATGCCATCAGGCAGGGCGACACCTTTGCAAACCCTCTCAAGCAGTCGAAAACGGTTGATGCAATGGTTGTCAACATGATTGACGTCGGCGAGGAGACGGGCGACATGGACAAGATGCTCGAAAAGATTGCCAACAACTATGACGAGGAGACAGATGTCCTCGTGGGGGCGCTGATGAGCCTCCTTGAGCCGATAATGGTCGTGCTGCTTGGTTTGATTGTCGGCACGATTGTCATAGCGATGTTTTTGCCGATGGTCAAGATGATTACGGTTATGATGTAGTTTTTGGAAAGGATTATGCGATGAAGGCAGGCAATGAAAAATTGAATAAATGTTCGGGATTTACGATTGTTGAGCTGTTGACGGTGATGGGGATAATTGCAATTTTGATTGGGCTCTTGGTGCCGGCGCTCAATCTGGTAAAAGACTACACAAAGGAGCTTGAGCAGAAGGCCCAGTTTCACAGTATCCAGGCTGCCCTTGGCATGTTCAGCGCCGAAGACCGATACGGCCGGTATCCGGAGTCAAACGACAATATGGACCTTCTTTTGGGTACGTTGTATGAGCCGGATCCGATAGCCTATTGCGGTGCGAACAAGTTGGCTGAGGCATTAGTGGGCTGGGATTTATTAGGCTATCATCCGAATTCGGATTTCAGGTCCGACGGCGGCTTTCGGCATCCTGACCCGTGTGGGTTTCCGATGGAAGCTGTGTACGGGGCTTATCATGCGAACACTGATTATACTATAGCTGAGGCGGGTGATAATCCTTTGTATGCTGAGACGGCCGAAGAGAATGTGAAAGCAAGGTGGGGACCGCTCATCGAGCTCGAAAACGCCAACGCCTTTACGATGGCGGATGTGTACGACCCGGTTGAAACGCCTAACTTTGATAATTTCAACACTGATAAATATAGCATTGTTCTTTGCGATGTCTTTGCCAAGAAGCGTCATGCCGGAAAGAAGACCGGTATGCCGATACTCTATTACAGGGCCCGCACAAACTTCACTCAGCAGGACTGGGAGGCTCGGCCGGAGCAGCAGGATGGTATCACTGATGACATCTATTACTATATCGACAACTACAATCTGTTAGCTCTTGGTTCCGCTGAGATACCGGGCGACTGGCATCCTTTGGCAGATGATGCTCCCGGTGGTGGTGGTATTGGTCCTCCGGATCCTGAGAGTCGGGAAGACTGGCGGGACTTCGAGAGCATGATATTGAATCCACAGGTTACCACGATTAAGAGGCCGTTTAGGGCCGGCTCTTACATCCTGATTTCCGCCGGCAAGGATGGATTATATGGTACGCCGGATGATATATTCAACTTTGATAAAGAGTAGTTCAATGCGTAGTTCGTAGTTCGTAGGGTGGGCCTTTTGTCCCGCCATAGCCTTGGCGACGGCGGGTGGCCCACGCGGTTTCTGGACGAGCGCAGGGACGAGGTTGACCGAGTCCGTGTGTGTGGGGTAACTTGGATATGAGTTGTGGGAAAAACAGGGGTTTTTCGACAATCGAGGTCCTGGCGGCTGTCGCGATAGTGATAACCCTGGCCATGATTGTTCTCGGCGTTGGCAAACGTTTGAAAACGCAGGCCGATGAGAGGCTCGCCAGGAGCACCATCCAGATACTCGTAACGGCGATAAGTCAATATTATGAGTTTTGGAACAACAAGTTTCCGGCTGTCACAGATCCTTGTGCTCCGCCTGTTGAACACAGTGAGGAACTTTACAATCAGCTTTATTCGACGCCGAGTTCGAGAAGGCTATGTGAGCAGATACAGGCCACTCAGATTGGCAGTACCGACAGTGATACTAATCTTGAGTTTCTGGACTCGTGGGGTAACGCGTTGGATTACATGTACAGCGCCGGCGACAGTTTCCCGGAGGTCATATCCGGCGGGCCGGATGGTGACCCCTGCACGTTGGCGAACAATATCAGCAGCAGAAATATGTAGTTTTGAGTTTGCTCTGTAAAAAACCTTATCCCGATACATCGGGATTCTGAGTCCCGGCGCGCCGGGAAAGAATCTCAATCCTTCGAATGCAGGAGATTCTTCACCCCGATATATCGGGGTTCAGAATGACTATTCTGACATCTTTTCTACAGAGCAAGTTCAGTTATGACATTCTGGTTGTGGCTTTGTTAAAAGATGTACGAAAATCGAGGAATGTGAAAATGAGACAGGGCAAAAGGCGATTTTGGAGCGAGTCGGGATTTTCGTTAATCGAGTTGCTCGTTGTAATCAGCATTATAACATTGCTGATAGGTTTCCTTGCAACCGGCATTCAGGGTGTCAAGAGACACGCGACCAATCTCAGGCAGAAATCCAACTTCCATGCTATCGAGGTCGGCCTGGAACTGTTTGAAAAGGACTATGACGATTATCCGCCTTCCAAGACGCTGGAGACGCTGTCGGATGGTACGGCCGGTCCTCAAGTGTGCGGTGCCCAGCACCTCGCCGAGGCCCTTGTGGGACGGGACATGAGAGGATTTGACCCCAAGACCAACTGGTATGCGCCGGATGAGGACGACACTATATACGCAAGCCAGGAAGGTAAAGGCTCAACTCCGGAAGATGAGGCGGCCAGCAGAACTCGCAGATGGAAACTTTTCATCGAGCTGAAGAAAATGGGCGCCTTCGTCATGCATGATTTATACGGCGATACTTACTCGGAGCCCGTTTACTCGAGCGAGGATCCATGTTCGCCGGATAGCTTTCGTGCGCCGGTCATTACCGACATATTCCGCCAAAAGAAGGTGAAGGTGCTGTACAAAGACCAGCCTGAGTGGGCCGGCTCTCCGATTCTGTATTACAAGGCAAACAGCGCATCGAGACTCTTCAAGAAGGTCCCTGCCTCCGGAGATGACTTTAAAAAGTGGATTTACAATTACGAAGACAATCGGGGAATTATCGAGCTTGGCACGATCAAGGACCCGGCTGTAGAACACCATTTTAGCGAGGCGTACACTTATACTTATACTGAAGACGGTCAACCAAGGACTGGTACTGGTGTGCATCTGTTCTATAAGACTATCACCAATCCGAAGGTCAGCTATGATAAGCCGTTCAACGCCGCGACCTTTATTCTGATTTCCGCCGGCCGTGACGGGATATACGGCACCAGCGACGATATTACCAACTTTGATTATTAACGCAATTGCCGGCATTACGCTGGGAAAAGGAGATGTTGAAATGAAGACATTCGCAAAACAATTTTCTCGCACGTTCGGCTTTACCGTCGTCGAGCTGCTCACCGCCATAGCGATAATCGCCGTTCTTGTGAGTTTGATAATACCTGCCCTGCACATGGTGCAAAGGTCCGCCGACATGGCAAAGCAGCGGGCCCAGTTTCACAGTATTGATATCGCCCTCGAGGCCTTCAGGGCCGATGACGGCGATTACCCGCCGTCTGATGATATCGGTGCTATGTTCGATGCTTACCCCGGCGCGATGAAACTTGCCGAAGCGATTATAGGCCAGGATGGTTTCGGCTTTCATCCAAGGTCCGAGTTCAGAAATGATGGCCAGGGAGATACAGACGGAGACGGAACCGATGAACCGTTGTATTTGCCGGACGTTGATGGATATATTGATGGTTTAAGTCTGACTAATGAAGAAAAAGATGCTTTGAGGAGAGAGAACCTGACTGTCAGAAAAGGGCCTTATCTGGAACTGGAAACCGCCAATGCAGTCAGGCTTAAGTATCTGTATAAGGGATATGGCACGGAAGGTCTGCACTTTCCGCCGGTGCCTGATAGGTTCGTACTTTGTGATATGTTCAGGCTTGTGAAGAATAATGCAACCGGCAAAAGGACCGGTATGCCGATTCTTTATTACAAGGCAAATACTTCCAACTTCAAACATGACCCGGATACTTATGTACAGGACCTGGCTCCTGTCAATAAATGTATATATGATGTTCGTGACAATCGAAAAATTGTCGCTCTGACCGGATTGTGGGAGGGGATAATCCCACAGCCACATTCAATGTCTGATGATCCCTCGATTTTTTATAAGAATACGCTGAACCCTAATTTTGCCACGCCTCCAATGCGTCCATATAGGGCGGATTCGTTCATATTGCTTTCAGCCGGGCCCGATGGCCTGTACGGCACGCCGGATGATGTCTTCAACTTCAACAGGGGCGAGTAGCGGTAGTTTTGGGTTTTTAGCGTTGAGTTCTGAGTTATTCGCATGAGAACCGATAAGACAAAAACTGGTTTTACGCTTGTCGAGCTTTTGACCGTCGTTTCGGTCATACTTCTGCTGGCCGTCGTCGGTCTGCCCGCAGCCAGGCAGGTTCTCGATTCATTCGAATCTTCGGGGAGTATCAGGTACCTTGTAAGTGCGGCCCTTGCAAACGCCCGCGCAATCGCAGCAAGAGAGCAGGCCTACGCAGGCCTCCGCTTTCAGCAGAACCTCGACGGAAACCAGTATATGATATTCATTGTCAACGACACGCCGGCAAATATGGGTGGGCTTGCAAACGGATTTCGTAGAGTTGTCGGTCATAAGCCCATGAAACTGCCCGAAAATGTCGGAGTTCTGGATTATGCAAGTGGTGACGAGGATATCGACGAAGAATGGAAAATTACTGATGGGACAACATTTTCTATAGTCTTCTCACCGGCGGGCAAGCTGGTGATTCATGATGTACGAACAAGAAATCGACATGGTCATGTCGATACCTCGGCTAATACAGACACCAGCACCGACCGGATATTTAACAAGAAAGATCAGGTTGATGCCGGAGACGCGATGTTTTATCAGGATGACTATATCGGCGACGGTTCAAATTCATATCCTAACCTGGGGTTGGGCCAGGAGCTAAGCAGGAATAATTTCATTATTTATGACAAAAGGGCACTCGAGGCGGTCAATGCAGATTCAAGGTGGACGGACTATCTGCAGCATCTCGAAGTCATATACGTAAGCCCATACACCGGCCAGATTATCAATAGATGAGTTCGTAGGGTGGGCCTGTGGCCCA
>CAZLWL010000063.1:11381-14361 GCA_964563335.1 uncultured Pirellulales bacterium
CCATACACCGGCCAGATTATCAATAGATGAGTTCGTAGGGTGGGCCTGTGGCCCACGCGGTATTGATATAAGTAAAGTGTCAACAAAGCGGCAACTTAAAAACAGCGTTAATCTGCGTTAATCTGTGTCTGAGAAATAACAGCTTGTAGCGGATTCTGTAATGTTGGACAGGTTGCGAAATAACGGTTTTTCTCTTACCGAGGTCTTGATGGCCGCTGGGATATTAGCGATAGGATTTGCATTTATCGCCGGCATGTTCCCCGTCGGCGTCAGACTCACCGCCCTTTCGACCGAGCAGACAATTGCACCCATTGTCGTGGACGAGGCAATAGCGAAAATAAAGCTCTACGGCATCGACCCGAACGAACTGTCCTATTACAGCTACAGGTTGTTTAATAGAGATCTGTTGTCGTATAACGTTCGCACATCCCTGTATGCCAGATATACCCCCGCTGAGGTAGATGCGTTGCTCGAGGACGAATCGCTGTATCCCTCCGCGGATACGCCCCTGGAACCGAAAAGATACAACTGGTCCGCATTGTGCAGGCGTCTTGGCCAAAGGGATGTGTATGTTATCGTTTTTGTCAGCAGAAAGGCCGGAGCAGGGGCGAACTACGTATATTACGACCAGGATGGTGAATTGCAAACCGATGGCATCTGGCCTGTGCCGGTCAGGGTGGGGGTGGAGGTTAGCCAGACCGATGAGCAAAAATTGACAATAGATGCAGACTCGGAGCAGAATTATATCAGCACCGGCAGCACAATTGTAGAAGATGACGTAACAGGCCGGACCTATCGCGTCATCGAGCGCATCCGCGATGACGATGACAATGTTGTGATAGAACTCGACCGAGACTGGGAAGGCCTTGCAACCGGTGGTTATGTCTGGGTCGTTCCGCCCGCGGTAACAAGTAGCAGCCCGACTGTGAGAGTTGGCGGCAGGTATCCGTGCGTGAGGGTTGACCCAACTAATACGATACGTTTTTGACTAAAAAACAGTGTTAATCGGTGTTACTTGTCCTTCGTAGCCTTGTGCGAAGTAGGAATCCGTGTCTAAAGAATATATTAAAGAAACGGTGTTAATCCGTGTCTGAAAAATAATAGCTGAATGGTTGTTTATAGATGAGAAAAGCATTTACAATAGTTGAGCTTTTGGTGGCGATGGGCCTTTTTGGCATGCTTTTGGCCGCTTCCGGCGTCATCTTTGCCACCGCCGTCAACGCCCATCGAACAGCAGAGGCCACCGCCGAGATAGCCCGGAATCTGGCCGCCATCACCGACCAACTCAACGCCGACTTTCGAGGCTTGCGAAAGGAAGGTGAAATTTTTGCAGCCTGGGTAGCCAGGCCGGTGGACGATGAGGGTAACCCGTTAATCTCTCCTTATGACCCTGACGATATTGCCGCATACGAAAGATTCGACCGTCTCCTGTTTTTTGCTGATGGGGATTTTCAGTCGTACAGACAATGGTTTGTTGAGACGCCGAGCGGTACTTCGCGTTCAACGGTTCTGACGGGCAATCTTGCCAGAATCTGCTACATGCTTGCGCGGGATGACGATGTTCCCGCCTACCAGCAGAATCGAAGAACGCGTATACTTGCCCGAACCCAGCACATACTCACATCGGAAACTATTGTGGACGAGTATGGCGACCCTTTGCCTTTCCCCTTTGATCCATGCGATTTTGCACTGGACAACTTCATTTTCGAGTATGACAACACAACCACCCTACAGGGGTGGAAAAATATAGATCCCTGTGACAAGGTGGATATGCTATCTACCATCGGCGGTGTTAATATCGCTACCGGTGAGATTAGCGACGGGGGCACGCCGGTATCTGCCGACAACCCGGCTACGATTCATATGCTTTTGTGCCAGGGCGTGGGCCAATTCTCCGTACAGGGTTGGTATGATCCCCTGCAGCGTTGGATGCCCTATTTGGAATGGGATGAGGGTGGTCAGATTGTAGATACAGACTTTCCAGTGGAGGGTGACCCTCCACAACTGGATGACGAGTATGTTCCAAGATTGCTGTATTCTCCACCTTTATTCTACAATGAGGCGAATTTCAATTTTATTCCCGGCCTTGGACGTGCGTTGAAGTTTACATTTACTCTGTATGATTCGAGGGGCATATTCGAGGAAGGCAAGACGTTTACGCATATTGTTTATTTAGATGATTAGAAGATTAAAGGAAAAATCCAGGTTTGTCAAATACAGGGCGGGGTCAGCACTCGTTTTGGTCATAGTGATAACGGTGCTGTTGGCCACAGTGGGCGTGATGTTCGTCATGATGTCGCGCGTCGGCCAGGTCGCCACCTCCACCATATCCGACAACCGAGAGCTTTCGGCAGCCGTCGATGTCGTCGTCAACCGCATTCACACCGTATTGGTGGACGACCTCTTCGGCGTCTCACTCGATCCTAGCGATGACTTGCATCTTTTAGCACCCCCTACGGTTGCAGGACGCAGGCCGGATTATTCAGTCTTACCTTTTCTCAACGAACCATGGGATGTGCCGTTGTCTAACGCGGCATTTCTTGGTTTAGGGGATGACCCATGGTTGGCTTCGCTGGAGCCGGTTGAGTTTCCACTGAACTCAGGTAACTATTACTGGCCGCACATTAGCGACATCTATGGAATTATGGATCCTTGCTCAGTGAACGGCCGGCTGGCGACGATTGCAGGACCAACCGATGCCAATGATGCTGATGGTGATGGTGTAACTGACAGCCTATTCGTTCAGTTACCGATAACCAGCAGCAGAGGCGAGCCCATCTTCGCGGCGGTAAGAATAGTTGATAACTGTGCCATGCTTAACTTAAATACCGCCCACACCGCCGACCCCGATAGCGATGGAAGATATCTCTCCGCGGTCGATTATGAAAGATTTTTGCGAGGTAATGACAAATCAAATCCTGAGCGTATTCGCAGAGCGAGAAAATGCGACCCATGTGCACCAATTGATCCTGCGGATTAT
>CAZLWL010000064.1:0-14046 GCA_964563335.1 uncultured Pirellulales bacterium
GCAAGCTATTTGTAGCCGTAGAAAACACGCTGCCATTCGGCAAGCGTTTGAATATATCAACAAAGCTGTTTAACCAATACAACACGTTTTATTGGATTATCCTGTTAATATCGGTCCTGCAGCAGTGGCAGGCGGGCTTTTTTTTGTTCAAATCGATGAAAAAAACGCCATTTGAGTATTGGCACGACGTTTGCGAAATGTTAAAATAGAATTACTAAAAGAACGTATGCGCCTCAAAAGAGGAGGAAGAGGGTGAACAATGGATGAAGCTGCATTTGAAAAGAAATTGAACGAATTAGTGAGTGAAATCGGTTCTATCCCAGCGCCGCAGCGGGACAGGCTGGTAATGTTGGCCAAACAGACCCGGGATTGCCACAAGCGGCTCAAGAAAAGCGTTAATAATCTCCAGGAATCATTGGACTACCTCAGAGTGAGCATTAAGTATATGCTTTTCGATTTGGAGGCCACACGTCGGGAAAATACGTATCTGAGGAAATTGCTTGAGGACGATGCAAATCGGTAACAGCGGGCTCTGCGGTCTTATAATTTGGAAACTTACGTAAACCTTAGCACTTAGCTCACGGCGAAGGCGCTACCGCCCTTGGAGCGTCTTTTTGTTTGTCCGGTCCGAAAACCGGCGTTCCTGCAGTCAAAGGCAAGATTTGGGGGTGGGTTTGTCAAAGTATCAGTGGTTTTATGTCGATAGAGTAGGTGTTAGATAACTGTGCACGGGGTGCGTGTGCGGCCTGGCCGCGACATCGTGAACATTTATTGCGCGTAAACATAATAAGAATAAGGACGATATTGGCCGCAGATTTGGTATAAACATCTTTGGCAAAGGTTTGACAAGCAGTGCCAATGTGGTAAAATCCTCTGCGGTACTGGTAGTCTTAATAGTAATTTGTGGACGAGGTAATCATGTTTGAGCGTTTTACAGACCGGGCGAGGAAGGTTATGGCATTAGCCAATCAGGAGGCGCAGAGATTCAACCATGAGTACATCGGTACCGAACACATTCTGTTGGGGCTGGTCAAAGAGGCCAGCGGTGTAGGTGCTAATGTGCTCAAGAACCTCGATGTGGACATAAAGAAGCTTCGCCTTGAAATCGAAAAGCTCGTGAAAAGCGGCCCGGATATGGTAACGATGGGCAAGCTGCCGCAGACGCCCCGAGCCAAGAAGGTTATTGAGTATGCGATAGAGGAAGCTCGGGCGCTGAATCATAATTACGTTGGAACCGAACACATATTGTTGGGACTGCTGCGGGAAACCGAGGGCATCGCGGCACAGGTGCTCATGAATATTGGACTGAAGCTTGAAGATGTTCGTCAGGAGGTGCTCAACCTGTTAGGTGCCGGTGTTGAGAATACGTACCAGAGTATGGGAATAAAGATGGGCGCGCCTGCGGCGCAGAAGCAAAAAAGCAAAACGCCTGCGCTGGATAGTTTTGGAAGAGACCTGACAGAGCTGGCGTTGAAGGATGGGTTGGATCCGGTGATAGGGAGAATAAATGAAATCGAGCGGCTCGTGCAGATTCTGTGCAGGCGTACAAAGAACAATCCCGTATTGTTAGGCGAGGCCGGTGTCGGTAAAACTGCTATTGTTGAAGGGTTGGCGCAGAAAATAGTCAACAAAGAGGTGCCGGAACTATTAAGAGACAGGCGCCTTGTCGTGCTGGATTTGGCGATGATGGTAGCGGGCACAAAGTATCGGGGCCAATTTGAGGAGCGAATAAAGGCGGTGATAAATGAGGTAAGAAGGGCGGGTAATGTGGTGCTGTTTATTGACGAGCTGCATACGCTTGTGGGTGCCGGCGGCGCCGAAGGCGCTATCGATGCGTCAAATGTTCTTAAACCGGCCCTGGCAAGAGGTGAGGTCCAGTGCATAGGTGCGACAACCTTCGATGAATACAGGAAGTATATAGAAAAGGACGCGGCACTTGAAAGGCGTTTCCAGACGATACCCGTTGAGCCGCCGTCAAAAGACGAAACGGTGGACATATTGAGAGGGTTGCGCAGCCGGTATGAAGATCACCACAAGGTGCACTTTACCGACGAGGCCCTTTACCAGGCGGTGGAGCTTTCAACGCGATATATATCCGGCCGATGTCTGCCGGACAAGGCGATCGATGTCATTGACGAAGCCGGGGCACGAGTGCGACTTAAAAACATGACACCACCGCCGGATTTGGCCGAGATTGAGGCGAAGATTGAAAAACTGCAGGCCGACAAAGATGAGGCTGTCAGGAATACCGATTATGAGCAGGCCGCGGCATTGCGAGACCGGGCGCAGCAGTTGTTAGCTGAAAAGAATGAGATTCAGAAGAAGTGGCACGAGCAGAATAAGAAAACGGGCGGGGAAGTTAATAATGAGGTCATCGCGGAGGTCGTAAGCAAGATGACCGGTGTGCCTTTGACCCGGCTGGAGAAAAAGGAGGCGCAGCGACTGCTGGAGCTTGAGGCTGAACTGCACAAGACGGTTGTCTCGCAGGATGAGCCTATTACCGCAGTTGCCAAGGCCGTTCGAAGGAGCAGGAGCGGCCTGAAAGACCCGAATCGCCCGATGGGCAGCTTCATTTTCATCGGTCCGAGCGGAGTGGGCAAGACGCTGTTGGCCAGGGCATTGGCTGAATTTATGTTTGGTGATGCCGATGCTCTGATACAGATAGACATGAGCGAATACATGGAGAAGCACAACGTCAGCAAGCTGGTTGGCGCCCCGCCTGGTTACGTAGGATATGAAGAAGGGGGTCAGCTTACCGAGCGAATCAGGCGGCGTCCGTATTCAGTGCTGCTGTTGGATGAGATTGAAAAGGCGCACTCGGACGTGTATAATATGCTTTTACAGATAATGGAGGAAGGCAGGCTGACCGACAGCTTCGGTCGTAAGATTGATTTCAAGAACGTCATCCTCATTATGACCAGCAACATCGGCGCCGACCTTATCAGGAATCAATCGGGCTTCGGTTTTAGTAAGCGTTCCGAGGAATCAAACTACGAGAAGATGAAGGAGTTGTTAGACAAGGAGATTGAGCATCATTTCAGGCCGGAGTTCTTAAACCGTCTTGACGCCCAGATCGTATTTAGGGCGCTTACCAGGGATGACCTGAAGACTATCGTCGAATACGAATTGAAGAAGGTCTTCAAGCGTCTTATTGAGCACGGGCTTACCCTGGACCTGGACAGCACGGCGAAAGAGTTCCTGATTGACAAGGGATACAGTTCTGAATTCGGTGCTCGTCCTCTGCGCCGGGCGATTGAACACTATATAGAAGACCCGCTCTCGGAGGGACTGCTCAAGGGCGAATTCAAGGGTAAAGGCCTCGTAAAGATAAGCGTACAGGACGAAGAGCACCTGAGGTTCGAAGGAGTCAAGGCCTCAAAAAAGGCCAAGAAGAAGTCCAAGGAGCCCACAGAAGAAGACGCTGTCGCGCATTCTGACGGGAAAGGGTAACCAGACTTTTCGCCGACAGGTCTTTGGAGCAAGACGAGAGTGTGGCTTTGGTTTGAGTGGTTGGGCTAAAATTTCCTTGGCTTTTGGAGGAGTTCGATTTCGGCCTCAGTTTGCTGCTTGCTGAACAGCTCTTTGAACTCGGCTCTTTCCATCCATTCAACGTGTCCGTCCAGCCGCATCACGACGTAACCTTTTCCAACGAGGAACTGATAATTTTTGCGTGCGTAAGCTAAGATTATATCGGGACTTGCGCCGAATTCAATCCACGGTGCCCTGTACTCGAAATCACCCAGCCTGGCATCTTGAAAGTCTGTCCTTTGGCCGGTGAGATAGGATTTGGGGGGGGTCGAGTTATATTTGGCCCGGTACTGGCGCACCTTTTCGCCAAGGTACTCCATCGTTCGCATGGCTTCGGCCCTGTTGACGTAGTCCCTCACATTAAGCATCACTGCAACAAAAGCGGCCGTGCCCACAATCACAACAACGGATCTGATAATTATCGATTTCTGCCGTTGGTTCATTCTAACGCGACACCAGTAAACAGAACATTTCCCGATATCAGTGCTTTCGACAGGTTTCTAACGAGAGGGTCTTCACCTTCTGAGCATCTGGGGCTCCAAGTGTTTCACTACGCCGTTTTCAATGGCCAATCGGTTTTCACAAAACAGCCGAATCGCCTCGGGATAGGCGATGCATTCCTGCTCGAAGACTCTGGCTGCCAACGAATCGGCATCGTCGTCATCCTTAACCTCGCAGCTGCGCTGCACGACAATTGGTCCCACATCATACTCATTCGTGCAGAAATGGACGGTACAACCGCTGATTTTGCACCCCGCTTTGAGCACCGCCTCATGAACGTGATGGCCCCACATGCCCTGTCCACCGAAACTCGGCAACAGTGCCGGGTGGATGTTCATGACTCGGTTCTCGTATTCTGCCGGTATGTGCCAAAGACAGAGCCAACCGGCCTGGACAACCAAATCCACCCTGGATTCTTTCAGTTCCTCGAAAATCCTATTACTGAACGACTTAATATCATCGAAGTCTTTTCTGCGAATAATTCTTGGGTCAAGTCCGATGTTCTTGGCCCGCTCGATGCCCTTAATAGCTGCGCGGGAGCTTATCACAAGGACGATTTTAGCGTTAAGCTCGCCGGCTTCGATTTGGTTCTGTATGTTTAGTATTGTCCTGCCGCCGCCGCTTATTAATACACCCAGCCGGGTCGGCTTGGGCCTGGGTGGGCTGCTTTGGGCCCTAAGAGTGACATCCTTTTTCAAATCCATCGCACGATTAACCAGCTTATCGACCCGTTTATTTCTGTCTCTGGTAACATGTGTTACTTGCCAGCTTGCAAATTCTGCTAATAATCCTGCGCAGTTAGTGAACAGCTCTTTGAGTTTTTGGCTCTTGACCCTGTATTGGCCGTTAATTTGTCTGACCATAAGCTGGCTGTCGCTGAAGACCTCAATAGTCTTTGCTCCTGCCTGTTTCGCAGCCGATAGTGCCTTTACCAGGCCGGTGTACTCGGCTACGTTGCTGGTGGTATCGCCTAAAAAGAACGCTTTGCCCTCGATTATGTTCTCCTCTGCGTCTGCTAAAATGAAAGCCGCTGCTGCCGGTCCCGGATTACCTCGGCTTCCGCCGTCGGTGTAGATGATTATGTGCTCGTGCAAATTCTAACTCTCCCCGGTTTTAAGCACCAAAATTCGCGTGCAATTTGAGCACCGGATAATGTCATCCTTCGTCATCAGTTGATTCACAGTTTCGGCAGGCAGCCTCATAAAGCAGCCGCCACAGCTAAAAATCTCGACCCTCTCGTTTTCCTTACTGGCTGCTGCCAGGGCCTCGCCATCGTAAGTTTCCGCGACTCGTTTGAAAACCCCCAGCGCGTCGGGTGGGATCGTCTTAGCTGCCAGGTCCCACTCGCGCTGTATCTGTTCAATCTCGGCTTCATATCCGGCCGCCTTAGTCCCGGCATCCCTGCGAAGCTCGTCCAGTTTACCCTTTTGCTCATCAATCTGCTCTTGTATTTGGCCACAGCCGGCTTCGTCCGCCTCGATATTCTTCATCAAATCAAGGATTTGATTCTCAAGCTTGGCATTATCGGCCTTGGACGTATTAAGCTCTGTCAGGATAGCTGCATATTCTTTGTTCGTTTTTGCCATATTCAGGACCGCTCGCAGCCTGGCTATGCGTTCATCCCTGTCCTTAAGCTCCAATTCGAGACGGTCAACCTGGATCCGCGCCAGCTTAATCTCTTCGTGTTTTGCCTCGAGGCCGTTTTGGAGAGTCCTCAACTGGTTTTCCTGGAATATTATGGTTCTTCTGCATCTTGCAAGCTTGGATTTGACAGCACGGAGCCGGTTCTCAACACTTTGAAGTTTTATCAGCCCATGTAGTACTGGTCCCATTAAAGCTCCTTTTTCTGTTTTTAACCCCCGACATTCGTAATCCGGTATTATCTCAGACCTGTTTGAGACTGCAACAAAAATTTTTGTATTTTTTTTGTGATGGTTCAGTGTCCGGAAACCAGCGGCCCGGCGCCGGGGCTGAGGCAATTTGGTGCCTCCGCGGATGTAGCGGTAGTGATTGTGTGTTTTTACTTGTGCTGCGCTTTTTGGATTTTGGCCCATGTATCACGCAGGGTTACGGTCCGATTGAATATGAGCCTGCGGGCGGTGCTGTCAGGGTCAACGCAGAAGTAGCCTAACCTTTCGAATTGGAATCTGCTTAATGGCTCGGCATCTGTCAGAGAAGGCTCAGCGCGGCAGTTGTCAAGGACTTGCAGTGAGTTTGGATTCAGGTTTGAAGTGAAATCGGCACCTTCTGCAACATCATCCGGTTTTTCCTTTGTAAAAAGATGGTCATACAGCCGCACTTCGGCGGGTAGCGCATGGGCGGCTGAGACCCAGTGCAGGGTGGATTTGACCTTGCGACCATCGGGGGCATCTCCGCCTCGCGTGGCGGGATCGTAGGTGCAATGCAGCTCGGTGACTTCATCGTTGGCATCTTTGACCACGTCTTTACATGTAATGAAATATGCGTATCTTAGGCGCACCTCTCGACCTGGGGCCAAACGGAAGAACTTCTTGGGCGGCTCTTCCATGAAATCGTCCCGCTCGATGTATAACTCGCGCGAAAACGGCACTTGTCTTGTGCCGGCACCGGCGTCTTCCGGGTTGTTAATGGCCTCGAGTTGCTCGACCTTGTCTTTGGGGTAGTTGTCGATTATTACCTTCAGCGGTCTAAGGACCGCCATTACTCGTGGTGAGTGCCTGTTCAAGTCCTGGCGGACGCAGTGCTCTAACAGGGCAATATCGACCGTGCTGTTGAACTTGTTGACGCCGATACGTTTGCAGAATTGGCGAATGGCCGCGGGCGAATAGCCGCGCCTGCGCATGCCGGATATAGTGGGCATCCGCGGGTCGTCCCATCCGTTGACCATACCTCGCTGGACCAATTGCAGGAGCTTTCGCTTGCTCATTACGGTATATGACAGGTTCAGGCGGGCGAACTCAATTTGCTGAGGGTGATGAACTCCCAACCGGTCAAGGAACCAGTCATACAACGGCCGATGGTTCTCAAATTCGAGCGTACAAATCGAATGTGTGATTCCTTCGACTGAATCTTCGAGGCCGTGTGCCCAGTCGTACATCGGATAAACGCACCATTTATCTTCCGTCCGGTGATGGGTCGCGTGCAGGATACGGTACATGACCGGGCCACGCATGTTCAGGTTCGCCGAGGCCATGTCGATTTTGGCCCGGAGTGTTCGTGAGCCATCGGGAAATTCGCCTGCCCGCATACGCTCGAAAAGGTCAAGGTTTTCCTCGATACTTCGGTTGCGGTGCGGGCTGTTCTTGCCTGGTTCGGTGAGCGTGCCGCGATATTCCCTGATTTGGTCGCCGCTCAGGTCACAGACATAAGCCTTGCCGGCTTTGATGAGCTGGACTGCGTATTCATACATCTGCTCGAAGTAATCGGAAGCATAGTACAGATTCTCGCCCCAGTCCCAACCGAGCCAGCGAATATCCTGCTTTATCGATTCAACGTATTCGGCTTCTTCCTTGACCGGATTGGTATCGTCAAATCGAAGGTGGCATCGGCCGCCTTTGTTTTCAGCGGCGATACTGAAATTGAGACAGATGCTCTTTGCGTGTCCGATATGCAGATAGCCGTTAGGCTCCGGCGGAAACCGCGTGATAACCCAGCCGGCCCATTTACCGCTCTTGTTGTCTTCGGCAACAATCGCCCGGATAAAGTCAAGGCGTTCAGATAATTCGCTCGCGGCCATGTTCATAGCACCTTCGCAGTTTACCTTTTCACTTGTTCTTGCCCCGCTTTTTCCATATCCAATATTCTTCTAAGTTATGGAATGGAATTGGTGAGTCAATTGCACGGGCCACATCCTTGGTTAGGTAATTCATCCAGATGAATCCTTTAACTACCCAATCTCCAGAATCTGTCGAAAGTGCCTTGAAGAAGTTGTCTATTTCAGCAGTAAGCTGCTTTATGAATTGTTTCTGGTCCATCTTAGCAACTGAGTTTCTATGTTCCTATTATAAGAGTTTCTTTTGATTTGTTATTTTTTGAAAGTACATATTTATATTGTCCAAACGTCTCTATGCGGACGGCGGACTTATATCGCTTAAGAAGAGATGAAAGTTCATTTATAGAAGGGATACCATCGCTTCGATACGAAACGACAATAATGCTCTTCGAGAATTTGGAGAAAAGCTCGTCGAACGCCTTGTGGACAGTCCTTTTGTCGGACCAGGGATTAGGTTTTCGAAACATACGATGGTGTTTTGACTTCCAATCAATAAGGTCTTTCCATCGATCATAGAAGCACAGACCTTCAAGAAAATGGTGAAAATCGGCGTAGTCTACGGCAGCACCTTGTTTGGAAATGTAGGGGGTGTCGATATAGACCAGGTCGTATTCTTCATCTATGTCCATCACGTCTGCATTTAATGCCTTGCATGGAAGCGCTCCCGGAGCTACTCCTCTGTTGGCCTCCCTGGCAAAATACCCGAACCATTGAGGGAATGGCTTATCCCAGGATACTTTATTCCCGAAACTCCGCTTGACATCGGCAAGGCGTACGTAAAGATTCTTGCGATGGAAAAGATTATATGGCCTCTTGACGATACACGATTGAGCAAGGGCGAAGAAGGCAAGGGCAAAGCGATATTTATCGTCAAACTGTCGTATATTAGTGATTGTACGGTCCAGCCAGGCGTTCTCCTCATCTGTGAAATAGATACCGCCAAATGTATCCTGGATAAAGGTCGGATAGGCGATATCTTTATGCCTCTCCAAAATCCAGGAGACATCTTCATCTTCTAAGAACACATTATCATTTTCAACAAGAGCCAGCCCGAAGTAATAGTTGAATCTAAGGACATCATTGTATGTAACTTGTTTTCCTTCTTGCTTGAACCGGTTACCCACTACCCCAGTGCCTCCGAACGCATCAAGGCAGGTACAAAAGTCAAGGCCCTCCAAATGACTCCATATCCAGTCTGCTAATTTTGCTTTACTTCCCTGGTATCGCGTCGACGGGAAGCGTGCTGTAACTTCCGGCTGGAACAGACTATTTCGTGCTAATGGCTTCATGACAGTAGAATAGTCGCAATTGGCGAGCATTGCAATCAGAAAATGAATCAGCTTTGACTGAACGGGGAACAGGTTACGGGGGGCACTTTGCGCAAACGGAACGGAAAAGCATCGTGCTGAGGTACCGGTCGCCCCGGTCGGGGAGGATTGTTACGACCGTCCCGGATTTCATGCCCTGGGCTACACGCATCGCCCCGGCAACAGCGGCGCCGCTGGAGATGCCGGCGAAAATACCTTCTTCGGTCGCAAGCCGGCGGGTCATCTCGAAGGCAACGCCATCTTCCATCATAATGATGTCATCAAATATAGTCATGAAAAACCTGTTATTCGCCGCCTGGAAAAACTCCTCGCGGCCTAAAAACGGTCAGTTTGAGTTACTAATGGAACAAGTTACTAAACATTGTTTTGGAAACTCGCATTTTGAGTCCCGCGTGTCCCGCGTGTCCCGATTTATCGGGGATACCTCGGGGATATATCGGGATTTTGGATCCCGGATCAAGTCCGGGATGACAAAGGATAACGATGGGATTTGAATTCGCTACAGGCGGGCGGATTATCTTCGGGGCCGGGGCGGTCGGCCAGGTCGGGGCCGCGGCAGTGGGGCAGATGCGCATTTGTCGGCGAAGGGGGGACGGTTACCTTTGAGCCCGGCAGGGACAATCTTCACCGGAGGGATAAATTGTATTATTTTTTTGTTAAAACTTCACCTGTAGTATATAATTTGAAGGTAGTCAGTTTGAGTTAGTAATATCGCCAAGTTGAACGTGAAGGAGTAAATATGTCGAAGAATACCGACACGGCCGTTCAGAAATGTATCAATCCGGATTGCGCAGCCGAGTTTGACTGCGGTCGGTCGCTGTTTAAGTGTCCCGAGTGCGGAGAGCTTTTAGACGTTGTGTACGACTGGGACAAGATCGAAGTGCCCGGCAAGATGTCGGATATCGCCAAGAGATGGGCGACGAGAGACGACAGGCTGGATTTTTCGGGCGTGTGGCGGTTCCGCGAACTGCTCGATTTCTGCGATGATAAATATACGGTAACAATCGGCGAAGGGCAGACAGTTCTGCAGCAAAACGACGACTTAGCCAAGCAGGTTGATATGCAGCCGGGGCGCCTGTATCTGCAATACGAGGGCCTGAACCCTTCAGGCTCATTCAAGGATAACGGTATGGCGGCGGCGTTCAGCCATGCGAAGATGGTGGGGGCCCAGTCCAGTGCTTGCGCTTCGACGGGCAACACATCGGCGTCGATGGCGATTTACGCTCACAGTTGCGGCCTCAAGTGCACGGTGCTTATCGGGTCGGGCAGAATTGCGTTTGGCAAGCTGAGCCAGGCGATGGATTTTGGGGCACACACTATCCAGATACGCGGCGATTTCGACGACTGCATGCGGCAGGTGCAGGACGTCTGTAGCGAGTTGGGGATATATCTTGTGAACTCGATGAACCCGTTTCGGCTTGAGGGGCAAAAGACGATTATGCTTCGGATTATCGAGCAGTTGGGGTGGGAGGTGCCTGACTGGATTATCGTGCCGGGGGGGAATCTGGGTAACTCGAGTGCGTTCGGCAAGATGTTTTCCGAGTTGAAGGAGTTGGGCCTGATAGAGCGAATTCCGCGGATGGCGATAATCAACGCGACGGGGGCGGATACGTTGGCGGACCTTTTCAATAACAAGAAGCTGCGGTGGAACGGCGGCAGGGTTGAGCAGTCGATAATCGACGACTTTTACGCGGATTTAACGGCTCGCAATTTTTCGCCGCATACGTGCGCATCTGCGATTGAGATTTCCAGACCGGTGAACTTGAAGAAGTGCCTGCGGGCTCTCGATGTTTGCAATGGTGTTGTCTTGGCGGTAACGGATGAAGAAATTCTCGATGCCAAGGCGCAGGTCGGCATGTATGGTTTGGGTTGCGAGCCGGCATCTGCGGCGACGATTGCGGGGTTAAAGCACCTGAGAGCTGACGGTATCATCGGGGCGGATGAAAGAGTGGCGTGCGTGCTGACCGGACATGCATTGAAAGACCCGAATGTTACAGTCAATTATCACAAAGAAAAGCAGGGCCGGTTCAGTAATCCACCGGTGGAAGCTGCGAACGACCTTGAAGAGATAATCAGGCTGATAAAGTCTTGACGGAACAGGACGAAGATGGGGTTGGGCCAAAGCAATTTGATAACAAAGAAAGTAGTGGCCGTTTGCTGTGTGATATTGATTTCGGCGATAACGGCCGGGTGGAAGCTTGGGGCGAGAACTTTAGACGGGCACGAGTGCTTTGTGTCCGTTACCGCCCGCGAAATGCTCGAAAGCGGCGACTGGGTGGTGCCGAGTTATAACGGGCAGTTGCGGATTGAGAAGACGCCGCTTAATTACTGGCTTGTGGCGCTTGCGGGCAAGCTTGGCGGGCGCATCGATGAGTTTGCCGCCAGGGTCCCGAGTGTAGCGTGCGCGATACTTTCGACGTTGGCAATTCTGTACTTTGTAAAGCGATGGCTCGGATTCCGGACGGCGGTGTTATCGGCTCTTATATGGTCAACGTCTCTGGGGTTTGTCCGTTACGGTCGCAGCGCCAGGCCGGAAATGTCGCTTGCATGTTTTGTCGCAACAGCGTTTCTTGCCTTTTACTCGGCAACCCAGGCTGCGGGGCGAAAAAGACAAGTCGTTTACATGCTGATATTCTGGGCGAGTTTCGGGGTTGCGATGTTGGCGAAAGGGCCTGCGCCTTTGCCGCTGATTTTGGCGCCGCTGTTTTTCTATTTTCTGATATTTGGGGAATGGAAGACCGTGCCGAAGCTGCTGCCGATAGCGGGTGTGGTAATTTTTCTGTTGATTGTTCTGGCGTGGCCAACATTGTTGGCAAACAGGCTGGCGCAGGCGGGGGGTGAAACAAACACGATAGCGTTCTGGAAGAGGGAATTTGTTGACCGCTTCTTTGGCGGGTTCGGCGGGAGCAGCAAACCTTCATATTATTATCTGCACGTGATGCTGCAGTTCATGCTGCCGTGGTCGGTTTTTTTGCCGATGGCTCTGGCGGCGCCGTTTTACAAGATCTGGGACGAGAAGCAAAAGACGATGATGTTTTTGTGGCTGTGGTTCGCCGGCGGTGTGGCGATTATGTCGCTGTCGAGCGGCAAACGTATGCACTATATTATGCCGGCCATGCCTGCGATGGCGATACTGGTTGGGATACTATTCGAAGATATGGCTTTTAGCCATGATGCCTACACGGGCAGGTTCGCGCGGAATATGCTTCTGTTTCATGTGGGAGCGCTTGTCGCCGGTGCGGTCGGCGTGCCTGTTTATGCGGCCTTGGAAGGACAATACGCCGTTGCCGGTCAGACAGCAATCATCTCGGTGCTGAGTCTGGCTATCGCTGCGGTGATAGTATTATTCTTCGTAAAGAAAAGGCCGGCTTTTGGGTGCGCGGCGATCTTCGTGGGCTATTGTGCCTTGTTTATGCCCGCGTATAATTCCCTTGCAGTGGTCAAGGGCAAAAGCTACTACACCAAGGAATTTGCCGTAAGTGCGGCCTCGCGGATTCGGCAATCGGATGATTTGGTTGCGTACAAGGACGTGTCGTCGGGATTTGTTCATTACTTCGGCAGGGTTGTGCCGGTAGTCGAGGACGTATCACAGACTTATGACAAGTACCGACAAGGTGCGTGGGTTGCTGCGACGGGTAAGTTCATGGATGAGTTGATGAATGACGGCAGATTTTCGATTGGATGGCGGTGCCCCGATGCAGAAATGGAGGACAACCGTATTATTGGAGGGGCGCTATTTCACAAGCCGGCCGGCACCCTGAAGTTACCGAGTCAGTAGTCGGGTCTTCTTCGGCGAGCGGCTAATACGCGTGAGCGGTTTTTGATTTTGCGAGAAAGAGCAATTCTTTCACCGCCGCCGGCGGTGTTTGTGTAAGCATTCAGGAAAAACTCCCTGAGACCATCGTCGAAGTATTTTTCCGACATGCTGAAATCGAGAGCACCGAGGTCTTTGATTCGGCCGTTTCTATTTGCAGCATTGATGCGCATACGGTGCAGGTCAATCACCGCAAAGTCATCTTCGCTAACCTCATCAGGTAACGGTGTCTTTGTTATGAATATGTGCCAGAGGTATAGGTCGGGCAGGCTGATTTTGGCGTTGTGTATCTTTCGGATGAATTTTGCAATTGCGGTGATGATTTTTTCTTTTTGTGGCTGGGCCAGTTGCAGCCAGTTGGCGGCCACAAAATCGGTGAGGGGCGGGCCGTTGATTTTCTCTGTGATGATGAACGATTTTTTCTCCAGGCCTAAGTGCATCTGTTGGCCGTAGCAAACGGGGTGATAGGTGGCTATGCCATGTCGGAGCAATATGTTTATATTTTTCCATTCACAGGCGGCCTGCGAGCAGAGGCTGCCGAAATTGCGGATGGTAAAGAGCATGTCCTTGAAGTGCGGCTTGAAAAAACGCTTCATAAAGAGTTCTTTCTTGGCGCCGACGGTATTAAACGTCATGGCGACAACTTCTCTTTTTTTGTTTTTATTTATGGTTTGGCCGGCGGAGTAGTCGAAGAAATCCTCAAGCGATACGAAGCCGGCATCCTCGAATAAGGGTGCCCAGCCTTTTTTGAATTCGATTTTTATCACGGCTGACAACTTTCAACAAGGTACAACATTGACATTACAGTAACTTTAATCTGCGCTTTTCGGATGGTATTTTCTGTTAGCGGTCGCTCAGGTTCGGCTCTATTTCCACAGTCGATAGGCATATTGACGTTATAGAGAGTTTGGACTATTTGTGCAATCACAAAACCACTTTTATCACGGTCAGGGGCTGCGATGAGAGTGCGTTGGCTTTGTTTGGGTTTGTTTTCTGCACGTCTAAAAAGGCGTTTATTTTCATATCCCTTTGTTAATACTTTATTTATGTTCATTTTGGGCCTCCAGCCAATTGGGTTTGAATTGGGTTTGAATTGGGTTTGTTTTTGCGGGATTGGGCGGCCG
>CAZLWL010000065.1:0-13987 GCA_964563335.1 uncultured Pirellulales bacterium
TACCAATTCAGCCCATGAGTATAGCGTCAGCGGAAATCATTGCAAGAAGAAATTGGTATGCACAGCATACCCTACGTTAGTCATCACGAGTTTTGTCCTTGCGCTGATGGCCTGTGTCCTCATGACATGCCAGACATCGGGCTTCCGGCGAGTTCGGACGAGCTAATGAGGCCGTGTGTGCAATTCTCACAGCAGGACCGCTGGGCCTGACTAATAAGCTGTCATGACAGTAGACGCACGTTTCGTCCCGCATCGAGTCCAAAACCTTTTTGCGAGTCTTTTCCAAATCGTACTCGCCGCCGAAGTAGTGCTTGTAAACGCCCTTGGCGCCACAATATCCCTTGGCCGCGACATACGCGAAATACTTCTCTTTCGGAGAGAGGTGGCACTCGATGCATTCGACGCGGATACCGCTGCTGCCGGAGCCGTGTTCGGAAAGCTGCCAGGTCTGGTATGCGGTCTGCATCTCGTGACACCTGCGGCCGCAATACTGTGACGTTGACGTAGTTTCCATCGCTGCATTTAGTCCGACAAAGCACAGTATGGCAAATGCAAAACCTGCCAGAAATGTCAAAGCGTGCTTCTTGACCGCTCTGAACGATTTCCCAATTATCTTGAAGCTGAATCCTGCCATCACACAGCGTGTTAATCCATTGTCTCCAACGTAATCAAATCTTCGTAGGTCTGACGTTTCCTTATTACGGTGAACTTGTCGCCGTCAACAAGCACCTCGGCTAACAGTACCCGGCCGTTATAATTGCTGCTCATGGTGTACCCATAGGCACCCGCTGTGAAGATTGAAATAAGGTCGCCGCGCGTTACAGGCGGCATCGCGCGGTCCTGCGCGAAGAAATCAGCAGCTTCGCATATCGGGCCGACCACATCAACAACTTCGAGGCCCCCAATTTTGAGTTGCCTTTCCCTTTTGGCGGGCACAAATTTTTCGTCCACGGCTGTTGGCCAGATAAAGTGAAAAGCGCCATACAAAGGTGGACGGATAAGGTCATTCATTCCGGCATCGACGATGACGAACTTCTTTTCGCCACCTGTTTTGAGGTACAAAACTTTCGTCAATAATATTCCTGAATTCGCGGCAATGGTTGCACCCGGTTCCAGAATCAGCTTGAGGCCGCGATCCGCCACCAGGGGAATAATAGCCGAGGCGTAGTCGGCAGCGGTCGGCGCAGTGTCCGTTTCATAATCTGCGCCGTACCCTCCACCGATATCCAGCGCTTCTATTACGAAACCGTCGCTTCTCAATTGCTCAATAAGTGCAACTATCTTGCGTACCGCTTCTGCGTATGGTTCAACCGTTTTTCCCGCGGAACCGAGATGAACATGAATCGCGCAAAGCTGCGCACTCCTGTCCTTACCGTACTTCGCAAAGATCTTTCGGGCTCGTTCAATATCGACGCCGAACTTCGTTTCTTTTTTGCCCGTGGCGGTGTACGTGTGCGTCCCGGGGTCAACGTCGGGATTTACACGCAGGGCGGCTTTGGTCGTTTGGCCGGTCTTTTTGGCCAACTCGATAAGGTTTTCAAGTTCGGCTTCCGATTCTATATTGAAATAACCGATTTGTGCGTTGAGCGCTTCTGTGATCTCGGCGTCCGTTTTGCCGACGCCGGCATAGACAATTTTTGAGCAGTCGGCGCCGGCTGATTGTGCACGGTACAGCTCACCTCCGCTGACAATATCGAAACCGCTGCCGGCCTGAGCCATAAACTTCAATATATTTATATTGCCGCAGGCCTTAATCGAATAGCAAATCATGTGCTCAACATGCGTGTAAGCGGCCTGAATTTTTCGGAGATGGTCGAGAAAAGTGGCTTTGCTGTAGATGTATGCGGGCGTACCGACTT
Organism: uncultured Pirellulales bacterium; assembly: GCA_964563335.1. GTDB lineage: Bacteria > Planctomycetota > Phycisphaerae > Sedimentisphaerales > Anaerohalosphaeraceae > QNBT01. The sequence continues at coordinate 1,860 of CAZLWL010000065.1, forward strand.
CGGCGGCGATGTCGGCAACATCGACCCGTTCGGCAAACAATCTGCCATTTTTGTAATGAAAATGGTCCATAGTGCTCTTATCACCAACTCATAATCAAAATTGCTCTATCGATGTTATTCTTAGGCGCCACCTTGTCATTCTGAGCCGCAGGCGAAGAATCTCAAATTTTCGTACGCACAAGATTCTTCATCCCGATACATCGGGATTCAGAATGACGATTTTCAGAACTTTTTAACAGAGCAAATCGAGATGGCAGATAGTATATAGGCTCAGGACGAATATTTCACAGGTTTTTTGTGTTTTTCGGCAGATTAGAGATACACTGGGTGAAATGCCGCAAGGGCGGAATCAGTCCCAGGGGTGGAGCACGACCTTGCCGCATTGGCCGGTAAGTTGCAATTCAAAGGCGTCGGCGACCCTGCTCATGGGTAGAATATGGGTTATGAGTCTGTCAAGTTTATCGGCACAGTCGGCGATAATCCGCATAATCCGAGGTGTATCGGCCAGATTGTAATGCCATGCGCCGTGGAGGGTCAGGCCCTTGCAAATCATGTCATCGCTGACCTTGATGGTCAGGTCGCCGGCTTCGCCCACAAAGGTAATTTGTCCTTTTCGCCGGACGGCGTCGATAAGCAGCCGCATCCTTGCCGGTACACCTGAACACTCGACGGCCTTATCAGCACCTCGGCCATTGGTCAAATCCATGATTTGTTTGGTGGCGTCCTTGTCATCGGGATTAATCACAACATCGGCCCCTAATTGCTTGGCCAGGTTCGCGCGGTACGGTGTCCTTGATACTGCAATTACGCGAGCGCCGCGATAGACCGCATTGATCACACCACCCAGCCCGACCGGCCCCATGCCGGTAATCAGCACCGTGTCAAATGAGTCAACTTGCATGATTTGCATTGCCCCAAAGGTCGGGCCAAGGCCGCAACAGGCCATCGCGGCATGGTCGATGGTCATACTGTCCGGTATCGGCACGAGCAGCCAATCGTGCTTGAGCATGTACTGGGCGTACGTGCCGCTTCCATGAGGATAATCTGCAACCCTGGCGAGGTCGAGGCAGTTTTGGCAGTGAATGTATTCGCCTTTAAGGCACAGTGGACAGATTCCACACGGAAGCTGCGGCATCACTACGACGCGGTCGCCTACCTTCACCGGCCCGGCCTGGGCGACTTCGACAACTTCACCGGCGGCTTCATGGCCGATGGATTGCGAGACTTGGCCGTCCCTGAAGTCCTTGTACTCGGTGCACATCGGCGCCGACAGTATCTTTACTACTGCAAATTGGCCCTTTGCTTCGGGATCCGGCACGTCAATAAGCTCGGCCTTGCTGGGACCTGTAATTTTTACGATTTTCATGTTTCACCTTCGCTGCCGGACCTGCACTAATCCTTATGGAACAGAACGTTCGATGGTATCGGCCGCTTCTTTACCCCTGCTCATTCGTATCTACGGCACATAGTATTATAGGCGGCTTACCCGCAATATCAACAATAAACCTTTGATTCGTTGTAACAGAGGTATTCCGTTTGTAGAGTTTTTTGTGCAGGCCGACTGTTTTTGTGGCCCGATGCCGGGAAACTTGTTTCTACAAAACGTGTATCGCGTGGCACCCTTTTCGTCAGAAAAGGGTGAAGATATAGCGACCCCAAAGGAGCGACATATCGCAACCCCACAGAGCCCGAAACGTAAGTGACGGGTAATTATTTAGCCGCGGGTGTCACCCGCGGTTCTCATGTATTGCAGAGTTTCACCCGCGGCCTTCCCATATTCAGCCCCAAAGGGGCGAAAGATAGTAGCCCAAGCCAAGCGAAGCGCAGCCCTGGGTAAAGAGCATCCCCAAAAAACAAAAAGCCCTGAAAGGGCGACACAAAACCGCGGATTGTTTTTTTGTCATGCCGGACTTGATCCGGCATCCAGCATTAAAAATCATCCCGACTTGCCTGTCCTGAGCAAAGCCGAACGGGTCGGGATTCAACAACCTATTCACCAATCACTAATGACAAATATACAATAGAAAATAGAAAATTTTCCACCCTGACCCCTTTAGTTATCCCTTTAGTTATCCACCGCCTTCCTCAAGACAAGGAGATTAAGCGTGAGATTCTCTCATAGCAGCTGGTACAACAAACGGGGGCAGGCCAGGAGCTTAGGATAAAAAGAAGCTTCTTGACAATTCAAGGTGAAAATAATAATGTTGATATCAGAAGAACTGAATTGTGTTTTTAGGCTTTCAAATGAGAAATGTCGGTAAAATTAAGTTTAAGGCTTTGGGTAATAAGTTGTTTTTTAATGTTAAGTCATTCCTTTTTACTTTGGCAATTATCATTCTTTTATGTCCTTTCGGGAGTTTTGCAAGTGATGGGAATGGAGAAGCCGTAAGGGAATATGTGAAAGCAGAACGTGCTGCGGGTAGGATTCCTAATCTGAAGAGATTTAGCGAAGAGATTTCAAGTAATCTAAGCCATCTTGATTTAAGTGATGTAGATTTAAGTGATACATTGTTAGTTGGCGGTGATTTTACTGAATGCGATCTTCGCAGAGCTAATTTAACCAATGCGCATATAGCTTTTGCTGATTTTGTTCGGGCTGATATACGTAATGCAGATTTTTCAGGAGTTAATCTTGATCGCTGCAGTTTTGAGTATGCAGACCTGCGAGGTGTGAAAGGTTTTGGGAGCGATAGCTCAGGTTTGCGTGAAGGTGTAAAAGCTCGCGGTGCAAATCTATCGGGTGTTGATTTACGAGGTGCAATTTTAAGACTTGTTGATTTGCAAGGTGCAGATTTGAGCAAAGCGGATATGACTGATGCAATTTTAGATGAAGTTAATTTGCATGGGGCAAATATTACCGATGTGATATGCAAAGATACGCTGGCGATTAACGCTGAAATGAGCGAAGATCAACGTGACTATTTAAGTCAAAGGGGTGCTATCGCAAAAGGTCAGGATTTAGAAAATAGAGTAGCCAATGGAGTTAATTTTAGCGGTAAAGATTGGATGAATATTGATGTATCAAATCTTAATCTTAAGGGAGCTTTGCTTAATAATGTGAGATTTAGTTATGCGAATTTGAGTGGCACACAATTACAAGAAGCTCAATTAGATGGAGCTAAGTTTGCATTTACTATTTTTGAAGGCATTGATTTAAGTGGTTCAAAATTACGGAATTGTGAATTAGGATGGTATCAAAAATTTTCCAAAGCAAAACTTTGTAAGGCCGACTTTACCGGAAGCACTTCTTTTTTTTGTAAATTTATTGACTCTGATCTTTCAGAAGCAAATTTTTCACAGGTCGATCTAAACCATGCAGAGTTTATCAGATGTAATCTCAGCGGTACGAATTTTGATGGTGCGAATGTCAAATACGCATTATTTGAAAATAATTCAGGGATAACCGATGAAAAATTAGCAAAACTCATCTCAATGGCTAAACGTTGGCATCTTGATTTTCTTGACAATTTTGGTAAGGTTGTTTTGGTGCTTTATATAATGTTGGGAATATGTGGTATTTTCATGTTTTTCATCGGAACTATTCGTGAGATCATAGCCTTTATACGTAAGAAGCTTTTTGTGCAAAAATCTTGAAATGAACCTGCAAGAGCAAAAAATAGAGACAATTTTTTATAGGGAGCCTAAATGGGAGATTTATTTGCATCATCATACTTGATTATCATTTGGTCTCCGTTGTTTTATATTATTACAAACCTCGTAGTGCTTTTTGGCAAGAAACGATACCCAATCAGGTGGAAGTATAAGTGGATCAGTTTGCTTGCATTGTTAATTTGGGTGCCCTTGGGGATATTATTTTGTTTGAACCCTCTTTGCATTCTCACCTATCCAAAGTTTGTTTATGATTCATATCACTGGGATATAATCAGAGCTATAGGCATTGTTATCTATCTGACATCCTTTGTTTTGTATTATTTTTCGAAGAAAGATTTATTTTACTTAGCCTGTTATGCCATCATGTTATCCCTAACAATGGATTTTTTTTATTGCTGTTTTTTCGGTAATTACATTGGCCCATAAAGAATAGAGGCTTACAAAAACACATTTATCAACTTATTTGACTTTATACTAATACAACGAGCCTCTAACCGAGTAAATGGTTAAAAAGCATTATTTTTTGAAAAGTTCAGGCATTCGTGCATGTGGGCCCGGAGCAAAATAATATGAGTCAATTACAACCATTTTGCTTCTGTCGGCTGATAACATAATATACCGCGGTATAGTGTTCTTTTCAAATGCAATGATTGTGCAATCATCCTGAATCCAGAATTGAGAATTTTCCCGATTACCCAAAGGATCGTATTTGAGGCTGATCGAGTCGGAACCTCCGGTAGCCGAGCGGAGTTTTCCTTCCCAGTTATATTCCAAAGCCGCAGTTACGCTTGTTGTCAATTGCCCGTTACCGTTCCAGTCAAGCTCATCTGCACCGGTATCGGTACGAGCACTAATCTTTATGGAACAGAACCTCCGATGGTATCGGCTGCTTCTTTATTTGGGGTCCCTTGTACCTGACTACAAGACCTTTGCCGCCCATGCCCTGGTAGAAGGTAAGCTTAAACGGATACGTTCCTGCACTTAAGGCAATCTGGCCCGATTCCTCTTTCATCGGGTGGGAATAATCGTTCTCGACAACTTCCACAGAGTCAATATAAAGCCGACTGCCGTCATCGGAGTCCGTGTAGAATGTATAGATGCCGCCCGCAGGGACCTTTATGAAGCCCTCGAATTTAAGTGCAAAGTATTCATCCCGCTGCGTGCGGCTTAGGTCACATTTATCCGCAATCCCAAAATCCTTCGGCTTCATCCGGCTAAAATCAGGCAGCCTCTCCGGTCGATGCTCCTCGCTCTGTTCATAGTAGGCATATTGCAGACCGGATTTTAAACCACTGCCCTTTTTTGACGGTCGCAGGCTGACCTTTTCCCAACTGTTCTCGCTCACCTCGCTTTTTGTTCCATCCGGCCAAAATGTCCGCGCCTTCATGGTAGCCGTTTCGGTAACTGTTACAGGTCCCGTATAAACAGGCGAACTCTTTGTAGGTTCGCCGCCGTCAAGGGTATATCTGATTTGGCCTGGCTGGGCCACGTTGATAATTTGTGCGGTTGCCGAATTGAGGAAGATTTCCTTGTCGCTGGTTATGACCGGGGGAACGTATCCTTTGTTAATGCTCACGACATCGGCCGGTTTCATCTTGATGACCGCCCGGTCGTATGTCATCAGGCCGTTGACTTCGACCTCCACGTCTGTTGTCTGGGTATACACTGCTGCGGAAAGACCTTTTGCAATCATCGGATACAACTTCTTTATCAACTGCCCGTACGCCGCCGTCAGTTCCTCTTGGTTCTTGTAGCTTCGGTAGCCCCAGTTCTCCTTATCCTGCCAGGTGTGTCCCTTAAGCGGCAGGCCCAAGCCGCCGAATTCGCCAAGCACAATCGCTCGTTTTTCTTCCGGCGGGGGCATAGCGGGGCCGGGATAGGAATGTATGTCGTGCATATCACCGACACGGCGGTCCGCCCACCCGCTGGCGGAATTTACCAGTCGCGTCGGGTCGAATTTCTTAATCAGTTTGGCAATGCGCCCGGTATCGTATTGCCCCCAGCCCTCGTTGAAGGGCACCCATACAATAATGCTGGGGTGGTTGTAGAAATTATCTATCAGATTCTTGAGTTCCGTTTCGAATTGCCGCGCAGACTTTTCGCTGCGCTCAAAATCAGGTCCATCGGGGTCGATATACTTGTCGCCGCTGGGCATATCCTGCCAGACAAGGAGGCCGAGTTTGTCGCACCAGTAGTACCATCTGTCCGGCTCAATCTTTACGTGCTTTCGGGCCATGTTGAGACCGAGTTTTTTTGTTACTTCAATGTCATACTTGAAGGCTGCATCCGTGGGTGCCAGGTACAACCCGTCCGGCCACCAGCCCTGATCGAGAGGACCCATCTGGAACACAAACTTGTTGTTTAACATCATCCTTGTGAAGCCGTCTTTGTCTTTGCCGAGAGAAATCTTGCGCATCCCGAAGTAGCTGTCCACCGCATCGACCTTTTTGCCCTCATTACACTTTAACGTAACCTTGAGGTCATATAGAAAGGGCGAGTCCGGCGACCAGAGTTTAGCGTCTTTTATCGGTATGACGACTGGCTTTCCAACTTCGGCTGTACCTTTATTCTTCGACCGCCAGCCATCTTTTACCTGGGCCTCTACGCTGAAGCCGGCCGCGGCGTCCGAGCACACAGCCGTAACCGTTACCGCGCCGGCATCGATGTCGGGGACAATTTTTAACGACTTAATATATGCGGCGGGTACACTTTCCAGCCACACAGTCTGCCATATACCTGTAACCGAGGTGTACCAGATGCCCCTCGGTCTTTTTACCTGCTTGCCGCGAGGCTGGGTGCCGGCATCGACCGGGTCCCACACACTCATAACGATGTTATGCGGGCCGGCATCTTTCAATAAATTGGTAATATCAAACGTGAAACTGTCATAGCCGCCCTTGTGCTTGCCCACTTTCCCGCCGTTTACCCATACGGTGGTCTTCCAGTCCACGGCGCCGAAGTGTAATAGTATTTGTTTGTCTTTCCAATTGCCGGGGACCTCAAACGTACGTCGATACCACAACTTTTTATCCTCACCCACCGGCTTCATCACGCCGGACAGGGCCGACTCAACCGGAAACGGCACCATTATTTGCCCATCAAACTCGGCCGGCTTGTGGGCGTCCTTCGGCCTGATTGCGTAATCCCAAAGGCCGTTAAGATTTTGCCACTGCTTACGAACCATCTGGGGGCGGGGATATTCCGGATGGACCTTGTTCGGTGAAACGTCCTTTGCCCATTTTGTCAACAACGGCCCCTCGGCAGGTGCCCATTTTGCCTGCACGCCGGCACAGAATGCCAAAAGTACTGCTGCGCAGACTAAGACCATCAAAACACGAGTTTTCTCACGACACATTGCCTTGTACATACCTATTCTCCTTTTTTCAATCTCTGCTCTGTAGAAAAGGTCTGAAAATTGTCATTCTGAACGGAATACACCCAACCGTCGTTCTGAACAGAACGTACGCAAACGTCATTCTGAACGAAGCGCAGCGAAGTGAAGAATCTCAGGCACACGAAAGTTTGAGATTCTTTCCCGGCGCGCCGGGACGGCTCAGAATGACAAGGTGGCGCCTCAGAATGACAAGGTGGCGCCTCAGAATGACATCTCAATGGTTTCTACAGAGCAATGTCAAAGATTAACTACTTATCCGGCTGAGAAGCCAGTTGTACCACTTGTTCATGCCTTGGCCGGTTTTAGCTGAAATTTGAAATATTTTCAGGCCGGGTTTCAGTTCCGAGGATGAGGTCGTCGGTTTTCCTACGCGACAGTCAATTTTTTGTGTGATTGAACGCACTGACGCAGGTAGAGATTAACCAGGTTTTGATAGGGAATGCCGGTCTCTTCGGCCATCTCCTTGAAATATTCAATCACATCCACCCCAAGACGCAGCGTTACCTGTTTTTTGAGAACCTTCGCGTATGGATTCTTTCGGCCTTTCATCTTTGAAAAATCGTATTCTTTTCTCATAGTTCACCTCTGTTAAACCCTTTTCGCTCCTTTGTCGTTGCCTTCCTTGCCGAAATAATTCTTATTTGGTTTCCTTTCCTACCGAAGCAGTATGAGACAACCAGCGGACGCAACCGGTAGCTAAATCCCAACATCAGGAACCTGTCTTCATCAGCCGAATGGCCCGGGTCAAAAAACTCCTTGGCATTGTCGTCAAAGAAAACCGTCGAGGCCTCTTCAAATGAGACACCATGTTTTTTAAGGTTCTGAGTCGCCTTTTGGTCGTCCCAGGAAAATATGATCTTTGCCATAATTATATTATATTGCTTTCGGCATTATAGTTCAAGAAAATTAAATATTTTTTTGCATCGGCGAATAACCTGCCATTCCTGTATGCAAAATAACCCATCGTACAAAGTCCGCCGCTCAGGTAACAGGTCGGGGCGAATATATCACTTTGCGGTTTTTGTGCAAAGTCCAAGGAGCCAGTTGTACCACTTGTTCATGCCTTGGCCGGTTTTAGCTGAAACCTGGAAGATTTTCAAGTCGGAATTCAGCTTGCCGGCGTCGCTGATTACCTTATCGATGTCAAACTCAATGTGGTCAAGCAAATCGATCTTGTTTATCAGCAGAACATTCGCCTTGGCGAACGTGCCGGGGTATTTGGCGGGCTTATCATCTCCTTCCGGCACGGAAAGCACAACCACCCGCCCCTGTTCGCCGAGGTCGAAGTCCGAGGGACAAACCAGATTGCCGACGTTTTCTATGAAAACAACGTCAAGCTCGCCCGCTGAAATTGCGCCGAGTTTGCTCGTTATCTGCTGGGCGGAAAGATGACAGGCGCCCCTTGTCTCTATCTGCACGGCGGGAGCGCCGGTTTCCCTGATTTTTGCTGCATCTGTATCCGTCTTTATGTCGCCTTCGATAACACCGATTTTGACTTTGTCTTTGGCGTCGCGGATTGTCCTTGAAATAATCGTGGTCTTGCCCGAACCCGGTGAAGAGATAACGTTCAAACAGAGGGTCTTGTGCTCGGCGAAGAAAGCTCTGTTCCGGAGAGCACATTCGGCATTCTTGCCGAGAATCTTTTTTTGCAGTGTTACCTTCATGCTGTTAGTTATCCTCAAACTCTATCTCTTCTAACAAAAGAGGTGCGTCCGGAGCAATTTTGAAATCCTCACTTCCACAATCCGCACAGCCCGGAGAGTATATGTCAAAATCGAACTTTTTGCCACACCTTTTGCACGTTGCTGTCAGCGGGATATGTATCACCTCCAGCTTCATTTGCTCGCACAACGTCCCCCTGGCTGCGACTTCAAACGCAAAATTCAGGACCTCATCGTTGATTGGGTTCAACTGGCCGCAGGAAATTTTAGCGGATACAGGTTTGGCGTCTAATTTGGCCGCTTCAGCCGAAACCGCGGACAGGATGCCTTGTGCGACCATCGTTTCGTGCATCAGCAAATCCTCGGAAGCTCGCGGCCATAGGGCATCTGCACTATCCTTCGGCCACCGACCCTGGTGATGAGTTCAACGATGGGTCCGTCCTCAGATTCGACGACCTCGCCGATTATGCTTGCGTCTTTGCCCAACGGATGGCCTTTGCAAATATCCAGCACCTTGTCGGCGATGGCAGGTGCGGTTACTATCACCACCTTGCCTTCGTTGGCGATGTCGAGCAGGTCAAAGCCTAACATATCGGCGGCAGCCCGAACGGTCGGCTTAATCGGGATGTCTTTTTCATAAAGCTCTATGCTGCAAGCGCCGGCACTTGCGATTTCGTTGAGCGTTGCGGCAAGGCCGCCGCGGGTCGGGTCGCGCATGAACTTGAGACCGGCAGGGTTTTCAAGAATTTTGCAGGTAAGCCCGGACAGCGATGCACAATCACTTTCAAGCTGTGATTCAAACTTTATACCCTCCCTTTGCGAGATAATCGTCATACCGTGGTCGCCGATGCTGCCATTGATGATAATCTTGTCACCCGGCGAGATTTCAGCAGGCGATAGATTCACTCCCTGCAACTTTGTGCCGATACCGGCCGTGTTAATAAAAATCCCGTCGGCTGCACCTGCTTCAACAACCTTTGTATCGCCCGCAACGATAGAAACTTCGGCTTGCCTGGCGGCGTTGGCTGCGCTTGCAAGAATCCGGTCGAGAACGTCAATCTCGAAGCCCTCTTCGATTATGAGTGAAAAACTAAGGGCTGCCGGTTTTGCACCGGCAACAGCCAAGTCGTTGATTGTTCCGCAAACGGCCAGCTTTCCAATATCGCCGCCGTTGAAGAACAGAGGCTTTACAACATAGCTATCGGTGGTGAAACAGACTGTCGGCGAGGCAAGTTCGAGCGATGCTGCGTCCGCTAATTCAGCTAAAATCTCATTGCTGAACTTGGGTAGAATGTTGTTTGTGATGAGATTGGCGGTCAGCCGGCCACCGCCGCCGTGTGCGAGCAGGATTTTCTTGGCCTGGGTATCTTTCATGAATTGCGTTTTCGCTTCCTGTCGTATTTGTACCACGCTGCACACGCGCCCTCGCTGCTCACCATGCACGGGCCTACAGGGCTATCGGGGGTACATTTTGCCTCAAACAAAGCACAGTCGGGCGGGTCAATCAGGCCGCAAAGCACCTCGCCGCACCTGCAGCCGGAAAGGTCCTCGGCCGGTACTTCTTCTATGCCGAACCGATTCAGCGCATCGAATTGGCAGTACTCGTCCTTTAGATTGAGCGTGCTCCCGGGGATGCTACCGAGGCCGCGCCAGTAACCATCGGCAGGCTCAAAGTACTTGTCGATGATTTTTTGGGCGGTTGTGTTACCTTCGGGCGTAACCACGGCGTCATACACGGATCCTACCTCGGCGACGTCCCGGGCTAATTGTCGGCAGATTTCGGCAATGCCTTCGATAATCTGCATAGGCTCGAAGCCCGCCACCACGCAGGGTCTGTTAAAACGCTCAACGACAGGAATGTAAGCGTCCGAGCCGATTATTACGCTGACATGACCGGGACAGAGAAATGCATCTATCTTGTGGTTCTTCTCGCCAACAAGGGCCTCCATTGCGGGAACCACGAGCTTATGGCCGCTGAGGATACAGAAATTGTCAATGCCGTCCCGGTCGGCCTCTCCCACTGCCACCGCTGTCGCCGGCGATGTCGTTTCAAAACCAACCGCTATAAAAACCACCGTTTTGTCGGGATTATTCTTTGCCAGCGCAAGTGCATCATCGCTGCTGAGCACTATCTTCGTGTTTGAGGTGTGCATGGTCTCCAGCGAGCCGGCTTTACCCGGCACGCGAACCATATCGCCATACGTGGCAATTATGCAATCGTCGCGCTGGGCCAGTTGTAGGGTGATGTCGATGAAGCCCTGATCGGTAACGCAGACGGGACAGCCCGGTCCGGAAAGCATTTTTAGCCTCGCCGGGAGGGTCGGCCTTAGACCGTTACGGAAGATCGAAACGGTGTGCGTCCCGCAGACCTCCATAATGTTTATCTGCCTGCCGAGTGTCTCGCAGGCCGAATCTATCAGTTTCCGGGCTTCGTAGATTCTGTTGAGCATTTGACCTAATCTTGTTTTGACATTCTGTTCTGTTCTTCCTGGAACGCATCGAGCTGTGCTATGAGCTGCCAGGTCTCTTTCGCCTCTTCCTCATCGACCTTCGTGATGGCAAAACCTGCATGAATCAGCACAATATCTCCCATCTTCACCTCCGGCGTTAGCGTGGTGCGGATTCTCCAGCGGTTACCCAACGCATCGACTACCGCCCTGTCATCTTCAAGCTCAACTATTCTGGCTGGTACCGCCAGGCACATAATTCGCTCCTCGTCGCTCGTGTCCCGTTGCTCGTCAAATTTTGCTGATGAGACTTACAATCATTCTACTTTCGTGATTTATATCCTCTGCTAATTCTTCCAATTTACTCTTTGTAAGATAATTTCTTTTGTTAGAGCTTTTTCGCCATTTTCGCCCTTCTTTGCAGTATAGGATGTTTATTTCCGTAATAGTACCATACGAAGGGGTACGAAGCAAGAAAATATGCAGCCAGAGGTTGCCTTATGATGACAAGGTCTTCGTATGATCAAATTGCAATTCTAAGCGGACAAAAAACTTTTCATACAACTAAAGCCGGAATAAGATGTGGTCGCTTTTTAAACATCTTTAAGCAGTATTATTCTGTTACGAGATTGAGCTGCTATTTTGTCTATCAATCACTATCAATCTGAATCTTTGTCCAGAGGGCAATCTCAAAGGTCCAATCATTGGACGCGTTCAATAGCTCCAGCATGATTTCGGAGCCCGTATACGCAGACAAATCGACCGTGATGTCCCGCCATCCGTTTTCAGACGTGTCACTGCCGACAATGGTTTTCAGGAGTTCGTCTCCGTTAGCCTTAACGATGAGCATCCAGTCCAATTCTTTAATGTGCCCTACGGTCAACTGCAACTGTGTCTTGCCGCTGGGGATCTTCACGCGCTTGAACAGAGTGCATGGGGCTTCTTCGCTCTCCGGGTCTGTAGCCAAAACGTTCACACGCCCGTCGAATTCATTATGGAGACCGAAGAACTCAT
>CAZLWL010000066.1:0-13889 GCA_964563335.1 uncultured Pirellulales bacterium
CGAAAACCGGTGTGCTCTTTGGAGTACCGCGGGTTCGAATCCCGCCCTCTCCGTTACGTCGGAAAGGCAGGCTGCAAGTTCCACACTTGGGGAGCCAGCCGCGTTTCGCAAGTTCGGAAACGCTGTGCTCTTTATGTACTGGTTCAGCGTGAATTGGACAAATCCACTTTGTTATTAAGAGACTGCCTTGCCTTCGGCAAGGAGGTTTTTCTTAGGCATAAGAAAACTCTGAATTGTCCCTGTTCATAAAACGGGATGGCAGGTGTATAACTGCCACCCCAACGACAATTCGTCGCCTTCAGTTGGCTATCCCTGGCGAGTTGCACTCCCGGCGAGCCGGGACCCGCTTCCGTTTCACCAACTAATGGTATTCTTGTCAGTTCCTTTATTTTTGTCAAGATTCTTTTCATTACGATGCTTTCCTTTGGGCTTTACGAGCTTCTCTGGCTGCGGCAAGTTTGGATTCACGCTGGGCCAGAATCGTTTCTGCTCGGCCGGCGAGTTTGTCTTTTGGTGTAATATAACCTATCGCACTATGTAAACGCTTGTTATTGTAATGATCCACAAAATCAGTTACGAGCCGTTGTGCATCAGACAGTGACAATCCCGGCGCGCCGGGATTTACCCGAATGCAGGTGCCCTTGATTGTTCTATCATTAATTCATCAGGCAGCCTTCTCTTGGTTTCTTGCCTGGTATTCTCTAAATAATGACCATATAAATCCTGCCAATTCTCTGGCTACTGCCACTGTTGCTTTGCATGGCGGTTTGCCGTGATTAACAAGATACCAATAACGTTTTCGCAATCGTTGTCCGGCCCTGTCAGCGATGTCTATTGCCCATTGCGGTTGATTTTTTCTTCGTTGCTTCAAGGCCTTGCTTCTTGGAATGTAGGGATGGCGATAATGCCAGGATGTCTCTACCAGCAAACGCCGAACACGTTTATTGCCTGCTTTGGTTATTGGTCCTTTACGTTCTTTTTGGCCACTGGAGTTTTCTGAAGATGTAAGGCCAAGATAACTCATAAGCTCACCTGGACTGGAAAAACGCCCAAAGTCGAATATCTCGGTGATTATCGTGACCGCAGTAAGCGTATCTATTCCGTGGAAGCAACGCAGGAGTCCGATTACTTGTTTATAACTTTCACTTTCTTCAAGCTTTTCCACGTCCTTGTCAAGAGAAACCAGACGCTGCATGCAGTGCTGCATCTCAGTCAAATAACAGTCAAACACATCTCGCAGCAACGGCTGTTGAAACTCCATGTTCCGCAACCAGCATTGCAACATATGTTATATTATTTTCCATAACGACCGGTCCTTTCAAATTGTATGCGGCTCTGTTACCGCAAAGTAATAACCCGCGATTATCGGTGGCTACGTACCACCTTGTCACATAAGCTTATCGGCTTATAACGACTTTTACAATCGCAGGGCCGGTCGTTCCATATTTTCTAAAAACTGCCTTTAGGCAGGAAGGATCAAACCGCGCTAAAAAGAAGAAGAGGCGGCGGCCGGATTCGAACCGGCGAATAACGGTTTTGCAAACCGTCGCCTTAGGCCTCTTGGCTACGCCGCCAGATTAGTATTTGCTCAAACTAACCGTTACCCACTTTCGCGGGCACAAGCTTTGTCTTTAGACACGGATTAACACCGATTAACACAGTTTATAAGTGCCTGGGTCCCCGCTTTCGCGGGGATGACAATATTAACACTGTTTTTAGGAACCTGGGTTCCACCTCCCTGCTTTTCGCAGGGACAAACTTCGCTGTTGGGCACGGCTGCGAGTCATTATCACTTATTGTGCACATTATAGTCAAAGTCGTCGGCTTTGCAAGGATAAAGCGGTCAAGACCGGTCCTCGAAGCGTCTGCGTCTTGCGTCTCGGCCTTGCATTCGTAAAGCCGAACCCGAGTGACAAAATCGGTGTGGTCCTTGTAATTAGCCTCATCAGCGGTTATAGTATTAGTTGGGATTTGGCCATATTATTAGCCGGGCTTATCGGCCAATCGTAACTGTATATTATAATTGCGCTTAGAAATCTTCGTGTGTCGATGGGAGACAAAAGTGGCATATAAAATTGTATCTAAAGAACAGTTCTCAGAAGATGTTTTTACCGCTGAAGTAGAAGCACCATTAGTTGCCGAGGCGAGGAAGCCGGGACAATTCGTGATTGTCGGGATTAGTGGCGACTACAGTGAGCGGATTCCGCTTACAATAGCAGGGGCGGACGCCGAGAAAGGCACGATACGGTTGATTTGGCAGCGGGTGGGCAAGAGCACCGCTGAGATGGCGGATATGAAGGTCGGCGACCAGTTCGAAATCGTTGCGGGACCCTTGGGCAGGCCGACGCATATCGAAAAGTTCGGCACGGTTGTGTGTGTCGGGGGAGGGATTGGAGTTGCACCGCTGCTTCCCATCGCAAACGGTATGGCCCGCGCCGGCAATAAGATTATCAGCATACTCGGCGCGCGAACTAAAGAGCTGCTTATTCTCGAAGATGATTTTGCCGGCCTCAGTGACGAGTTAATTGTTACTACCGATGACGGCTCGTACGGGCGAAAGGCGCTGGTAACCGAGCCGTTGAAAGAGGTGTGCGCACGCGAGGCGAAGCCGGACCTGGTTGTGGCGATTGGGCCTGCGATTATGATGAAGTTCTGCTGTAAAACGACAAAAGAATATAATGTGCCGACGCAGGTGTCGCTGAACACCATTATGGTCGATGGGACGGGCATGTGCGGGGGCTGCCGGGTGGAGGTTGACGGGAAGACGAGGTTTGTGTGTGTTGACGGGCCTGAGTTCGACGGCCATAAGGTCAATTTCGACCTGATGATGAAAAGGTTGGCAGCGTATAAAGCCCAGGAACAAAAAGCTCACGAAGCGTATATAAAGCATAGATGTAAAATTGGTTTAGATAGATAAAGACTTTCCTGCAATTTGCACATCAATCATATTTAGGAATTTTCACAGTGACAGAAGATGAAAAACTTTTACAGCAGATTTTGGAAAAGCAAAAGACCGGCGGGCTGAAGCCGGCGGACAGATTTGATATACCTTGCCAGCCTATGCCGCAGCAGGACGGTGTCGAGCGCAGAAGCAACGTAAATGAAGTTGCTTTAGGCTATACGGAGACTCAGGCCCGGCTGGAGGCGATGCGCTGCCTGCAGTGCAAGAACGCACCGTGTATCGCCGGCTGTCCCGTGCGAATCAGGATAGGTGATTTTGTCGCGGCAATCGCACAGGGCCGGTACGCCGAGGCGCTGGCAATCATAAAGGAAAATTCGCTTCTGCCGGCTGTTTGCGGGCGTGTCTGTCCACAGGAGGTCCAGTGCCAGGAAACCTGCACGGTCGGCAAAAAATTCAAAGACGTCAGCAAGGCTGTTTCGATAGGAAGGCTCGAACGATTCGTCGCGGACTGGGACGGCGGCGGCGACAGTGTGCCAAAGGTTGCGCCTGAGACAGGTAAAAAGGTGGCGGTTATCGGTTCCGGGCCGGGTGGTATAGTTGTCGCCGCCGATACAAGAAGAGCCGGCCATGCTGTTACCGTGTTTGAGGCATTTCATAAGCCCGGCGGCGTTATGGTTTATGGGATTCCCGAATTTCGACTGCCTAAGTCAATCGTGCAGGCTGAGATCGATGTGCTTGAAAAGATGGGTGTTAGCATAGCTTGCAATTTTGTTGTCGGCAGGACCAGGACGATTGCCAAACTGATGAATGAAGACGGCTTCGAGGCGGTTTATATCGGTGTAGGCGCCGGCTTGCCGCGATTTATTGGTATTGAAGGTGAAAACTTAATCGGCGTGTACAGCGCCAACGAGTACCTTACACGGGCCAACCTGATGAAGGCATACCAGTTCGGCAAGGGGGCTGACACGCCTATCGCGGTATCGAAGAAGGTAGCGGTGATAGGTGGTGGCAACGTTGCGATGGACTCAGCGAGGACGGCGGTGCGGTTGGGAGCCCAAGAGGTTTACCTTGTTTACAGGCGAAGCGAAAAGGAGATGCCGGCCAGGGTTGAAGAGGTGCACCACGCCAGGGAGGAAGGCGTCCAGTTTCATATACTGCAAAATCCAAAGCGGATACTTGGCAACGAAGCCGGATATGTTACAGCAATAGAGTGCTTGAAATATAAACTTGGTGAGCCGGACGACTCGGGCAGGCGCAGACCCATCCCAATAGAGGGCAGCGAATTTACGATTGATGTGGATACTGTCATCGTGGCTATCGGCAACGGCGCAAATCCTCTGATTGGGCAGACTACGCCGGGCCTGGAGTTTAACAAGTGGGGCAATATTGTTGTTGACGAAAACTGTAAGACTTCACTTGAGGGGGTGTATGCAGGGGGCGATATTGTTTTGGGTGCCGCGACGGTCATCCTTGCGATGGGCCAGGGCCGAATCGCCGCCGCCGCAATAAACGAGTACCTTGCGGGGACGAAGTAACGGCCCTAATGATTTTCGTCAGCGTAAGGGACTACTTGCTTGTTTCATGAACCTTTTCTTTGTCATTATTTGAGAAACGTCTCTGGGCAGGACAAAGCAGAAGTTTGCCCCGCCTGTCGGAGCGTTTTCAACCCAGATTTGACCGCCGTGCAGTTCAACCAGCTCCTTCGTTATGCTTAACCCCAAACCCGTGCCATGTTCGCCCGGGCCGATGTACTTTTCAACCTGAACAAACCGATTAAAAACCCTGCCTATATCATCTGCTTCGATACCCCTGCCGTTGTCTTCGATATCGACCTCGATTTCGGTATCAAGGTCTTTTACACGTATCACTATTCGGCCACCACAGTCCGGCGTGAATTTGACGGCGTTTTCTACGAGGTTGTTCAAAACCTGTGCCAGCTTGTCAGGGTCGGCATTTACAAAGAGTTCTTCTTCGGGCATCAAGGTTTTTAACTCAATACTTTTATCATCCGCCAGTGGGGTCAGGAATTTCACAGTATTGGCAACTACTGATTGAATGACTATGCGTGTGGGTTTAAGGTTTATTTTGCCCGCTTCAATCTTTGAAATGTCCAGGAAATCGTTGATGATTTTTGCCAGCCTGTTCATTTCATTATTGGCAATTTCAAGATTTTCACGCTGCTTCTTGCTTGTCCTGCCCGTAACACCGGCCAGGATATTTGAAATTATGTTTTTTAAGATGGTCATAGGGGTTCGCAATTCATGTGCTATTGTCATCACGAATTCGGTTTCCATCCGTTCGTGTTTTTTAAGCTGTTCGTTTGCAATCTTCAACTCCATTGTGCGCTCTTCCACTTTCTTTTCAAGTTCATCGTGGGCCTGTTTCAATTTCTCTATCAGGCTATCGCGTTCATCTTGAAGGTTGTAATAATCTATCGCCTGCCGGACAACCGATTTGAACTCTTCCTCGAGCTTCCACGGCTTGGTGATGTATTTGAAAATCTCCCCCTGATTAACTGCCGTAAGCAGAGTGGTTATCTGTGCGTATCCCGAAAGGACCAGTCTGATGATACGAGGATACTCCTTTTTGACGATTTTAAGAAGCTCCAGTCCGGACATTCCGGGCATGCGCATATCGGTTACTATCACATGCACTTCCTTGTCTTTGAGAATTTCAAGGGCTTCGTCGCCGCTCCTGGCAAAAAGCGTTCTGTATGGCTCGTCCATAAGGCCCCTCTCAAGAGAGGCCAGGACACTTTGGTTATCGTCAATAAATAATACGGTTCTTTTCTTCGTCACTTGGTATCTCCTGTTTATAATTTTGCTTTCGTGTGTTATCGAAAAGCTCTGTTATGGATTTGAAACAACCGGAAAACATTTTCTTCTCCACTCATATAACTGCTTCTTTCGCGTGGTGATTAATGTTTTAATGAACTGGATATCTATTTTCTCAGGTTCGACCCCTTCTATCCACTGTTCAATAAAATTCATAAGTATTTCAAGTTCGCTATGGAGGTCATAGTATTCTATCGCCTGGCGAATAATGGTCCTGAGTTCCTCATCGAGTCCCCACGGTTTGGCGACGAATCTGAAAATCTCGCCTTGATTGATACCAGCCAGCAAGGTATGGATATCAGTGTATGCCGAAAAGATAAGCCTGATGACGTATGGGTGCTCTTTTTTGACGATTTTAAGAAGCTTGATACCAGACATTTGGGGCATACGCATATCGCTCAGGATTACGTGAACCTGCCTGGCTCGCAAAATGTCGATCGCTTCTTTGGCGCTGTCGGCAAAGAGGGTTTCGTATGGTTCATCCAGAAGAACCCGCTTAAGAGCGTTGAGGGTATTGGCCTCGTCATCAACAAATAATACTGTTCTCTTTTCCACTGTGCACCGTTTCCTTTTCAGTATTTTGTTTAGATGTTTTAATCGGAAGTTTTATTGTGAATGTGGTTCCCTCGCCAACAGTACTGTCAACGAGGAGTTCGCCTTTGTGTTTAGTTACAATGATATCATGCGAAACGCTCAATCCCAAGCCTGTGCCCTTGCCGCTCGGCTTTGTGGTAAAGAAGGGGTCGAAAATCTTCGATAAGTTGTCGGGCGAAATCCCCGGCCCATCATCGGAGACTTCACAAACCGCTTCCGTCTCCGTTGCGTATGTCCTGATTGCGATGGTTCCCTTGTCGTCTCTTTCCTGCAACTTGATTGCCTGAGCCGCGTTTACGAGGATATTGAGAAATACCTGATTTATCTGGCCGGGGTTGCAATACACAGAAGGCAGGTCGCCAAGGTCTGTCTTGAGGTCGGCATCGTATTTGATTTCGTTTCTCGCCACAACGAGGGTAGCGTTGATGCCGCTATTAAGGTCGTATTCGTCAAATTCTTCAAGCTGGTCAACTCTCGAGAAGTCCTTTAGATTCTGGATGATACTCGTAACCCTCTCTACACCTTCTCTCGACTCGTTGAACAGCGCCTGGATGTCTTTGAGGATGAAGTCAATTTTCATGTCATCCCACGATTCCTTTATATCGTCCGCTTTCTTTTTCAGTTCGGCCTTTCCCAAAGTCTCAATCTGTCCGAGGAGTTCGCCATACATTTCGATGAGGCCCTTGAATTTGGCCACATAGCTTTCCAGCGTCTGGAAGTTGCTGGCGACAAAGCCAACGGGCGTATTCATCTCGTGCGCGACGCCGGCGGCCAATTGGCCGATAGACGCAAGTTTTTCATTTTGCACCAATTGAGACTGCGTCTCTTTCAACTCCTGATTACTCTTTTTGAGCTTTTTGTAAGTAGTCCTTAGGTTATCCTCGGCCTGCTTACGCTCGGTTATATCCTCGCCGGAACTCAACAGGGCCTCGATTTGCCCCTTTTCATTACTTAATATGCTATTGTGCCATGCGATAATTCTCTCTTCTCCGCTGCCGGTCGAAACAGGATTCTCAAGATATTCAGACGGCTCAATGTTTCCTTTCAACATGTTTGAAATAGCAGACCTTACTTCCTCTCTACCTCTTTCCGGCACGAAATTATCACACCAGTCCTTACCGATAATGTCCTCTTCTCTGCGTCCTAAAACTTCGCACCCTTTCCTGTTAATCAGACATACCTTTTGCTCGCTATCGATAACCAGCATTATTACTTCCGCCACATTAAGGTACTTCTGCGCCTTGTTTCTTTCGGCTTCTAACGCTTGTTCGGCCCGCTTGCGCTCCGTTAT
This sequence comes from uncultured Pirellulales bacterium, assembly GCA_964563335.1. Taxonomy (GTDB): domain Bacteria; phylum Planctomycetota; class Phycisphaerae; order Sedimentisphaerales; family Anaerohalosphaeraceae; genus QNBT01. The sequence goes on from CAZLWL010000066.1 coordinate 7,622, forward strand.
ATCGCTGGCCAGACCGACGATTCCTATGATATTGCCATTCTCGCCCCGCCAGGGCACTTTCGTTGTTGAGAACCATTTGGTTGTACCGTCGGTCCCGTTATGAACTTGCACTTCATGATTGATTAACGGTTGGGCGGTTCGTATGATTTCCTCCTCTTGGACGCGGTATTCTTCTGCCCGTTGTCGGCCGAAGAAATCGAAATCTGTTTTGCCTACCACCTCCTTTGGCGAATCGGCCCCTAAGTTGCACGAGCAGCTCAAATTGTTGTAAACGAATACACCCTCGGTATCTTTCGCAAAGATCTGGTCCGGCAATGTATCCATCAATGTGCGCAGCAAATTTCGCTTTCGTATAAGTTCCCCCTCCGCCTCCTGGACCGAGATATTCATTTTTTCCATTGCTGCTAACAGTGTTCCTGTCTCATCTTTTGTGGTTACCTTGATTTTCACATCCCCTTCGCCGGCTGTGATGCGGTCGGCAATCTTGACCGCCGCGCCCAGCAGCTTGCTGATACCATGAGAGATCAAAATCCCCACCACCAGGCTAAACAATACGATGATAGCCGAGAATGATAACATATAGACCATGGTCTTCAGCTTGCGGTTTTCTGCTCTGGCGAATGAATCTGCAACAAAGTTCGTCGTTTTCAATGCAAGAGCGCCCAGAACTTTATCCACTCCTCCGGCTTCGGCCTCAAGCTGCTCCATTGCCACTTCTGCCTCCCCGAATTTGCCTTGAGAGATTAAATTGAAGATGCGCTCACAAAGAAAACCATAATCACTATATTCTTTGCTAATACCCCTCCACTCGTAGTCCACTTTTTGAACCGCTTTACCCATTTTAACGGTCCGATACTTCTCGTAGGTTCTTTCGATAAGCCCTCTGCCTTTTTCAATCTCTCGACGAATGTTCTCCCCGAGACTGGAAAATGCCTGTCTCGCTGCCCTGAAATCCTCTTCCGCAGCCTCGTCACGCCTCATGCGTTTGCCGAATCCCATGGCCTCCTCGAAATACGCCTCCTGCCGAGCGTGACACATAGCAATCTTGTTGACAGACTCCAACAGCGGAACCGTCTCTTCAGCTATCACCTTTATTTCTTTTCCAATCGCATCGATCTGTCTTAGACTAAACTCTACGACCACGCTCATCAACAGCAGGATCAGGATCACCAGAACGGAGACCCTCGTGCTGATTTTCACATCTCTTAGAAATTTTCTCATGACCAACGTTGCCCCTTTATAGAGGCCTCCTTACATTGGTTCGTTCCGGGCTCGAATTAACCTCAGTTTGTCGCTAAAGGAGCACAAAGTCCCGAAACACACTTGCGCAGTTCAGTCTTTTCAGAGATACAATCACGGTTAAAGTATCGGCGGAAATTAAGTGATACTTTCGAGTGTATAGGGGAATCTCCGGATTTTTGCGCCGAAAGACTCCTGAGAAGTGTAAACGCTGGCTATTGGACGGGGTATTGCTGCTTTCCTGGTGTGCTTAGGCGTTAATATATGGCCGATCATTACTTATCGGACAATCCAGTTATTACTTGTGATGACGGCCGTTTATTTCATGGTGCTCATGATTTTGTCGATTGTCGTTGTGGCTGCTGCGGTGAGTTCGTCTGAGGCACCATAATAGATGATGACCGTGCCATCGTTTTTGGTTATCGCCCCGCAGGAAAACACAACATTTCCGTAAAAGCCCTTTACTTCGTAATCGGCCTCGGGCTGCATCAGCGTACTCTTCGAGCGGGCGATGACCTTGGTTGGGTCATTCAAATCGAATAGGGCGGCTGCGAGGCTGTACTTATCGTTTTCATCTGAGCCGTGGTAAATCTCCAGCCATCCGGCGTCTGTCTTTATGGGTACGCAGCTTCCGCCCGTTTTCCCACTGTCAAAAGTACCCGGCCTCGGCATGATAAGAGGGCTGTGCCTGCCCCAGTCGGTAAGATTTTCGGAAGAAGCAATCCACACACCACGAGGGCCGATGTGCATCGGCACCGGGCGGGTAAGTGCATAGAACCTGCCTCCGATTTTTTCGGGAAAGAGAACTACATCGATGTTTTCGGGACAGAATATAATCCCTTGCCTGTCAAACTCCTTGAAATCGGTGGTTCTCAGCAAACCTGTGCAGATGCCGTGCTCGCTCACGACCTTATACGTAATATAGAATTTGTCGCCAATTCTGCTGATTCGCGGGTCTTCCAGGCCGAAGGTCTCGTAGTCCGTTTCGGGAAAAACTGTCGGCGTTTCGTCAATATCAAAATGTATACCATCCTTGCTGCGGGCCAGGCGCAGATGCGAGATACTTGTAAGATACATCCTGGCCTTGTAGTTAAAAACGCGTGAGTCTAAGATTTCCAGGTCCGGGTCACCGTGCTTGATTCTGAGAGGATTGATCCGGCCGGTCTTCGGGTCCAGTATGGGGGCCAGCTCTTCATCATCGGCTTTATCTTTCGGCCGCTCGGCCACGCGCAACAAAAGGAGAATCTCATCGTTATAGATAGTAGCGGCGGCATTGAATGCACCGACAACCTCATAGTCACTGCGGCTGGGCGCCACATCAGCCGGTGTAATCAATGGATTTTCGGCACATCTTTCGACCAACATAGACTTCCCTTTCAATTAATTCCCACCTGCTCCCGGTTTACGACTTGCAAGTAAGCGATAAATTACCGGGCAATTTGCTTTTAATCAAGATAATTTGCCGTTACGATACTGGCAACCTTTGGTTTATGTGGAGATGTGGATATGGATATTAAGTCGAAACGGATAGCAATTCTCTCGCCGGTTGCGTGGCGGACACCGCCCCGGGCTTATGGTGCGTGGGAGACGGTCGCCAGCAACATTACAGAGGGGCTGGTCGCACGCGGCTGGGGAAATATAACGCTTTTTGCCACCAAAGATTCGATTACGAAGGCTACGCTTCACGCTGTAATTGAGAAGGGCTACGAAGAGGATGAAACTGCGGACCGCAAGGTGTGGGAGATGCTGCAAATTTCGGAGGTCATGGAGATGGCCGGTGATTTTGACCTTATCCACAGCAACTACGATTTTATCCCGCTTACGTATTCAAGACTCATAAATACCCCGCTGCTGACCACGATTCACGGCTTTTCCTCGGACTCGATTCGGCCGGTTTACCGAAAGTATAAGGAGGGGTATTTCGTTTCCATCAGCGATTCGGACAGAGACCCCGAACTGCCTTATCTGGCAACAGTGTACAATGGCATCGACCTTTCGAACCTGACTTTAGGCTCAAAACGCGGCGATAAGCTTGTATTCTTAGGTCGCATACACTCGGATAAGGGGACGCATCTGGCATGTGAGGCCGCTAAAAAGGCCGGCATGGACCTAATCATAGCCGGCATAATCCAGGACCAGGATTACTTCGACAATCTCGTTAAGCCGTATATCGACGACAAGTCAATAAAATTTATCGGCCCGGTCAATCCCGTCCAGCGCGATGCACTTTTCAAAGATGCCTACGCGGTGCTCCATCTTAATGAGCTTCCTGAGCGCTTCGGCCTGGTCCTGGCTGAGGCCAATGGCGCAGGTGTACCCGTAATTGCATACGACCGCGGTTCATGCCGCGAGGTGATAGTCGACGGCAAGACCGGCTTTCTCGTAAATACAGTCGATGAAGCGGCCCAGGCCGTCAATAAGATCGAGCAAATAGAGCCTGCGGTTTGCAGAAAGCACGTGGAAGATAATTTCAGTATAGACTGCATGGTCGCCGGCTATGAGAAAGTATATGAAGAGATATTCCGAAGAGAGGAAGCGAAGAAGAAGTAGGCGGATTGCTGGAAGCGAGGTACGTAGAACTCAAACGCTCTCAAGGCAAAGGAACGCGATAGATGGAAAAGGGACTGGTTAAGCGGTACGAAAATAATCCTATTCTGACGAAGGATGATATTCCTTATCCTGTGGAGACGGTTCACAACGCGGGTGTGGCCAAGTTTAATGACCGATACATGATGCTGTTTCGTTCGCACAGGGCCAACGGGCGCTCGATAATCGGACTTGCCGAGAGTAATGATGGTTTCAATTTCAAGGCAAGGCCGGAGCCTTTCATGACGCCCGCTGAAGAGGGTGTATTCGCCGAGTACGAGGCCTTCGGCGTCGAAGATGTACGCATTGTTTTTCTGGAGGATGCATATTACATAACCTACAGCGCGTATTCAGCCCACGGCGTCCGGATCGGCCTGGCAAAAACGACCGACTTCAAATCCGTCGAGCGTGTGGCCTTTATTACGCAGGCCGACTATCGAAATACGGTGCTGTTTGGCGAGAAGATTGGCGGCAGATATGTCAAACTCGACCGGCCGCACTCAGATATCAATCCGTGGTCTATCTGGATAAGTTATTCGCCGGATCTTGTGCACTGGGGCGATTCGAAGGTGGTGCTAAAACCTGTGAAGTACCACTGGGACGAGATGAAGATCGGCCCGGGTGCACCACCGATCAAGACAGATAAAGGCTGGCTGAACATCTATCACGGTGTTTTTGAGACAATGGCAGGGGCAGTCTATCGTTTGGGAGTGGCTTTGCATAAGCTGGATGACCCTGCGGTTGTTCTTGGTGTAAGCGACCGATGGATTTTGCAGCCCGAGGACCCGTGGGAACGTACCGGCTATGTGCCCAACATTGTATTTACCTGCGGGGCCGTTGCCGAAGACGATGGCACCTGCAAGTTATACTGGGGCGGTGCCGACACGGTAATGTGTGCGGGGACCGCAGTAATTGAGAAACTTGTTGATTTATGCCTGACCGACGGCAGGCCGGCTATGTAACTCGCTCAACGGGTGCAATAAGCCAAAAACAAAAAATCGTGAAATCAACCGGTCTTATGAACAGGACACGAAATTTTTCGTTGATTTCGAAATATATACTTGAATATCGTTCGCAATTTTGGTAGAATAGGTCCCATGGCAAAAAACGGGAAAAACACTGTAAAGCAAAAGTCGATAGCCGAGCATTTGAATCTGTCGGTCGCGACCGTTTCGAAGGCCCTGAGCGATTACTCGGATATAAACGAGCAAACGCGGGCAAAAGTAATCAATACGGCCTCGAAAATGGGCTATAAGTTCGATACCCGCTCAAGAAAGGCATTGTCGGGCAAGAGCTATTTTGTTGGCGTGCTGATTTACGGTTATACCGACGACTGGCAGCACACCACATACTTTGCGGGGATGAGCGAAAGATGCGCCAAGATGAATGTTTCGTTGGTGCTTCATTATGTAAATGCAGCCGATTGTGAACAGATACTGGACCCGGACCACCAGCCGCCGGCTATGCGGGAAGGGCAACTATCCGGTTTGATCCTGGTCAATCGCTGGCCGAGACACATCGTGAAAAAACTCCTCAAGGAGACGCCGTGCGTTTCTGTGGTGCATCAGATTCCTCAAGTATCATTGGACATAATCGGAATCGACAACACCAGCGGGATATCGATGTTGATGGATTGCCTTTATCAGTTAGGGCATCGTAGGATAGGTTTCTTTGGCAGGTGTGGTCAGGTAACCTGGTCTCGTCAACGATTTGGTGCGTATGCCGATTCACTTTGTCGATTAGGGCTGGATTTTGATGTTGAATCTATATGCGATGTGTCCGTAGAGCTATTTGAGGACAAGTCGTTTGAGTGGGATAAGCAGATTGATTATGTAGCCGGGCAGCTTCGCCGAGGTGTGAAGGCATGGATGTGCGCCAGCGACCGAGCTGGTTATATATTGTGTCGGGGGCTGATGGACAGGGGGATTAATGTGCCGCGTGATGTTTCAATCACCGGCTTTGACAACAGTGAGACCGATAGACTTGGCTGTCGGGAGCTGACAAGCGTGAGTGTGCCCGCTTTGAAGATTGGCGCCGAGGCATTGCGTCGTCTGATAACCCGTCTTCGCCACCCGACCGGCCCCTATCTTCATGTGGAGCTTCCCTGCAAATTTGTGGAGGGTCTGACAACCGCCGCACCGAGCGCCGATTAGGTTCCGTACTGCCCGCCTTCACCTGGGAAAAGACGGACATGGTAAACAAGCTTCGAAAGGCTGCTGGACTCAAACCGATAAAAAAGTAACAGCACACGCGAAGGTGAAGCCGTAGCGGCAAATCATCACACAAAAACGCGGCGGCGCAAGCCGCCCGACAAATCGAATACTGGAAAGACCAGCTAAAAGAACAATAAGTAGGGTGCGGTGATTCGAGACACATTCTTAGTGGGTGTGAAATTTCTTTCTGGCGGTTCCTAACACTTTCTCAGACATGGACTTATGCGTGA
>CAZLWL010000067.1:0-13877 GCA_964563335.1 uncultured Pirellulales bacterium
AAAATTGAGTTGAAAAACAGTAAAATAAGTAAGCCAGAAAATAATTTCACACCCGTGATTATTGACTTGGAGGGTTGTTTCGGCTATTCTAACCGAGCTTTGTTAAGAGTAGTCCGTTTTTGGAAGAGTTCAAGATGATAAAACGAACTCATAATTGCGGCGAGCTTCGGCTGAGCAGCGTTGGCAAAGATGTGGCTGTGGCCGGGTGGGTCAGGTCCTATCGGGACCACGGTAATTTGATATTCGTTGACCTGCGCGACAGGTACGGGATTGTTCAGCTTGTTTTCGACCCGGAGATTTGCCCGGAGGGGCACAAACTTGCCGAGAAGGTGCGCTGTGAGTGGGTGCTGGCGGCGGCGGGCGCAGTGCGTCCGAGGGGCGAGGGGCTGGAAAACCCGAAATTAGCTACGGGGCAAATCGAGATAGCTGTTGACAAGCTTGAAATACTGAATGTTGCCAAGACGCCGCCTTTCGAGATAGACGCAGCGGAAAAGGTGAACGAGGAGATACGTCTGAGCAACCGATACATCGACCTTCGCAGGCCCATCATGCAGGCGAGATTGGGGACGCGACACAAAGCAGCGAAGGTGGTGCGGGACTTTTTCGACGAAAACGGTTTTTGGGAGATTGAAACTCCGATGCTCAGCAAGAGCACGCCGGAGGGCGCGCGCGATTACCTTGTTCCGAGCAGACTGTATGCGGGGTCATTCTATGCGCTGCCGCAGTCGCCGCAGCTTTTCAAGCAGATGCTGATGATATCGGGGCTGGACAAGTACTTCCAGATTGTGCGTTGTTTTCGGGATGAGGACCCTCGTGCGGACCGGCAGGCTGAGTTCACACAAATCGACGTCGAGATGAGCTTCGTTGACTGCGATGACGTGATGGATGTAAACGAGAGGATGGTTGCGCGGGTCTGGAAAGAGATTCTGGATGTTGATGTTGTGCTACCGGTTCCAAGGATTAGTTACGCGCAAGCGATGGCCGATTACGGCACGGATTGCCCGGATATCCGGTTTGACATGAAGTTGAAAGACATCAGCGACATTGCGAGTAAGAGCAGCTTCGGGGTATTTACTTCGGCGGTTGAAAAAGGCGGGATAGTAAAAGGTCTGTGCGCGCCCGGCGGGGCGAAGTTTTCCCGAAGCGATATAGAAAAGACGCTGACGGGCTTTGTTGGGGATTATGGTGCAAAAGGCCTTGCGTGGGCAAAGGTGGTCAAATCCGATACGGGCCGGACGGGGCTGGCGAGTGGCTTCGCAAAGTTTTTCGACACCGCCCAGCATGGGCAAATAATCGAACGTTTCGGAGCGGCTGGCGGCGACGTGATACTGCTTATCGCGGACAAGGCCGAGATTGTGAACAAATCGTTGGCTCCATTGCGTGTAAAGCTGGGCAAGGACCTGAAACTTTACGATGAAAACAGATTCGAGTTTGTCTGGGTGGTCGAATTTCCTCTTTTTGAGTGGAACGAAGATGAGAGGCGGTACGATTCACTGCATCATCCCTTTACTTCACCGACGCAGGCGGATATGGACAAACTTGGAACGGACCCTGCTAATGTGGAGAGCCAGGCATACGACCTCGTGGTCAACGGGTCCGAAATAGGCGGAGGCTCTATTCGTATTCATAATATTGAAACGCAGAGGAAGGTGTTTGATTTGTTGAACATCTCGAGACAGCAGGCCGAGGACCGTTTCGGTTTTTTCTTGAAGGCCCTCGAATACGGGGCGCCGCCTCACGGCGGGATTGCGTTCGGTCTGGACCGGATAATAATGCTGCTTGTGGGGACGGACAACATCCGGGATGTTATTGCATTTCCCAAGACCCAGCGTGGGCAGTGTCTGCTTACCGATGCGCCGTCTGCGGTCGATAAATCACAATTGGACGAACTGAACCTCAGAATGCAGAAACATCTTCACGCAATAGAAGGTAAAGACGAGTAAGCAGCCTGTTTAGGGACAGGTTATTGCGGGAAAGTCCATGTTTGCTAAACTTCGCACATATATAGACAAGGTCGGGCGTTTGACGCGGCTTAAACCGCTTTCGCTGGCAGAGAAATGCAGGATACAATTCGGCGCTGCAGTGGCGTTCAGTCTGTTTCTTGCGCTTCTGATACCATATTTGTGGATGGGCAAGCTAACGGAGAAGATCGCGCTTGATGCCGGTCGTGCGGTTGCAAACAGTGTGTTCGAAAGACACCTGCAGATAGACGGCGAGGGTGGCAAGGGTCTGCCAATGCTCGAAGAAAGCGGGGTCGTTCGCTCACCGGAAAATCGCGCTGTCAGGTGGCTTCGTTTTGACGGGTCGGACGAAAACAAATTAGCCGGCCTAAGCAGCCGGCAGAAGAGAGAGATTGAACAGTTGAAATCCGATGAGCAGAGGTATGACATCGCCTGGATCGGAGAAGCGGAGCCTGTTGCCAGGGACAATTATGTGCAAATCGTTCGTGCTGCGGATGCGTGCATAAGCTGTCACAATGCTCAGGGTTCCGCTGCGGCTTTTAACAAGAATCAGGCTATAGGTGCGATTGTTGTTCAGACAGCCGCTCGCGAAATCGCAGGTACGCGGCTGATGAACCGGATCTGGATTGGTATTGCGTGGCTTCTGGCGGCAACGGGTGCGATGGTGGCATTTTATACAATTGCGCAGCGAATTATCCTCAGGCCGATTCGCCAGCTTCGCGCGCTGGTAAACAATGTTGCCGAAGGCAATCTCGACGCGAGAAGCTCGATAAAGAGCGACGATGAATACGAAAAGCTTTCGGATGCGTTCAACAACATGCTTGATGGGCTGCAGGACTCGCAGGAAAAGCTTCGGCAGGCGAACAAACAGTTGGATGCGAAGATCGCACAGCTTTCGGACCGGAATATCGAGTTGTTCAAAGCCAACAAGCTAAAGAGTGAGTTTCTGGCCAACATGAGCCACGAGTTCAGGACGCCGCTGAATGCGATTTTAGGTTTCGCGCAGCTTGTGCGAGAGAAGCCTGGCGAGGACATTGAAAAGTCGAAACGATATGCAAAAAACATTATAGCCAGCGGGAGGAGTCTGCTGAATATGATAAATGACCTGCTGGAGCTGGCAAAGGCCGAAGCGGGCAAAATAGAGATGCGAGTTGAGAAAACCAGCATCCAGGAGTTGTGTCGTGGTCTGGTGGCATTTTTTTCGCCACTTGCGCAGGAGAAGATGATTAAGATGCGGCTGGCCATCGACGAAGATATTCCCCTGGTACAGACCGATTCGGGTAAGGTTCAGCAGATTCTGTATAACCTGCTGAGCAATGCCGTAAAGTTCACGCCCGAGCGAGGTAAGGTCCAGATTGCAGCAAGGATGTTAGACGAGAAGACGGTGCGCATCTCGGTCATCGACACGGGTTCGGGCATCAGCGGCCAGGACCAGGAAAAGATATTCGAGAAGTTTCGCCAGGTCGATGGTTCTATCACCCGCCCGGGTACGGGAACGGGACTGGGTCTGGCGATTTGCAAGGAATTGGCCACACTGTTAGCGGGCAATATATCACTTGAAAGCGAGCCGGGGACAGGCTCTACTTTTCATCTGGATATCCCGGTGTGGCTTGGCAACGGCGATAGCGATAATTCGGCAAATTGATTGGATAACGTATTTGGTAACAGGAACAGAAATTTATTGGAGCAGGACAAAGATGTGTAAAAAAATGATTCTGGTATTGTTTATAGCTGCCTTGGTCTTGGCGCAGAGTGTCCAGGCCGAAGAAGGTAAGCTCGGTGTTAGTTTTGACCTGACTTACACAAGTAAATGGCTCAGCAAAGGGGTCGAGGCATACGGTTCAAAAGGTGGGCTTTTCAAGACTATCGACATTGACCTGTACGGCACGGGTTTTGGCGTGAAGGTTACTCATCGCAACGCCACCTCAAGCGGATATGTCGATAAGCAAAGATTCGATTACAGGCCGTATTTTAAGAGCCAGGCGTTTGCAGAAACGCGCTGGGCGACGAACTACAACATCAGTGTCGGATATGAACACTATCCGGGCTTGGCCAGGCACAAAGCCAATACTACATTCGAGTGGATATTTGCCTTTTCCTGGCCGAATGTTTTGCCGACCGGTTTCATTCCTTCCTACATTGCTCACTACGAGTACCCCGCTGAAAGCGGCGAAGCATATAACCATATCACCGGCTGGGTCCATCGTTTCGGTCTTTCTTACGATTTGAACGTGCCGGAAATCCCTCAATCTCTGCGGCTGTCTTCGGAGGTTGCCTACACAGATGGGCTTGGTGGGGCGTCCCATGACTGGTCGTATGCGACGTTCGGCCTTTCAACCGTGCTCAAAGCCGGCGATAATGTGTCCTTTGTGCCAAGTATCTATCATCAGTTATCGATGGATGATTCGGTTAACTCGAGAGATGTTACTTACGCCAAGTTGAGTTTGAGGTACGCGTTCTAAGAGAACATTAAATGAGTTCAAAAAAGGTTCCTGCCCCCTTTTCTTCCCAATAACCCTTCTCTGGGCGGATAAAAACACTTATCTGTCTCATATTCTGTACGCTGATTATGCCTTTTTGAGGCCAAAAAGGGCATAGGGACTTTTGTCTCGGTAGGATGGGGTATTTTCTGAAAAATAATCAGTAATTTTCTGGAGCTACAGACCGTACCATGCCGATATAGATTTTAGGCTGAAAGGATTTCCGCCGGTGGAAACGTAAATGGTAACCTGTCAAACCCAAACCCGACAAACCCGGATAAAAGCCAGCGGCAATCGGCATCCTTTACGAATTTCTGTTTTGTCTGATTGTGAACTGCTCGCAAGAAACTATCGAAGCTCTAAAGGCGGACGGTGCCGACGGATACATAACGAAACCATTCACTCCAGAGGAGATTCAGACAGCTTTGAGAAGTCTGTTTAAGATTATTGAATTGTAGGGGCAAATTATGACCGCTGAAACTGAAACAATGAGGCGATTTCGCATGATGGTTGCTCACAAAGCAAAGCAGCAGATTTGTCCTCAGTGTAACGCTCGTATGGTTATAGTAGACCGGTTCAAGGAAAATGGTGTTTTGTTCACGTGGTATGAATGCAGCCGGACCGATTGTGATGGACAATGGTTGCAGAAAAAGGTTTTGGTGTGTGACTGATTGGAATTTGCAGTCACCACTACTTAGTCTGGAGAAAGGTATGTCGGAGATTTCGGATATTATGTCAACTAATGTGGTTACGGTGGTTCCAGATACGACCATACTTGAGGCCACGAATTTCCTGACAAAACACGATATCACGGGTCTGCCTGTGGTTGACAGAGAAAAGAGGCTGCTTGGCATCGTCTCAGAAAAAGACCTGCTGCAATTAGCATACGGGCTGAAGACACACACATACACCTCGGAGGACAGTCCGAAAACCGTCAAGGACGTAATGACAAAAGAAGTGGTTGCTTTTGACGAGAATGACCGTCTAAGTGATGTCATAAGGTGTCTGACGAACCACAATTTTCGCAGGGTTCCGATCTTGTCGGGTGGTAAACTGGTCGGCATCATCAGCAGAAGAGACCTGCTTGTATGTAACCTGCCGGTATAGCACTACGCTTGTGGAGGGGGAGTTCTCCAGGGCCATGGAAGCCGGCTTTGAAGTGGCCGAGGAAATAGCATCGCAGTAAGTTGGGTAATCAAAGAAGCTGCTTTGTGTGAGTAAGTTGTGCCCCGCCGCGGCGATAATAGTCTAAAAGGTTATTACAGGCAGCTTAGCGGAAGGGACAAGGCTCAGTTACGGAGTTTTGGCAGAGCAGGCCGCGCCATACCGCATTTGCGATGCTGCGGTCTGCAACGTTGACGGCGGTGTCAGAATTAATATCACAATCTTTGAGGGTGAAACTTCCCGCGGCGCCGGTTCGCCAGAAGGCGTTTATGATGCTGCGGTCTGCAACGTTTACCACTCTATCATTATTGACGTCACCGAGAAGGGCGATGCCGAACTGTGCCTCGGCTGAGCCGGTATTGGCGTAGTCAACACCTGTGACGGTTACTTTGACGGTTAAGGGCTGGCCGGAGTCCGACAGACCTTGCGGCTGATTTACATTTGGTGCGGCAAAGTTCCAGGACGTATCAGCGGCCCCGCCCCCACTTAAAGTCGTCGGCTCTATAGTAACATCGCCCGGCAGGACAAACTCCCACTCGTATGTATAGCCGCTGTTAAGTGCGGGGTCGTCAATGATTGAAGCGGTCGCGGTCAATTCAGAATTGTTCGAGCCGGGCAGGTTCTGATACATCCATGATTCATCCATGCTCAAATTGACGATTATTGCACCTGCCGGGACTTCGGTACCAGTGAGCCAGTTTGCAGCCACCACGAGTAGGTCCTCGCTGTTAACCTCGCCGTTGCCGCCGGGCGGTGCAATGTCTGCGGATGGATCGCCGGGCGCATCCAGCCACTGGTAGCTTAGAATCGCGAAATCCACCAGGTCCACGTCTCCATCTCCATCGATATCCCCGGCTACGCCTTTGGGTGGTTCGGGAGCAAACTCATACGCACCCATGTCCACAACATTGGGGTCATCCGGGGGATCGGGACGGCCGGTGTCAGGTGTTGTGGGGTCGTCTATGAAACGCGGGTTATAATCGAGGTCCAGGGGCGTTAACTCGCTGGTATCGCCGTCATCATCGAGGTCGTGCGTATCCGGAGGAACGGCAGTGTTATCGGCAGCGTCGATACAGGGCGAGCCGGGCAAAAGATGCAGGTCGCCGAAGTCATCGTTGGCCCCTTCGTCCAGACCTGGCGTACAGGGGTCATCGCCCCAGCCGTCACCGCCATCGTTTGGGTCCCGCACGAACATCGGGTCATAATCGATGTTGGTGTCGTCGAATGGGATGTCCCCATCGTTGGGGTCTTCGTCCTGGATACAACTGTATGTTACCTGTGGGAAGCCACCCTGAATCTGGGCAGACTCAGCGGTGCCTGTGCCATTGGTATCGGTATTGGCCCAGAAGACGCAGTTGGCAATAGTAGGGATGGCCCCTCCGTAGTTGAAGATGCCGCCGCCGTTTTCGTTTGCGTCGTTGTCGGCGAAGGTACAGTTGATTAGGCACGGGTCGCTGGCATTGTTGTACATCGCGCCGCCGATATCGGCGTAGTTACCGGTGAAGGCGCAGTTGGTAACCTGTGGGTGGGCGGATTTGTTGTACATGGCGCCACCGTCTTCGCCCGCTGAGTTGCCGGTGTAGGTGCAGTTGACAAACTCAAGGTCTGTAGTAGTAATCAAGTTATAGGTGCCGCCGCCGCGCCGGCCTGCGATATTGTTGGAGAATGTACAGTTTATGACTATCGGGTCGCTGTCGTCGTTGCATAGGCCGCCTCCGTACCGGCTTGCCGAGTTGCCGGTGAATGTGCAGTTTGAAATTTCGGGACTGGCGCTGGTGTTGTAGATGCCGCCACCGTCCAGGGTTGCTAAATTATTTTCGAATGAACAGTCGATCAGTGTCGGGGCCGAGCCGGACCAGTTGTACATACCGCCGCCGCGGTAGGCTGTTGAATTGCCCTTGAACAGGCAGTTAAGGACAGTGGGGCTGCCGGGTGGGTTGTAATTGAACATGCCTCCGCCACTGGAGCTGGCGGCGTTGCCACCTGTAATTGTGAAACCGTCAAGTACGGCTGTGGCGTTGGTACCGCTGCCGGTTACAACATGAAGACTGTTCTTGGTGCTGAGTACACCGGTGAGGATGGATTTGTACAGGTCGGTATCTCTTGCATTCGGGTCGGGTGCACCATAGCCGGCGTATCCGCCATAGATTTCCACACCGTCTTCAAGCGCGAAAGTAGCGCCGGTACTGTTGCTGCCGTTTGGATGGTCTGCATCCTGATCAGGCCTGTAAGTGCCGTTGGCGACGCGAATCTGGTCTCCAGGGCCGGCATCTGTGAGGGCATCGGGAAGGTAATTGTATGCCTTGGGCCAACTGTTACCATTATGAATGGGGCCGGGGGCGTTGGGATCGACATATATGATATCCGCTGTGGTGGTTGCGGACCATATTGCTGGTAGCAATGCTGCTGCTATCAGCCGAATGTGCGGATTCACTTTTTTGCTCATCGCATTCCTCACTTTTTTGTTGATAGGGTCTCAACGTTACCTTTGGATTACAAACCATCGGCTTTTTGCGGGTGGGAACTTGCCAGGAAATGATAAAGAAACCGCTTTACCACTCCTTTGTCGCTCCTCTCGGACATCATGTACTTTATCTAATTGAGCGGGAGATGTCAAGAAAATATTATTGGACGCACCGGGGAGTAGTGGAATCACCGGCAAAATCCAGGTGATATACCGGCCGATGTCATGGCCGGGGACTGGAAATAGCGGTGTAGCTGAATTTGTCTTTTGGGCTGTATATTCCGCTGTCTGTTCGCTGCATCCAGGTTACGGTTACGCCAAGACCGTCAATTTTGACGAGGACATAGCCGTATTTTCTTGCGTGGTAGATGTTTTCCAGCGTATAGTTGCTGTTATCGCCTTTGTAATGTGGCGACCACTCATATAGCGGGGCGCCTGCGGTTCCGGCTATGTACTGATGAACATCGTTATGGGGGTCGCCGTCATTGTCGGGGCGAGAGTGGTCGTAAAAATGGTCATGGCCGCAAAAATATGTTCGCCCGCCCGCTTTGGCAATGCTGGCCCAGAACCTGTCACGAACATCCGGGTCGGCACCGATACAGTCTTCATGGAGTGCCTCAAAGGCTGGTTCGTGGCCAAAAACGAAGACGTGAGGTTTGGTGTTGGCGGCAAATTGGTTGTCGAGCCAGTTCTGGTTGATGTGCTGTTTTTCGCCAACATATTGGTCAACAGCGATGATAAGAGCATTTTTATGCGTAACCGAATATGTCAGGTTTTCCTCTCCGGGTGGCCCGTTGTCGGGCGAATCTTCGAATACGTTGTTCCAGGCGCTCGTTCCTTCAGGCTCGCCGATGTCATGATTGCCGCGGACGACATAAACACCTATGCCGGCGTCATAGACGGGCAACATCGTCTTGCGCCAAGTGCTAAATTGGGTTTTCATCCTCCTCTGACTGACTCCGCCGTTGACCAGGTCGCCGGTCCACAACACAAAGTCAACGTTCTTGCTGACAATTTCAGCGGCAAGCTCGTCGACGATTCTGATATTTACGCCGTTGTTTTTGCCGTCGCTCCGGCTGTCGCCTGTAACGATGAATCTCCATTGGGTTTCCGTACTACTTGACCTTAGAACTTGCTCCTCGCAGCCTGCGGGAAGAAGCAGAGCTAATGCGAGCAGAATCCAAAGGAGCTTCGATGTGCTTGTTTCTGTCATATTTCGCCTTTCGGTCGATTTTTCCAATAGAGTATAAAATCTATTCTAAAAATTCAATCTTTCCTGCCGGGTTTCTTTGACATCGTGCCGGGGTGCTGCTATACTTTGTTCATTGTTATCAGAAACTGAAGGCGAAAGCAAGAAAACAAGGGGCACTTAGCATGTCTGATGAGATAGAACAGATGCGGCGTTCTGAAGAAGAGATTGCTTCGGCAATTGATGAGTTCTATGACAAGATTTGGTACGACCGTCATCAACAGCTCAAGTATGAAGTTGAGGACGGCACAGAAACCATAGACCCAGGCGTATGGTCTAAGGCCGCCGAAGAAGCCGCAAAGGTAGAGGCGAAGTATCCGGATTCGGAATTGGGCCCACACTCCGATTTTGACTGGGGAATGATTAATGGCAAGCTGTCTGCGCTTCGGTGGGTAATGGGCGACGAATGGGACTTCCTCGATACGTAAGCGGGCAAAATAGAAGTATTGCGTATCGCGTATTGCGCACGACGCATCACGAACCATGACCGGAACCTTCCTTTTTGAGTGCCACCGTTTAGGTCGGACATGACCGTCGAGTGTTATCTGGAAACCATATAAACAAAAGTTAGGCAAGGAGATTGAGAGCAATGCTGGGCATCTACACAATTCTGGACGCGTTGAACTTCGTCCTCTTTGCGGTGGGTGCATTCATTTGCTTCCGCTCGTTCCGAGCGAAGAAGAACACGGGCCACTTGGTTCTGATCACCTACTTCGTCCTATCCTTCGCTTTCCTTGGCATCGCGCGCATCCGACATGCCAGTCATGACACAGAAAGGCTCAGACAGGCACAGGCCAATCCTCCAGCAAAAGGTGTTGCTGTACCGATCCGGCAGGTCTCGCTGCCAATCATGCCCCTACTTCTGGTGGGCGGGTTGTGGTTGATATGCAAGGACACTGACGCGAAGGAGAGCGAGAGCATAACGAACTCTGACCGGAACCTTCCTTTTTGAGTGCCACCCATATCTGTGAAAAGGGTGGCACCCGGCGGAACTGGATACCGGCTCAAGGCCGGTATGACAAAGGGAGCGTGATGTGCTTACCAATAACCATTTACCATTTGCCGGCCGATTTTGGTAAATTTGCGGGGGAAAAACGTTGCCTGGCGGGGCTGAACATGATATAAGGGCTTTTTGTATATTAAAAGTGTTTTTGGGCTGAAAAAGGCCTGAAAATCAAGTCGATATAAAATGTCCCTTTTTTTACTGGAGTAAGTAATGGAACGAAAACGAAAGATGGTGCCGATGGACGGGAATACAGCCACGGCTTATGTGGCGCACGCAACCAACGAGGTGATAGCTATTTATCCAATTACGCCGAGTTCGGTAATGGGTGAAGTAGCAGACGCGAGGACGGCGGCGGGTATTACGAATATATGGGGGACGCTGCCATCGGTTACGGAGATGCAGTCCGAAGGCGGGGCTTCCGGTGCGGTGCACGGGGCATTGGCGGCGGGTGCGCTAACGACGACATTCACGGCGTCACAGGGGCTGCTGCTGATGATACCGAATATGTACAAAATCGCGGGAGAACTTACGCCGACGGTGTTTCATATCTCAGCAAGGTCCTTAGCCTGTCAGGCGCTGAGCATATTCGGCGACCATTCTGATGTGATGGCATGTCGGCAGATAGGATTTGGGATGATTGCCTCGGCAAATATTCAGGAGGCTATGGACTTTGCCCTTATCGCCCAGCAGGCGACATTAGCTTCACGAGTGCCGTTTTTGCACTTTTTTGACGGATTCCGCAGCAGCCATGAGATACAAAAGGTTGAAGAGCTTACCTTTGATGACATGCGTGAAATGATAGACGATAACCTTGTCGCCGCTCACCGGGCACGCGCCCTGACTCCTGACAGGCCGATGATGAGCGGGACGGCTCAGAATCCGGATGTTTACTTCCAGGGCAGAGAGACGGTCAACAGATTCTATCTCGCGGTGCCGGGTATCGTCGACGAGACGATGCGCAAGTTTGCCAACGTCGTGGGGCGCAGCTATCATTTGTTTGATTACGTAGGAGCGCCGGATGCTGAAAAGGTCATTGTTATTATGTGCACCGGTGCGGATACGGCCCATGAGACTGCTGATTATCTGACGGCCAAGGGCGAAAAGGTTGGCGTGGTTAAGGTTAGATTGTTCAGGCCTTTCAGCACGAAGCACCTTATTGAGGCCTTGCCGAAAACGGTCAAGAAAATCGCCACGCTCGACAGGACGAAGGAGCCGGGTTCGTTGGGTGAGCCTTTATATATGGATGTTCGCACGGCTGTCGGGGAAGCAATGGCAGCCGGGATTGCGTCATTTGATAAGTATCCGCTCATTGTGGGCGGCAGGTACGGGCTTAGCTCGAAGGATTTTACGCCGGCGATGGTAAAGGCTGTGTTCGATAACTTAGACGCGGCCGAGCCGAAGAACGGCTTTACCGTCGGGATTATCGATGATGTAACACACACAAGTCTGGAAGTTGATGAGACGTTCGATATCCAAACGGGTGCTTACACCGCGATGTTCTATGGATTAGGCGCCGACGGTACGGTCGGTGCGAATAAGAACTCGATTAAGATTATCGGTGAACAGACGGATAACTATGCTCAGGGTTATTTTGTTTATGATTCGAAGAAGGCCGGTGCGATGACGGTGTCGCATTTGCGGTTCGGCCCGGAGCTGATTCGCAGTCCTTATTTAGTCAGGAGGGCGAATTTTGTGGCGTGCCACAATCCGAGTTTTCTCGAAAAATATGACATGCTTTCGTCAATTCGCCCCGGCGGGACATTTCTCTTAACGAGTGCGCACTTAAAGGAAGAGGTCTGGGACACACTGCCGGCCGAGGTGCAACAGCAGATTATCGATAAGAAGCTCAAATTCTACTGTATCGATGCGATTCGCATAGCCGAAGAGCTTGGGTTGGGCGCACGGATAAACGTCGTTATGCAGACGGCCTTCTTTAAGATAAGCGAGGTGCTTGCGGTCGATACAGCGGTTAAGGCGATAAAAGACGCCGTGAAGAAAACGTACGGCAAGAAGGGAGAAAAGATAGTTCAGATGAACAATTCCGCTGTTGATGCGGCGCTTGATAAGGTTTTTGAGGTTAAAGTGCCGGATAAGGTAACGAGCACTATCAAGATGCGAAAGCCGGTGCCGGATGATGCGCCGGATTTTGTGAAGGAAGTTACCGCAGAGATTATGGCTCTTCGAGGTGACAAGATTCCAGTCAGCAAGATGCCGTGTGACGGTAAGTTCCCGACGGCGACGACACAGTATGAGAAGCGCAACGTCGCGGTGCATATCCCGGAGTGGGTGCCTGAGCTTTGCGTACAGTGCGGTCAGTGTTCGATTCTTTGTCCACATGCGGCAATCAGGATTAAGGCATACGCACCCGAACATCTGAAGGATGCTCCTCCAACGTTCAAGAGCGCGGACGCCAAGGGTAAGGATTTTGCAGGGATGAAGTTCACGGTGCAGGTGGCGCCGGAGGATTGTACGGGTTGTCAGGCCTGCGTTATTAACTGCCCCGGTGCAGAGAAAGACGCGGACAAGAAGCCGACGGGGCGAAAGGCAATCAACATGGTTGACCAGGAGCCGATTCGTGCGCAGGAGCGGGCCAACTATGAATACTTCCTGTCGATACCCGATACGGACCCGAGCCTTTTCAAGAGGGCGAGCATCAAGGGCAGCCAGTTGATTCGGCCTTTGTTTGAGTACTCGGGAGCGTGTGCGGGTTGTGGTGAGACGGCATACGTTAAGCTGCTGACGCAGCTTTTCGGCGACAGGGCGATGATCGGCAATGCAACGGGGTGCTCGTCGATTTACGGTGGTAATCTGCCGACGACGCCCTACGCCAAAAGGGCGGACGGCAGGGGGCCGACGTGGAGCAACAGCCTGTTTGAAGACAATGCCGAGTTTGCTATGGGGATGCGTCTGGCCGTGAACAAGTTCCAGGCCTTTGCGACGGAGCTTCTTGAGAAGGCAGCCAAGGCCGGCTGCGTCGAGCAAGGCCTTGCTGATGAGATAAAGGCCGGGCTGAGTACACAGGACACACAAGCAGGGATTGAACGGCAGCGAGAGCGAGTCGTTAAACTCAAGGAGCAGTGCGAAAAGAGCGGCTGTGCGGATTGTAAGCAGCTTTTGACGGTGGCTGACTACCTTGTGGCCAAGAGTGTGTGGGCGCTTGGTGGTGATGGCTGGGCGTATGACATCGACTACGGCGGGCTGGACCACGTGTTAGCCAGCGGTGAGAATGTGAATGTGCTTGTGCTCGATACGGAGGTGTATTCCAACACGGGCGGGCAGATGTCGAAGTCAACCCCGAGGGCGGCGGTTGCCCAGTTTGCCGCTGCCGGTAAGCGGATGCCGAAGAAAGACCTCGGCCTGATGGCGATGAGCTACGGCAATATATACGTGGCGAAGGTGGCGATGGGCGCAAATCCGAACCAGGCGGTAAAGGCGTTCGTGGAGGCGGAAAGCTATAACGGGCCGTCTCTGATAATTGCCTATTCGCATTGCATTGCCCACGGCATTAATATGTCAAAAGGATATTTGGAGCAGAAGAAGGCGGTGGCGTGCG
>CAZLWL010000068.1:0-13803 GCA_964563335.1 uncultured Pirellulales bacterium
ACTATGGAGCTGCTGATACGTACACGTGTCTGGCAACCGCTAAACTTGACGAAATCATGGCGATTCTTACAACTTAAAGCATTATTGATATGGCAAACCGCATATGAGTTCTTGTACCTGACGGGGTTGCTTTATGAAACCACATGCCCTAAGGATGCAGCCAGATTACAACAGAGAACAAAAGAGAATATTATCTGACGATTTCAGAAATAAAAATAAATCCGGCAACCTTGTTAAACTCGCAAAACTCAGAAAATAATCTCCGCCCACGGCGGCTGGCCAATAGTCCAGAGGACCCCGGCGCGAGCCGGGACTTCACTGCGCTCAGCAGAAAACGGAGGACAGAGGACAAATTAGTCGTTAGTATCTCGTGAATAGTGAATAGTAGGTGGAACCGCTTTGCGGGTTTCTTTGAATAGATTCCTCCACTTCGTAACGCCTTACGTTACTTCGGTCGGAATGACAATGAGCGCTTACTACTTCGCTTTGTGAGCTACGAAGTACAAGTCGTGGGCTGTTTTGATGGATTCATCCCGGACGGACACGCAATTGAAGAATCCTTTGTGTTTGGCCTGTAACCTTAGTCAGTTCGCTCGCCCTTAGAGATGCCAGCCAGATAATTTTTTTGCCGTCTGCGATTATTAACAATCTTTGGCGAAGGCCGCGCGGCACTTTCTGTGCAGTAAGAAATTTGCCGATTTTTTTCTCGCCCACGCCGCCTAAAGGCCAAAACGTGTCGCCGGCCTGCCGCCGGCGCACCAAAACCGCACCGGCCAATTTATCATAATCAAACCACTCGACGTTCCGGTCTTTGGCGGCTTTGAATCCGGTGATATCACAATCTTTCGCGTCAAGAATAGCCGCTTTTATCGTGCAGGCTTCAAATTGTGTCCGGCCGGGAATTTCCAGGGCAGTGGGACCGCTTAAAGTCGTTTGTAGGGTGGACCTTGGCCCACCATTGGCCTTCGAATTTGTGAAAATTACATTTTCATACTCAGCTTCGGCTAAAAATCCGCCCGGCAGCTCAATCCTTTTTCCGTTAGGGCCTTGTGCCAGTTCGATGATATTCCTGTAGTGCAGGTCTTTCAAATCCCGCTCACCGCTGCCGAGGGCAACGAGCGTGCGCCGGACAAGCTCTGCCTGAATGATTTGGGTCTGTGCACGGAATATTTTCCCATCCAGCGTGACCTTGTCCGGCTGCGAAGCCGAGACAACAACCGGCCACACTTTTTCCACATTCCGACAAACGCGTCTGTGGAGCCTGCGGCATTTTTGGGACAACTGTGCCAATTCGGCCACAAGCGAACCGCTGCACGCGTTCTGCAACTGCGGCAGGAGCAAATGCCGGATGTAGTTGCGCGTATAGGTGATATCGGCATTGGTATGGTCATCCCGCCAGTCGAGGTCATTTGCCCTGCAGTATTCGATTATCCGGGCCCGTGTTACGCAAAGCAGTGGTCTTACAAATGTAACTTCATCTGCAAATAATCTGTTCGGCCAGATTCCCGCCAGGCCCCGAAATCCCGTGCCGCGAAGCAGCCGATGAACCATCGTCTCAGCGTTATCGTCCTTGTGATGTCCTGTTGCAACTGCTTTACATCCATTTTCTTTTGCGATATTGATAAGTGCGTCTGTTCGCAGTTTCCGGGCCGCTGTCTCAATGGAAAGCTTACTTTCGGCGGCGCAGGCGCGAACGTCCACCGACCGCGGGACCACCTTAAGGCCCAGTTTTTTACCAAGTCCCACCACAAACTCTTCGTCCTGGTCGGCCGCGGGTTCGCGCAACTTATGATTGACATGGCCAACGACCAGCCTGGCGCCGATTGTGCCGGCCTGGGTGAGCCTGAGCATTGCGAACATCATCGCGACAGAATCGGCCCCGGCTGACACCGCCAACAAGACCGACTCGTCTGAGTCGATAAGAGTCGATGGGGTTATGAAAGCAGCGACCTTTTTCTCGAATTGCGACAGCATCCTGGACCACAAAAGAAATCGGGCCTGCCCCCGCAACAAACAGACCCGACGCTAATCTCAACGACTTTGTTGACAGGCGGATAATTATTTTGGCGCCTTGGCCTCGGTCTTAGTCATCTCGAGGATCCGCTTCCGGGCAAATACCGTATTGCCCTCATAGCGCGACTCCTTCTGGATGGCCAATCGATAAATCGTTAGTGCCTGTTTTCTCATGTGCAGATGCCTGTCGAGCACATAAGCTGCTTTGAATCTCGCCGGGTAGGGTGTGTTTTGGTCCCACTGAAACGCCCGCTGGTAATAGACCGCCGCTATCTGGTAATCGTTGAAATGCTCGTAAATCTGGCCGGCTCTGTAGGCCGCGTCGTCAATCTTGTCGCTGGTGGGATAGTTGGTGATTAGCTTGTTGAAGCCCCTCAGCGCCATGCGAAACTTATCCTCATCGACAATCACGACCAATCTCCTTGCTTCCCAGTAAAGCTGCCTCGCTTCTTCGAAGAGCACATCGGCCTCTTCAATAGAATCGGTCGCCGCAAGAGCGACCAGCATCGTTTCTGCAGGCATCAGATAACGATATTGAACCAGTGATGCCTGCTCCTTCTGTGCCCATCGCAGCTTTGTGGCGTCGCCGCTTGTTGTGTAATAGTCCACAAGTTCGGCAATTACGGCCCGATAGGCGCTTCGGTGAACGGCCATTCGTTCAACAAGGTCAACCTCTGCGGCTCCGGGCGTAACGAAGCCCTCATCGGTTGCTATCGCGGCCTCGGCAGGGACCAGGCGAAATCGCGGGTCATCCTTGGCCACCTCTTCAACGCAGCCGGCGATAAATAGTACCGGCAGTATGACTGCCGCCATGAAACTTGTCTTCGACATCGTGAGTTCCTTTCAATTTCAACTGCGGAAATTGTCTTCTCTTGAGCACAAAAATACCAATTCCGGCGCCGGTGTCAAGTGTAATCAGACAATAAATTTGTCTTGTGGGCCCCGGATTTTCAGCCGGTCCGAAGATAGGCGGTCTAATCGTAAGTTACCACTGTGCCTCGATATACGGCCCAATCGGGCCTTCGGGTTTGGTTTTGGGACGTGATTTTATTATCGCGTCGGCTATCGGGACATCGCTTTTTCGCGTAATCTTGATATTTGAGGTGTCCGTCTGAACAATTGAAACCTGGCGGCCCAGGGCCTCGACAAGGGTCGAATCATCGGTCAGGGCGCTCTTATCGACGTTTTCGATGTTCTCGTAGGCCTTTTTGAGGAGGGCGGCGTCAAAGACCTGCGGAGTCTGGACTTCGTAGAGCCCGGTCCTGTCAACCATCCCGGCTATTTTGCCATCGGCCACCTTTTTTATTGTTGCCACGACCGGACAGGCCAGTATGGCCGCCCCTGTCTCGGCCGCCCGGCTGATGACCTCATCGACCCATTCGGCCTTCAGGCAGCACCTGACGGCGTCATGGACGGCAATCAGGTCGATGTCGTCGGCGACCAATTTGAGCACATTGGCGACGGTCTCGAATCGCTCGGGGCCGCCGTGGCAGATTTTGACGCCGTTGAAGCTGAGGTTGGCGCCCCATTTGAGTTTTACGAGTTCATCATCATCCGGCGAGATTGCGAGCAGTGTCTGTTTGACATCATCACGGTCGGCGAAGAACTCGATACTTCGAAGAAATGCCGCTCGGCCGGCCACGTCAACAAAGGGCTTTTTCTTGCTGCCGCCAAAGCGGGCACTCGCACCGGCGGCACATATTATCACTGCGACGTTTTTCATTTGTCTGTCCATATACTACCGCATGCGGCAAAGACTGTCCAGTAGATCCCCGGCTGTGCGGGTGGAAACTTAGCCACAGAGTTCAAGAGAAAAAAGAGAAAATAAATAGGGATAATTATTAAAAGCGTGGGGAATTTTGTGTTGGCCACAGAGAAAAAGCAGAGGGTTTTTTAGACGCGGATTAACGCTGATTTGGCAGATGAAGTCGTGCAAAGGAAATAAAATGTTGTGGGGTTGTCGGTTTTGGCTATAATGGCGTGGTATGAAAACTGCCTTGAGGCAGATAGATTCATTTACTTAACCACGGATCCGCCGTCGTTAAAACTATGGCGGGACAAGTTTCACAGGAAACTGGAAACTGGGACAGTCACTTACCCGTCGAGTCGGCGGCTCGCCGCGGCTGATTTATCCTCATTTTTGGCCAAAAAACAGCATCCCGCCCTGCACTAAACTTCTCAAACTGACCGTTTTTGTTTTTAGACACGGATTAACACGGATTAACACTGTTTTTAAGAGTCTGGATTCCCGCTTTCGCGGGAATGACAAATTGGGTTATCTCTTTGTTAAAACTTCACTTATATCAATACATAACTTCAAATCGGTCAGTTTGAGTAAACTTTTAAGTTCGGGACACGTTACTAACTTTGCGAGCTGAGTAGATGCAGGGCAAGACAAAGGGTGGCACTCAAACAGAAAGGCACCCGGTGATACGCTATCCGCGGCTGAACGTAGGGAAGTCCCGGCGTGCCGGGGCTAAACGCCGCAAAAAAACCGTGTTAACCCCGCCCCTCGGAGGGGCGGGGTTAATCTGCGTTAATCCGCGTCTAAAAAACTCTGTGCATTTTCTCTGTGGCAAAGGTCCTATAAATTTTGTTTTTTTCTATTGACATGGGTGTGTGTTTTTTGTATACTTAGTTTGTTGCGAGTGCAAAACTGGCGTATTCGCCACTGTACTATCCGCGGTAGAGTGCACTAAACGGCACATCGCAGCAGGGAGACAGACTCTAAAACCTGTTTCTAAACAGCCTGCCTCCCTATTTTTATGCGCTTTATACGTCATTCTGAGCCGCAGACAGCCTGTCCTGAGCCTGTCGAAAGAACGAATCTCAATCTGACGTATGCCGGAGATTCTTCGCGGCCAAACAGGTTTGGCCGTGCCACCCAAAGTTTGCCCTTTGGCCGCCGCAATTTCTACGATTTAACACACTTCTATGATTTTTACTCAGAAGCAGGTCTGTCAAGTTGGCGTGCTCGCCGGGGTGAGCGGGCGGCAAAATGGCAGTTTCAGGCTCGCGCGGGTAGGTTTAGTGTTTTTTTGACTCGAATTTTGTATTTCGCAACATTAGTTGGCGACTACACTTACGGCTAAATGGTACAGAACGTGGTTAATTAGGGGTGGAAATTGGCACCGGCTTTGCAATAATGGAGGGATTGTGTAGCAGGGCGGTAATATTGTTTTTGGGTCGAAATTGAGGAGAAACAAGTATTATGGCAGTTAAAGATTTGGCATTCGAATCGGATGCGCGGAAGGCGCTATTGGCAGGTGCCGAGAAGCTTGCCTCTGCGGTCAGATCGACGTTAGGCCCCCGCGGTCGAAATGCAATCATTGATAAGGGCTGGGGCGGCCCGCAGGTTACAAAGGACGGCGTGACGGTGGCCGAGGAGATTGAGTTGGTCGATAAGGCCGAGGATCTCGGCGCCAAGCTCGTCAGGGAGGCCGCGAGCAAGACCTCGAAGGTGGCTGGTGACGGCACGACGACGGCAACTGTCCTGGCTGAGGCGATTTTCAAGGACGCCTTTCGCAATTTAGCGGCGGGCGCCGATGCTATGGCGCTCAATCGCGGGATGCAAAAAGCGGTCGCCGCGGCAAGTGAGAAGCTGACTTCACTGGCCAAGCCCATCGATATTGCAAAAAAGGACGACATAGTAAATATCGCGGCCATCTCTGCCAATAATGATGCAGAGATCGGCAAGAAGATGGCTGAGGCGTTTATGCAGGTCGGAAAGGACGGGGTCATTACCGTTGAAGAGGGCAAGAGCCTCGAAACCACGGTCGATTATGTCGAGGGTATGCAGTTTGACCGCGGTTATCTTTCGCCGCACTTTGTGACGGACCCTGAGAATATGGTCTGTGAATTGGAGAAACCCTTCATTCTTGTTCACGAGGACAAAATCAGCAATGTCAGCAAGCTGGTGCCGCTTCTTGAGGCGGTGGCCAAGAGCAAAAGGCCGCTTCTGGTTATAGCCGAGGACGTTGAGGGCGAAGCGCTTGCGACTTTAGTGGTGAACAAGCTTCGCGGCGTACTGCAGGTGGCGGCGGTCAAGGCCCCCGGCTACGGCGACAGGCGAAAAGCGATGTTGGCCGATGTTGCAACTATTACCGGGGCCGAGCCTATCTTTAAGGATTTGGGGATTGAGCTTGAGAACATCAAGACGACTCAGCTCGGCCAGGCGAAGAAGATAACGATTGATAATGATAATACCATTATTGTCGAAGGGGCCGGTACGGATAAGGCGATTAAGGGGCGTATCAATCAAATCCGCAACGAGATAGAGACGACCACAAGTGATTATGACCGCGAGAAGCTTCAGGAACGACTCGCAAAGCTTACCGGCGGGGTGGCGCAGATAAATGTCGGTGCGGCGAGCGAGGCGGAGATGAAGGAAAAGAAGGCCCGGATTGAGGACGCCCTTCACGCGACGCGGGCGGCCATCGATGAAGGTATTGTGCCGGGCGGCGGGGTTGCGTTTGTGCGGTGTATCGATGCGGTCGAGTCGCTTAAGCTCAAAGGCGATGAGAAGACGGGCGCGCAGATTGTGGCAAACGCCCTGAAGATGCCTTGCTACTATATCGCGGCCAATGCCGGAGCTATTGGTAGCATCGTGGTGAGCAAGGTTGCAGGCGGCAAAGCCGGCTTCGGCTATAATGCCGACAAGGACAGGTTCGAGGACCTTGTCGCCGCGGGTATAATCGACCCGGTTAAGGTAACCAGAATAGCTTTACAAAACGGAGCGAGCGTGGCGGGACTACTGCTTACGACCGACTGCCTCGTTACCGAAAAGCCCAGGGAAAAGGGTGAAGCCGCCGGTCCCGGCGGTATGCCGCCCGGCGGCATGGGCGGCATGGGCGGCATGGGTGGCATGGGCGGTATGGGCGGTATGGGCGGCGGCATGGGAATGATGTAGTGCCGCTGTCGCCGATGGACAAAGTTTTTTTGGGAAAGACAAATATAAAATATAAAATCTAAACACAGGAGCAGATATATGAAACTTAAACCTTTGGATGACAGAATTGTCGTAAAGCCACAGGAAGCGGAAGAAAAAACGGCTGGTGGAATTGTCCTGCCGGAGGCGGCGAAGGAAAAACCGATGACTGCCAAGGTTGTGGCGGTCGGGCCGGGCAAGCTCTTAGACAGCGGGCAGCGCGGCAAGATGGCCGTTAAGAAGAACGATGTGGTTGTGTATGGCAAGTATTCCGGAAGCGATGTCGAGGTTGACGAGACGGAATACAAGATTCTTCGGGAAAGTGAGATATTAGGTGTGCTTGAGAAATAGCAGGATTTAGGTTTTTTGATAATAAATGGAACAATTTGTGCTACGTAGCGAAGCTTCCAGCCTTCGTAGCCGTATGCACTACGGCGGAGTAGGCACTTCGCAGAGTAGTAGTAACCCCGCCCCGGCGGGCCCCGAGGTGTCGGGACACGCGGGGCTAAATAGGGATGTGAAACCGGCGTTCCGTTAGTAAAGTAAATGTTAATAATTTTGTCCTGCGTTGGCGGGGCTGGAGGTTAACAAGAAATGGCAAAGCAAATGATGTTTGACGAAGGGGCCAGGGCCGAACTGAAAGACGGCCTGGGCCAGTTGGCTTCGGCGGTGAAGGTTACGATGGGCCCGACGGGCAGGAACGTATTGCTGCACAAGAGCTTCGGCTCGCCGAAGGTTACCAAAGACGGTGTCTCGGTGAGTAAGGAGATAGAGCTGCCGGAGGCGTTTAAGAATATGGGCGCCAAGATGGTCAACGAGGTGGCCAGCAAGACGAGCGACGTTGTGGGCGACGGGACGACTACGGCCACGGTATTGGCTGAGGCGATTTACGCCGAGGGTCTCAGGCACATTACCGCCGGTGCAAACCCCGTGGCGGTGCAGCGGGGAATAAGTAAGGCCGTGAAGGTCGTTACCGATTTTATCGAATCGGTCCACAAGCCGGTGAAAGGACACGAAGACAGGGCCAAAGTGGCCGCCATCAGCGCGAATAACGACCCCACAGTCGGCGAGATAATCGCAGATGCCATGGATAAGGTCGGCGCCGAAGGCGTTGTTGAAATTGAAGAAGGCAAGGGGCTGGAGACGGAGCTTACCGTGGTGGAAGGGATGCAGTTTGACAAAGGTTACATATCGCCGTATTTCATGACAAACCCGAATACACTCGAGGCGGTGCTCGAAGATGCGTACATATTGCTTTATGAAAAGAAGATATCGAGTATTCGTGAACTCATTCCACTGCTTGAGAAGATTGCCCAGGTAGGGGCGCCGCTTTTGATTGTTGCCGAGGATGTTGAAGGTGAAGCCTTAGCGGCTCTGGTGATTAACCGGCTGCAGGGTGTCTTGAAAACGTGTGCGGTAAAGGCGCCTGGTTTTGGCGACCGCAGGAAGGCGATGCTTCAAGACATTGCCGCCCTGACGGGCGGGCAGGTTATTACCGAGGACCTTGGTATCAAATTAGAGGGCATCGAGCTTTCGCAGCTTGGCAGGGCCAAGAAGCTTGTGATAGGCAAGGATGATACTACGATTATCGAAGGGGCGGGTAAGAAGAAGGACATCGTCTCGAGGTGTGACCAGATTCGCAACCAGATTGAAAAGACAACGAGCAGCTACGACCAGGAGAAGCTACAGGAACGACTCGCAAAGCTTACCGGTGGAGTGGCGGTGGTCAAGGCCGGTGCTGCCACCGAGGCGGAGATGAAGGAGCGCAAGGACCTGTTAGACGATGCCCTCAACGCGACAAAGGCGGCCACGGAAGAAGGAGTAGTGGCCGGTGGCGGAGTCGTTTTCCTGCGGGCGATAGCCAAGGTCAAAGAGGCAAGAGTCAAAGGCAAGGGCGATGAAAAACTCGGGTATGACATTGTCGCCGGCGCCCTTACGTCGCCGACCCGGCAGATTGTGGATAACAGCGGCGGCGAGGGCGACGTTGTTGTTGCCCAGCTCATGGAAAAGAGCGGCAATATCGGCTACGACGCCAATACGGGACAATTTGCTGATATGTTCAAGGCCGGTATTATCGACCCTGCAAAGGTCGCCAGAACCGCCCTGCAAAACGCAGCTTCGGTGGCGGGCCTTATGCTGACGACCAATGTGCTGGTTACGGACCTCAAAGACGATGACAAAGAAAATGCGGCAGCCGGGGCTGTTATATAAAGTTTAGCTTGCGAAATGTCGAGTTTTGAATGGTGGCGGGATGGATTCTCGGCCATTCTTAACTCGACATTATATTTGTATATACTCTGTAGAAAAGATACCGAAATCGTCATTCTGAACCCCGATTTATCCCCGAGGTATCCCCGATATATCGGGACATGCGGGACACGCGGGGTGAAGAATCTGGGGCGCACGAAGAATTGAGATTCTTTCCCGGCGCGCCCCCGAGGTGTCCCCGATAGATCGGGACACGCGGGACACGCGGGACTCAGAATGACAGGGTAACGCCCAGAATGACATATATAAAGTTTTCTACAAAGCAATTTGTATACTGAAGGCACCGATTCGATGGCGAAACGAGACTATTACGAGGTCCTGGGGGTGGGCAAGGGCGCCTCGGGTGATGATATCAAGCGTTCGTACCGGCGCATGGCGATGAAATACCACCCCGACAAGAATCCCGGCAACGCCGAGGCCGAGGCGAAGTTCAAGGAGTGCGCCGAGGCCTACGAGGTTCTAAGCGATTCCGATAAGCGCAGGCGTTATGACCAGTTCGGCCATGAGGGCCTTCGCGGAGTGGGGATGCGCGACTACTCGCACATGAGATGGCAGGACATCAGCAGCATGTTTGAGGATGTATTCGAGGGGTTCGGCGGATTCGGTGACCTTTTCGGGATGGGCAGAAGGGGCCGGCGCACCGGGCCCGCACGGGGCTACGACCTGGAAACCGCGGTGGAGTTGTCGCTTGAGGATATCGCAGGCGGAACGGAAAAGACCATCGAATTTACCAGGCAGGATACGTGCGCTGCCTGTTCGGGCTCAGGCAGCGCCAAAGGCAAAGCGCCGGGCCGATGCCCGACCTGCGGCGGCAACGGACAGGTCCAAAGGGCCGGGTTTGGGGGCCTTTTCCAGATGGTATCGACCTGCCCGAAATGCCGTGGCGCGGGTAAGATCATAACAAATCCGTGCAGAAAGTGCAGAGGCACGGGCCTTGTCTCCGTAAAAAGGACTCTAAGTGTTAAAATCCCCGCGGGGGTTCATGAGGGCCAGGGCATCAGGGTCGCCGGTGAAGGTGAGCCGGGGCGCCATGGTGGGCCGAGAGGCGATTTGTATTGTTATGTGCGGGTCAGGGCGCACCCGTTCCTGATGCGCGACGGCAATGACCTGGTCAGCACGGTTCCGGTAAGCTTTACACAGGCTGCGCTTGGAGCAACGATTGAGGTGCCCAGCCTGGATGGTACGAGGGAGTTTAAGATTCCGCCCGGCACTCAGCACGGCAGCACGTTCAGGATTAAAGGCCAGGGGCTGCCCGATTTGAGGACCCGGCGCAAGGGCGATGAGCTTGTACGGATAACGATTGAGATTCCGCGGCACCTTTCGAGCGAACAGGAAGAGCTGCTCAGGACCTTTGCCCGGACGGAAGACAGCAGTGCGATGCCGGACAGCAGCGGTTTTTTTGAAAAACTCAAAAAGCACTTTGGTAACGGCGTATGAAATCTAAGGACGCAAAAAAGGTGAAGAAAGACAGTGGCGAAAAGGGAGTTAAGAAGCTGCAGCAGCAAATAGAGGCCCTTTCGAGGGAAAAGGATGAGCTGTTTGAGAAGCTCCAGCGGGTCGGCGCCGACTACGCCAACTACCAAAAGCGCACGCCGAAGCAGATAGCAGACTCGGTGGCATACGAGAAGAAGGCGATAATAAGGTCGCTGCTGCCGTCTCTCGATAATTTCGCCCACGCCCTTGCCGGTGCCGACAATGCCGAAGCAGTCGATGGGGTTATCAAAGGGGTCCGGATGGTGTTTGAGCACATGTTAGACGCCCTTAAGGGGCACGGTCTTGAGCAGATTGATGCCGTCGGCCAGGAGTTTGACCCGACGGTCCATGAGGCCATTCAACTAAGGGCCGAGGCCGACAAGCCGGATAATATCGTGTTAGAGGAATTTCAGACGGGCTATAAGCTCAACGGCCAAGTCGTCCGGCCGAGCAAGGTGATTGTTAATAAACTACCGGCCGAGGACAAAGAGACCGAACCCGAGGTCTCTGAAGCGGCGCAGGCCCAAGAAGAGGGGGACCAAACAGCCGACAGCGATGCAAGCGATAGTGGGGAATAGACGCTATGCCGACGTATGATTATTTGTGCGATAGTTGCGGCCATAAATTCGAGAAGTTCCAGTCGATAACGGCCCGCCCTTTGCGCAAGTGTCCCGAGTGCGGCAAAAATCAGTTGAAACGGCTTATCGGTACAGGTGCGGGGATAATCTTCAAGGGCTCCGGCTTCTACGAGACCGATTACAGGAGCGAAAGCTACAAAGAGGCAAAGAAAAAAGAAGAAAAGCCCGCCACCGAAGCCAAAGACAAAAAAGACGCGAAGACCGAAACCACCTCAGATGCCAAGCCCACAAAAGAGGCCACGCAAAAAAAATCGCCCGACAAGAAGTAGGGCATGCTTTGCATACCATTTCCAAATCCTTCGGCCCCCGGGTCGTAGCCCGGGGCAGGCTTGAGGTTGCCACCCGCCAAATCGTAGGATATTTTTTTCATTCCGTTTCGGGTAGGTATGCGTGGCATACCCTACCGCCAACGATAAGCCTGACAAGGCGTAAGGTGTGCCACGCATACCGTCAAACTGTGCACATTGTCAGACCGTCAAAGCGCCTATAAGCCCGTTACGGTGATAATCAGGTTGACGCTCCGGCCCGTTTGCACCTTATCGGTGGGGGCCGGCGGCTGTTCGGGGCGTGTAAGCTCGGGCTTAATAGGGACGGAGGGAACAAATGCGGTTGGCTCCTTCGGTAGGGACAAGGCGAAACTGCCGGCGTCGCCACCGTCCCGGATGAGGGCGTTGAAATCGGCATAATTCTTTGCCATCTCTATCCGGTCGTCGGATTTATCCTGTGCGAAAACGGCTACGGCCTGGGCGGAAGTAATATTATCGATCACGATGTCCGCCACGGCGGCTTCGTCGTACACCGTCAAAGAGCTTCTGCGGCATTTGTCCCAGACCGCTTCGAGGTCACCGAGCAGTGCGACAATTTGGGCGGCTGTGCAGGTTATGTGATAGGTGCTCAGGGTGGCCTGGCGCTTGGGGATGGTATTATCGACGAGGCCGTTGTTGTAAATCGCCTTTGCAATGAAACCATTTACGGCGATTGAATCGTAGGAAACGAGTTTCAGCGTGGCGCGGAAAGGATAAGTATCCGGTATCGCCTCCTGTGTGACAGGTGCCGAAGCGATGACGGCTTCTGTGGCATGGCCCTGGTCCAGTGAAGAGCCGGCCGGCCTAATAGCGACGCCTTCGCGCGAAGCGATGCCCGGCATTAATACGTTGAACACTACTACTGCCAGGGCGCTGAGCAATATAAACATTGCCGCAGCGGTCAGGACTCGCCGGAACAACAAATGCCTGGCCCCCGCGGAGTGGTCGGTATCGATGAAGTATCTGTCCGCAGCGGGTTTTCTGCTTAGAGAAACATTTATTTTCTGGAGGAGACCTTCCGGCGCCGGCGCTACCGGCAGACAGTTGAGCAGTTGTTTTTGCTTTTGCAGCTTGCCCAGTTTGGCGGCTATATTCTTGTCATGCCGGATAAGCCTTTTGATTTCTGTGCGTCCGCGATCGGAAAGTTCGCCGTCAATGTAACAGCTTAACAACTCGTCGATATTTTTATGAATTTCACTCATTTTAGTACCGCTTTCAAAATCTCTCTTAAATTCGCTCTGGCTCTGCTCAGTCTGCTTTTCACCGTGCCGACTTCAATCCGAAGTGTCTCGGCAATTTCCGAATAATTCATCCCTTCAATGTCCCTCAGGACCATGACCGCCCGGTGATGGTCATCAAGGTTGGCCAAGGCCGCAAGGACGATTTCGCCGATTTCGGCGTCTTCCGCTAAGACAGCGGGGTCAGCAGCGTTTTGGTCGGCCAGAAACGCCCCCAACTCAACCGCGGCGCCGTCTGATTCCTGTGCCACAACAGCCTGGAGCGACTGGGCTTGCGTTCTGGCGCGTCTCTTGCAGTAGTTGAGGGTCAGATTTACAGCAACCCTGAATAACCACGTATAGAAGGCGCTTTTTCCCTCAAACGTATTTATCTTCTCTATACATTTGACAAATGTCTCCTGGGTTAGTTCCGCCGCATCGTGGCTGTTTGCACAAATTTTCAGGATTGCGTTGTAGATTCGGTCCTGGTACTTGGTAATGAGTCGGCCCGTGGCCACTGAATCGCCGTGCTGCGACTGCCGCACCAGGATGTCGTCGTCGATAATTGTCTTTTCCAGTTGTTTCTGCACCTGCGTCGCCTCAGCCCAAACCCCGATTATACTCAACGATTCTCTTAAGACACTTCAGCCAAGTATATTATCGCAGAGGTCGCCCGCCCGGTCAACAATTTAGCTGGTAGATTCGAGCCGGCCGGGAAAAACCCGGCATTAAAATTCGCGCAAGTCCTTTATTTTAAGGGATTTAGGCGTCGTAGGCCGTGTTTTTCTTGTATTTGGTTCGCAATTGTGGTATAATAATCATAACAACCGGTAGGGTACGGCTTCGCCGGAGGGGAATGAAGAGCGGTAAGGTAACGGTTTACGGAGAAATGAGATGAAGAGCTTTTATGAACAGGTGTGGGTTCCGTTTATGATCACCAAGAAGCGCATCCTGATCCTGGC
>CAZLWL010000069.1:0-13781 GCA_964563335.1 uncultured Pirellulales bacterium
AAACACGCCCGGCAGGACTCGAACCTGCGACCTACGGATTAGAAATCCGTTGCTCTGTCCACCTGAGCTACGGGCGCCTCAACTTTAACTCCTTGTAGTATAGCAACTTCCTACACATGCCGCTAACCCTTTTTAGGCCCTCAAAGGGGCGCGCAACAAGTGCGCAACAAAATCAGTCCCAAGGGCCTGTTTTGAAGCATCTCTTGCACGGGATACCAACCGCTTGGAAACGGCCAAGTAAAACTTGTGAGTGGTTGCGAAACTCGCATGGCCTGCAAGTTTCATTACCTCATATTCTTTCATGCCGTTCTCCAGCCAATTACTATTGACTTTTGAATAAATATCTAAACGAATTAAAGTTTTAGTTTTGCATGATGGAAAAACGAACACAACAGATTTTGCCTGTGGCTTTGCCGACGAATCAACTGGCGGACGGCTCGCCATCGGGGAAGTTGCGCCGGATTTTGCTTGACCTGTCATCTGTTTTGTGGTATATTTAGTTTTTGGAATCTTTTTCATTTTTTTGCCTCCTTTCCCCCCGGAAAGGTGCCGCTTGTCTATAGTTAAGACCCTGTGTCTTTCGAGAGACAAGCGGCCTTTTTATTTATTGAGATTTGGTATAGTAATTCCAAGTTTTCCTATCTTTTACTTCCTTTCTTCCAGGGTGAAAACGCCGCCTGCTGCCCTGTAACAGAGGGGCCGGACGGCATTATTTTTTTGCCGGGTCGCGGGATTTTGCTGTTGCTTTTTTGCGCAGCTTGTGGTAAAATGCCGGCGTTATTGAAATCTCTTTAATAAGTTAATCAGCCGTCCGTGCATAGAGTGGTGGGTGATGAAACCCGGAGAGGGTGATGAGGAGAAGGTAGTCCAGCCGCCATGATATCACGGGCGGTTCTTTTATTTATTGGGGAGACAGCCCATAGTTCCCAGAGTAAAAACCCCTGTGCGTGTGCGCGGTTTCGAAGAGCAATCCCAACCCTTCAAAGGGGAAAACTCAGGGGCGAAAACGTGGAAGCCCAAACCGGAAAAGAAAGCCTTTTATCTTGACACGTGCCAGTGGCATCTGCTATAATATGTGTTGACTCTGTGTGTTGGTGGCCCCAATTCGGGGTTATTTCTTTCTGAGGGTGGATGAAGTGAGGATTCTTGCAAGTATGCCCCCCCGACATAAAATATCTCTGTTTTTTTTGATAGGCGTGGTGTTTTTCTGCGCCATCGTTGACGCGGCCGTGGGGCGACGGCCGAAGCGGCCGAGTACTCCCGGGCGCAGGCTCAAGCCGATTGAGGTTGTGGACCATGTCGTTACCGAGAGACTGGACCTCGAGGCGGTTCGGCAGGCCGATGAGCGGCGCGAGCGGCGGGGGGGCCCATACCGGTTCGCAATTCCGAGAAAAGTCCTCATTAACCCATGGACAGACGGGACATGGGAAGATATCGATGATGAAAGTCGGCTGTGGCGATTGCATGTAACCTGTCCGGGTGCGGTGTCGATAAATCTTGGGTTTGGTCGCTATTACATGCCGGCCGGCGGGAGCATGTACATCTATACCGCCGAAGGGGATGATATGCTCGGCCCGTTTACCGAAGACGACAATAAGAAGCATGGCGAGCTTTGGACACCCGTGATACACTCGGACGATATTGTTGTGGAAGTAACCATTCCTGCTTCACAGACGGAGCAGCTTGAACTCGAACTAACTTCGGTCAACCACGGCTACCGTGGTTTCAGGAGGCTTTTCAAAGGTGATAAAGGCTTAGGCGATTCCGGGAGTTGCAACGTCAACGTTGCGTGCCCGGAAGGTGACGAGTGGCGCGATCAAATCCGGTCTGTTGCGGTGTACTCGTTCTGGGAGCCAGACGGCAGTTACCAATGTACGGGCGTCCTGGTTAACAACACAGCCGAGGACGACACGCCTTATTTCTTAACTGCCCGGCATTGCTTCTACTCGAATCCAAGCCAACTGGCGACCTCGATGGTAATATACTGGAATTACGAGGCTTCGACCTGCGAGGGCACATATGCACCCGAAGGCTACACACAATCCGGTGCTATCTTCCGTGCGGCCTATACACAATCGGATTTTACCCTTGTCCAGTTAGACGATGAGCCTTCTATGGTGTTTGATGTTTACTACGCCGGGTGGGACCGCAGCGATACGGCGCCGGCGAGCGCGGTTGGCATCCATCATCCAAACGGTGATATGAAAAAAATCAGCTTTGAAGATGATCCGCTTTCCATTAACCAGTACCCCGAGGGGGATTTCCCTCCTGATACTCACCTGCGCGTAGCCGACTGGGACCTCGGCACCACTGAGAAGGGTTCATCCGGCAGCCCCATCTTCAACTCGAACAAACACATAACCGGTCTTCTGCACGGTGGCGATGCGGCCTGCGATAATAACGAGCCCGACTGGTATGGCCGATTCTACTCTTCCTGGACGGGGGGCGGGACGCCATCTACACGTCTGAGCGACTGGCTCGACCCGAACAATATCAGCGGCACGTTGCTGGATGGCAAGAATCCCGGGATGGACATGGATGACCTTGAGTTCTTCGTGCCACACTGGCTGGAGGTGGACTGCAATGATGTTGTGTGCGATGAGACAGACTGGTGCTTTGGGACGGACCTTACGAGGGACCATAGGGTCGATTTAGAAGACTTTGCCGAAGTTGCCGCTCGCTGGCAGCAATAGTTTTTCGTGATGCGTGGTTCGTGGTGCGTATTGAGTATAGCGTATTGCGTGTTTGGTTTGCCACAGAGATGCCACCAAGACAACTCAAAACTAAAAATTCAAAACTTTCTCTCCTGCCTGTTCCAGTTTTTTATTGCGCCGGGGTTAAATCATCGGGGTCATATTTAAATACCTCCTCAACCGACAGGCCGAAGGCGCGCGCTACCCGAAAGGCCAGAAGCAGTGAAGGTGTGTATTTGCCGGATTCGACGGCGATAATAGTCTGGCGGGTTACGCCGGCCTTGTCGGCCAACTGCTGCTGGGTCATCTCGCCGTTGTCAAACCGCAGCCGACGAATCTTATTACTCAGTTGACTACTGGCCATCTTTTACTCCCCGGCCGTAGGAAACAAGAGTCGTTACAGCCCCGGCCGTGATCATAGTTACCCATCCACCAAGAAGTATCCCGCCCAGCCAGTGTATGGGTATCAGTGTATCCATCCCCATCGTTGCCCACATTGCCACAAATACCACAACGGAAAAAGCAAAATATGCTCCGAATGATGCAACCGCTGA
The DNA here is from genome assembly GCA_964563335.1 of uncultured Pirellulales bacterium. Lineage (GTDB taxonomy): Bacteria > Planctomycetota > Phycisphaerae > Sedimentisphaerales > Anaerohalosphaeraceae > QNBT01. The sequence continues at coordinate 3,248 of CAZLWL010000069.1, forward strand.
TTGACGGTCGATGATAAGGTCCCGCTCGTCATAGTCAACTTGCCCTTTCTTTTTGCGAAAGACAAGAGGCCCAAATACGGTCAATAAAAGAAGCGGAACGGAGTGAGCTCCTCCAAGCTCCCATGCATACAGATATCCATATTCATATTTCCTCATAAAATGGAACATAAAAATAATGCTCAAAACGGCAGCCGTGGCAACCAGGGACAATTGATACCATGCAATCTTTTGTCTTCTATTCATGATTTTTCTCCTTCCTGCCGTACTGAACGAGGACCGCTACAGAGTAGATTAATAAGACAACAAAAAGTATCCCTACATTAATAAATGCAAGGCTCCAAACCGGGATTGTGCCATCAAGACCGAAAATAAAACGGGGAATCATAGTTGCAGCAAATAACAATATCCAAACGGAAATAAAGGCTGCTATCACAGCCCTTTTTTCGATCAGTTTGTCACGTTCATCCTTTTCAATTTCCTGGGGGCTTTGTTTCTTTCGGATTGCAATGATCCCAACTCCAGTAAGCAAAACCATAACCAGCAAAGGCCACATAAAAAAGTGACTTTCGGGCATGCTTCTGACAACAAAGAGCTGAATAAATAGCCAAATGTAGAGAGCAACGCAAAACAATCCCATCGCCAGACTAAACCATGCACCTTTTTGTGTCTGGTTCATGACTTTTCTCCTTTGCAAGTTTTGATATCTTTTGTCGGCCTGCCGTAAAGAACTAAAGTAACTATCGACTTGGTAAGCTCGTATGCAAAGTAGCCTCCTGCAACAATCAAAGGCAATGCATTGGAACTTATCGTGCCTTCTTTTTTTGTGACCAACCAGCAGGTCATACATGCAAAAACGAAAAAGGCATAAGATACCCCAAAGCCGACGAATTCTGCTATTTGAAGGATAGATTGGTCTCTTTCATCGAGCATTATTTTGGTTTTGGTTTTTCTAAGAGTGTCATACAGGCTTACCCATAAACTTCGATAAACAGTACCGCAAACCGTGCATAGGACAAGGGCACAAATAACAACTCCGGTAGTTGGCGGCCCAAGGCCGAAGTTGAAAGACGGCCTTAAATGTGCAGCGACACACAATATTAGTGTAAGAGTTATAGCCGTAATGAGAAAGATGGCGATTTTCTGTGCTCTATTCATAACATTGCTCCCTTCTTTAACCACGATTCTATTGTGTAAACTCAACTGCACCTAATGTAAAGCAAACATTACATTTTGTCAAGCTTCTTTTACAATTTTTTGCAAAAAATCTTTGAGCTGCTCAAGCCATACGGTATATATACTACATTAAAAGGCCGACTCTTAGCTATTCGACGCAGCTTATTGATTCCTTAGGGTGGGCCTTATGCAGAATACCGGATGCTGGAGGATAGAGGACCCCGGCCAGCACTGACCCTGTAAGTGCGGGACACATCACTAACTTAAAAAGCAAAGTAAATGCGGGGTCAGGCAGAAAAGAAAAGAACATCCCTTCGCCTGCGATCAGGGTAAACTCAACGCCGAACATCCAACCCCGACAGGTCCCCGAGGTATCGGGATTTCGCATTGCTCAAGATTTCGCGTTGCTCAACATCGAATGTGGAGCCGCTTCGCGGAGATATTTAGTTGCTGGTATCCAGCATTGAGCATCCAGCATCAAGTATCCAGCATCCAGTATCGAGTATCCAGCATCCAGTATCGAGTATCCAGCATCCAGTATCGAGTATTAGGGACAAGGCAAGTAACGCTGCAGTTGGACGAAACCACCGCTCAAAGTGGATAGAGAATGTCGGAATAGCACCAAACACGCTTGCACTATCTTGCTATTCGTGAAAAAAATAAAATTTTTTTATCCCATTTCTCACAAACACTTAGCGATTTTGCGCGACAAAAAAATCCCGAATTTTCGCATCAAACCTGCAAGTTTGTGCAAAGGGTGGGGGGGGGCGTGGTAATTTACAATTTACTATTTTCTATTGACTATTGGGTCAGAAAGGAAAAGGACAGAAAATGAAGTTACAAAGTTGCAAAGGTGCAGAGGTACAAAGGAGCAGAGGTAAAAAGGCGGAAGGAGCAAGGCTGATTGAATTGACGTTCGGCAAATACGCTATTGTCGATGCCGAAGATTGTGACTTGCTCAGTGTTTATAAGTGGTGTACCGTCAAAAAGGACCAAACCTGGTACGCTTATACTTTAACGATAGAAGGCAAACGTCTTCCTATGCACCGGCTGATTATGGATGAACCAAAAGGTCTTTTCGTTGACCACAGAGACCACAACGGCCTGAATAATCGAAAGACCAACCTGCGAATTTGCACGCAAAGCCAGAACAACTGGAACATCCGGCCGATAGGCAAGACATCAAGATATAAAGGTGTGTGTTGGCACAAGCGTCGCAATAAATTTATCGCCCGGATACAGATTGATGGAAAACGCATACACATCGGATGCTTTGATGACGAAATCGAAGCCGCAAAGGCATACGATAAAAAAGCGAAAGAACTGTTTGGGGAGTTCGCCTACTTGAACTTCCCAAACGAATGAGTTTACCCAGAGCGGAAGCGAAGGGGCGAGTTTGCTTATTTAAACTTTCCCTAATAATGTGCGCCAATATCGCAATATTTTTCTGCCTGAAGGCATTATCGTTTCTCCCTTAAGGGAGTTGACTTTTCCCGGTTGGCGGGTTATATTAGTTTAACCGACTTAGATGTATTAAAACGGTTTTTGGCGTTTTATGGCTGATATCAAGATAGACAAACAGCGGTGTAAGGGGTGCTGCCTTTGCGTGGCCGAGTGTCCGTTGGGTAATATCCGGATGAGCGAGTTGTTTAACGAGGCAGGGCACCATTACGCCGAGATAATCGACGAGGCCGAGTGCACCGGGTGCGCTCTTTGCTGCCAGATGTGCCCGGACATGGCAATCCGGATCAAAGCTAATCCCGCCCAGCCCGCCGGCATTAAGCAAACAGCCGCCAAAAAGACGACAAGACAAACAGCTCGCTCCGCCGGCAAATCAAACTAAAGTGCTCTGTAAAAACTTTCTGGGTGTCATTCTGACCGAAGTGTTCTGGAATCCAGTTTTGGTCATTTTAATTTCGTTATTGTTTAGGATTTAGAGCTTAGGATTTAGAATTTCTCGGGCTACGCTACACGCTATTTAGTATTGAGGATAAGGGATGGACGAGAAAGAACTTCTTAAAATTATCGACCAAGCGGACAGATTTGGAATGAGAGGCTATCGTGGAAGAAGGCTAAGAAGAAGGTCGCCACAAAGAGAGATAAATCGTTTGAACACCCCAGATCAGTGGCAATGATGCAGATAGACAAGAGCTAACTAGCTTAAAGTGTTTGTTTTGGTCGCTATTAGCCGATATAATAGAATATTAATCGGACTAAACATCAAAATGCGGAGAGTTTAGCATGGCAACCGCTCAACAACTTAAGGCTTTGATTGAAAGCTACACGGAACATAATGCCGATAGATTCTTATCTGTTGCCTCCCAGATAGCAGCACACGCGGCGAGAGCAGGAAAAACTAAGCTAGCTGAAGAACTCCGCAAACTCATCGAAGAAGCTCAAAGAAAACAAAAAGCTCAACCTGTATTATCGAAGACTATACCAATCGCTCAGCCCATGGGCGACTTAAGTGGTCTTTTTTCTGCGGCTTTCCCGAAAACCCAACTTTCCGACATGGTTTTAGATCCTGAGCTAGAGCAACGACTTAAACGTGTTATTTTTGAATATAGGCAAGCAGACCGATTGCGTTCACATGGACTTTCTCCGCGCCGAAAACTCTTACTTGTTGGGCCTTCTGGATGTGGTAAATCAATGACTGCCGCTGCATTAGCTGGAGAGCTTAATCTCCCTCTTCTAACTGTTCAGTTTCATATTTTAATCACAAAATTCATGGGTGAAACCGCAGCAAAACTACGACTTATTTTTGAATCAATGAAAAAGTCACGTGCTGTTTATCTCTTTGATGAATTTGATGCTATAGGCACACATCGCCATACCGGACAAGATGTTGGCGAAATTCGACGAGTTCTTAATTCATTTCTTGTTTTTCTCGAACAAGATGATTCCTTGAGCATCATAATTGCCGCAAGCAACCTCGAATCTTTTCTTGATAATGCTTTGTTTAGACGATTTGATGATACATTGAGATATGATAGGCCAACTTGTTTAATGATTCGCCAATTAATTGAAAATCGGCTTAGTAACTTTTCAATTAAACGTCTAGGCTGGAAGTCTATTCTTGAGACTGCCCAAGATATGACACATGCCGATGTCGTAAAGGCTTGTGAAGATGCCGCCAAAGAATCTGTTTTGAATGAAAGAAAACAAATACGGACTTCTGAACTTAAACGTGGATTAATGCAACGACGTCGTCCCAAAAAAATCTAAGTGAGCAGCCTAATGCCACAACATAAGCACATTATTATTAATGAACCCGGACGAGAACGTAATTACACAAGACCACCAGGGGGTGGGGGGGAGTTTTCAACTCCACCGCGAGATCGCCGAGTCCACGCAAGAAGATTGCTTGATGGTGTAAATCAGGCAAAAGCTAACGCAATTGCACAGGCAGAAGAAACTGGACATACTATTCATGATATTTGTTTAGAAATTGTTGGAGAACAAGGCTACGATCTTAAAATTGAAAGCCTTGAATATCTTCGCTCTGGGATAGAAGTACGTTCTGTCAAACAGATAGATAATCGGATTCACGCAACAATATATGTCCCAGAAGGAAAGCTTGAAAACTTTGTAAGAAAGATTGAACGATACAAAAGAGAAGATACACGGGGTGGTAGGCCTAAGAATGAAGATCTCATTGCAGGAATTAGCAATATTAGATTTCCAGTATTGCGTTCTTTCTGGACAGATGATGAAAGTCTATTTCCAAGTACGAATAATGAAAGAATATGGTGGGAAGTCTGGATACGTGTATTGCCTTCTGAAAATCCCGATGATGCTTTTGCTTCATTTGTTGCTATTACTGCGGATTCAAGTCTTCGTATAAGTCAACATGCGATCAAATTTCCAGAAAGGCTCGTTTTTTTAGCTCACGGTTCAGCTCAAGATTGGACGCAAATTTTTGTTCCTCTCCTTGACTGCATTGCTGAATTTAGAAAAGCAAAAGAGATTCCAACTGAATTCCTCAACCTTAGTGCTCAAGACCAGAGATCATTCGTAAATGATTTAGCTGAGCGAGTCGTTTTACCTGATGCGAACGCTCCATCCGTTTGCCTGTTGGATTTTGGAGTTCACATAGAACATCCTCTTTTAAGACCTCTTATAACTGACGATGATGCACAAGCTTATGACCCTGAATGGTCGGTAGTTGACCACACTGAATCACATGGAACTGAGATGGCTGGCTTAGCTATCTTTGGGGATAAGCTTCCTGAACTATTAGCAGATAATCAACGTGTAAATCTAACACACCGCCTGGAATCTGTTCGTATGCTTCACAGCAACCAACCCCACCCAGAAGATACTTGGGGTTATGTTACCCAGGCCAGTTTAGCAAAAGCTGAAATTCAAGCTGCACAACGTAGTCGCGTGGCTTGTCTTCCAGTTACCTCAAATGATGAGGGTCGAGACCATGGCCGTCCAAGTTCATGGTCGGGAGCTATTGACCAGCATGCTTCAGGACAACTGGATGACTTTCAGAGGCTTTATGTAATTGCTGCTGGCAATATCCGAGATATCATGACTAATACTGACTATAGGTATCCAGAAACCAATCTTGGAAGCAGTGTGGAAGATCCGGGGCAAAGCTGGAACGCTTTGACGGTCGGTGCATTTACAGATCGGGTACAAATTCGTTCAGGAGCTTTTGATGGATATCGACCGCTTTCAGCACAAGGTGGGCTGTGCCCATCAAGCCGGACATCAGATTCATGGGAAGGCGAAGACAAAACATGGCCGTTGAAGCCCGATATAGTAATGGAAGGTGGAAATTACGCACGTTCGCCTTCCGGAAGAGTGGATGGTTGTGATGACCTTTCACTTTTAACAACTTCGCTCGATCCCACAGGTCGCTTACTCACGTGGTCAAGTGATACGAGCGCAGCCACCGCTCAAGCTGCCCGTTTAGCAGCAATCCTTATGGCAGACTATCCAGAACTTTGGCCGGAGACAATTCGAGGACTTCTTGTTCATTCAGCTGACTGGACTAATGAAATGAATCGCCAGATGCCTGGTAGCCATGAAGCTGACCGACATAAACGACTTCGTTGTTTTGGCTATGGTGTTCCGAATCTGGACAAGGCACGATACACTGTCGAAAACTGTGTATCGCTCGTCCATCAAGGGACTATTCAGCCATATAAGCTTGATGGAACAGCTAAGACAAATCACTTCATACTTCATTCTCTCCCTTGGCCAAAAGCATCTCTTGAGGAGATACATGCCCAAGATGTTACAGTCAAGATTACCCTTTCGTATTTTATTGAGCCAAGTCCTGCCGGTCGTGGCTGGGGTAAAAAATTCAGATATGCTTCACATGGTTTACGTTTCGCATTAAGAGGCCCGTATGAAAATGAAACTCAGTTTAGAGAAAGAATAAGTAGTCAGGAGTGGGAACAGGAGGAAGCCCAACCGTTTGATAGGCCTTCTACAAGTGATCCGATTATTTGGTCGATTGGTAGTCGCTTGAGGACAAAAGGATCAATTCATTGTGATTGGTGGACTTCCTCAGCGGCTGAAGTTGCACAATGTGGTCAGATTGCGGTTTTTCCTGTTACAGGCTGGTGGAGAGAACGAAAACACTTGGGTTTTGTAGAAAAACAAAGTCGTTACTCTTTGATTATCACAATCAGCACACCTGCTATTGACGTTGACTTATATACTCCAATAGCTCAAGAAGTAGGTCTGATTACGGAGATATCAACTTAAGTCTGGTCTATCGAATCAAGAGATATGCGGCGCCGTTGATCTGGCCTTTCGCCCTTTTGTCTTGTAAGCCCATCTGTTATACTAAAAAGATGTCGCAATCTTGTTTGCGAGGAGGTTTTTCAATCGGTTGTTAGAGAGATAAAAGGTTGAATGTTGAAATCAGAATTGGGGTGGCTTAAAGAAGGTCCTTACGCCGGAGGGTCATTATCTCTGGCTTTGCGCCGAACATGCCGACCAGTACGCTCGGTGAGCGTCCCGGCAGGATTTTCAAATAGCCGTTTCAACTGCTTGAAATTCGGGGAGAAGTTTGATATTATCGCAGGCTTGGAAGGCGTGGCGGAGCAATCAAGCGTTCGATATTGGAGATGTCAGTTTGAGCAAGAAGCTGAAGAAGGTTTTGCTTAAGGGCAATGAGATAATGGCAGAGGCGGCCATCCAGGCCGGGTGCAGATTTTACGCGGGCTATCCGATAACGCCCCAGAACGAAGTGCCGGAGTACATGTCCAAAAGGATGCCGCAGGTCGGCGGGACGTTCATACAGGCCGAGAGTGAACTTGCGGCGATAAACATGATTTTCGGTGCGTCGGCTGCGGGGGCGCGATGTATGACGAGTTCGTCTTCGCCTGGGATAAGCCTCAAGCAGGAGGGGATAAGCTACATCGTAGCTGGCGAGCTTCCATGCGTGATAGTGAATGTGCAGCGGGGCGGGCCGGGGCTTGGCAATATACGGGCATCGCAGGCAGACTACTTTCAGGCGGTAAAGGGGGGAGGGCACGGGGATTACAGGCTGATAGTGCTTGCTCCGTCAACCCTGCCGGAGCTTTACGAGCTTACGATGAACGCATTTGACTATGCGGATTTCTACAGAAATGCGGTGATGATTTTGAGCGACGGGATTTTAGGCCAGATGGCTGAGCCCGTGGAGCTGAAACCTTATGCGCCGATTCTCGAACTGCCGGAAAAGGATTATGTATTAGACGGCTGCGCCGGCCGGGAGCCGAGAATCATGAAGACGCTTCACCTGTTTCCTGTGATGGACCTGATGGAACACAATCTTCACTTACGCCAAAAGTACGAACGAATCAGCAGGGAACTGAAACTGGTCGAGCAGGTAAGGACTGATGATGCCGAGCTGGTAATAGCCGCTTACGGTATTACTGCCAGAGTCGCGAAAGGGGCCGTGAATCTGGCAAGGGAAAAAGGGATGAAGGTTGGGCTGATAAGGCCGATTACTTTGTGGCCGTTTCCCGAAGGGGCTTTTAAGGAGCTTGCCGCCAGCGTGGAGAAGTTCTTAGTTGTGGAGATGTCGAACGGGCAGTTTATTGAAGATGTGAAATTAGCGACGGAATGCAAAAGGTCGGTTGAGTTTTTAGGTACGGGCGGCGGGTGGTATCCGACGGCGGAGAATATTTTTGAAAAGATTCAGGCTGTTTACGGGGAAAAACCATCCCCAAGCTTCGCTTGAGGCTGCCACCCAGGATGTTGGTGGGCCATCCGCCGTCGCCAAGGCTATGGCGGGACAAAAGGTCCACCCTACCGTTGCCACCCTGAGTTTTAGTTATGGCGAATAGTCGTGAAACTTATGAAACACGGTCCAGGTTAAAGGTTGTTTGATGGAGTTTAGCAGGCCGGATACTTTGTATGACGTTCGGACGCATTACTGCCCCGGGTGCGGTCATGGGATTATTCACAGGCTGGTTGCGGAGGTAATCGACGAATTAGGCGTGAGAGAAAAGGCTATCGGAACGGCGCCCGTGGGCTGTGCGGTGCTGCTGTACGATTACTTTAATTGTGATATCATTGAGTGTGCGCATGGCCGGCCTCCTGCGGTGGCGACGGGGATAAAGCGAACGCTGCCGGACAGAATAGTGTTTACGTATCAGGGTGACGGCGATTTAGCGGCTATCGGGATGAACGAGACGATACACGCGGCCAACAGGGGCGAAAATATCACGGTCATTTTCGTAAACAATGCGATTTACGGGATGACGGGCGGCCAGATGGCTCCGACAACGATGTTGGGCCAGAGAACAACGACGACACAAGACGGCAGGGGGAATAACCAGGAAGGGCCTCCGTTAAAGGTTTGCGAGCTGCTGTCTAATCTGGATGGTGTTACGTACTTGGAGAGGGTGGCGGTGAGCACGCCGAAAGACGTAACAAGGGCGAAGAAGGCGATAAAGAAGGCGTTTGGATATCAGATAGCGGGCAAGGGTTTTTCGTTAGTTGAAGTGCTTTCGATGTGCCCGACCGCGTGGCGACAGACGCCCACGGAAGCGGTTGGTTTTGTAAACAATGAGATGAAGGATGTATTTCCGTTAGGCGTCTTTAAGGATAGAGATGAACAATAGTGAAACAAAGATAGTAATCGGGGGCTTCGGCGGCCAGGGCGTGGTCTTAGCGGGGACCATCCTTGCGCGAGCGGCGATGTCGGAGGACAGATTCGTAACGCAGATGGTCTCGTACGGGGCTGAGATGCGCGGGGGCACGGCGAACTCGACGGTGGTGATTTCGGATAGTGAGATTGCAAGCCCGGTTATTGAAAGGCCGGACGTGGCGATAATATTGAACCAGCCGGCGCTTGATAAGTTCGAGGAGCGAATTGTGAGCGGTGGTTTGGCGGTTGTAAACACCTCACTGGTCGCGAGAGAGGTGCAAAGAGAAGATTTAGACGTGGTAAAGGTGGCCGCGACGGAGACGGCGAATCGGCTGGGTAACGTGCGGGTTGCGAACATTGTTGCTTTGGGTGCGTTCGTTGCCAAGACGGGTCTTGTCAAGACGGCAAGCGTGGAGCGGGCAATTGAAGAGTTGTTTGGCCAAAAAAAGTCCGGCCTTATTGAAATAAACAAAAAAGCATTAGCTGAAGGTTTTTAGCGGTTATTTCGGGTGATTACTTCGTTGGTTAGTTTGTCTCCACGTACTCGATGTACTACAGTACGACTCCATGCGGGAGACAAACACCGCCTTGTACTAACCCGAAACTCCGCGCTAAAAATAAATTATTGATAAGTTAAAAAGCCTTGCATTTGGGATAAAATCGCAGAGAAAAGAAAAAGTAAATAGTAAATTGAAGATGGCTCGCCCACGGCGTTAAAAAACTACATGAAGTGACGGAAAGGATTTGTAAGGATAAGATAGAAAGGTTTGCTTAACCACAGAGGGCACAGAGATCGCAGAATTAATTGATTTGACGGCAAGCGCAATTTTGAGTATTTTATAGCCGGCGACCAGTTTGTGGTCGCAAAAATTATTGATGACAACTGCTTCGAGAGTTAGAAGATTCTTTGGATCAAACCATGTTAACAATAAAATTGCCACATAGAATAGGTAGTACTCAGCAGGGCTTTGCTTCATTGGCAAACGTTTATCAACAGGTAAAGCCGTGCCAATTTGAAACGATTCAGCTTGATTTTCAAAATACTACCTGGTTTGACGCCAATATGCTTGCCATGCTGGGAGCTATTATGGAATCTGCATGGATAAATGAATTTGACATTGTTAATCTTGGACCAGCGCAAGAAAAAATATTTAAGAAGACTCGATATAGTTATTTTGGTGGTGAATCCTTGCCGAATAGTTATAAAACAACTGTGGAATATCGTAAATCCAAAGTAAGCGAAATAGGTTCATTTGAAAA
>CAZLWL010000070.1:0-13574 GCA_964563335.1 uncultured Pirellulales bacterium
CGATAGCCTTGTCAACATCTTTGACATAAGTGGCGGTGCGAATCATATCGACGGGGCTTTCGTCAACGGGGGCGAATTGCTGGTCGGCCACACGGTGGGCATCGACCATAATACTAATCTTGATATTTGATTCGATGCCGTCGATGACCTCACGGATTTTGTCGTCGTCACAATATTTCCAGGCGCCATAGTCGCTGGGCGGGGCATATTTTCTGCTGGAGCGATAGCCCATCTCCATATAATCAATGCCTGCTTCAGACATCGCCTTGTAAACGGCGCGGACGAATTCGTCCGTGAAATAGTGGTTGTTAATCAATCCGCCGTCTCGAATCGTGCAATCCAATACCTTAATCTCTTCTCTATACATATTCAACTCCGGATAAGTGTCTGAACATACGTTTAGCGGCCCCTGTATCGGTAAAGGGCGTCAAGCGTCTCTTCGACAATCTCGGTTGAGACATCGTGAGCCCACTGGCCATCCCGGCAAAGGGCAGCTCCAATATACTCCAATAACACGAATTTAGGCCTTTGACCAACAGCTTTTTTATCACATTTCATGGTTTCAATCAAGTTCTTTTTGGCCAAATCAGACGGTATTTCAAGTGGCATACCAAGTTTTTTTAAGACCTTTTTTATCCGGTTCAGCCGATTATCGTCGGCGAGGTCGAGCTTTCGGGCAATCAGTTCGGCCCCGACAATTCCGATGGCGACCGCCTCACCGTGCAGTAATTCGAAGCCACTGACAGATTCGGCGGCGTGGCCGATGGTATGGCCGAAGTTCAGGATTCGGCGCTTATTCATCTCCGTTGGGTCTTCGGCGACAACGGCGGCCTTTATTTCGCAGTTCCTGTATGCGACTTCCTGTAGCACTTTCAAGTCTCGATTCAGGATGGCCGGCATATTTTTATCGAGGTGGTCAAAGTACCCACTATCGGCGATGAGGGCATGTTTTACCGACTCAACAAGGCCGGCTCTGTACTCTCTGTCGTCGAGTGTCTGCAATGTTTCTACGTCGATATACACGGCAGCAGGGTGCCAAAAGGCGCCGAAGGCGTTCTTGCTGACAGTCGAATCGACTCCTGTCTTGCCACCCACGCTGGAATCGGCCTGGGCAACGGTAGTAGTAGGAATGTGCACAACCTTGACGCCGCGCTTAAAGATAGCGGCTGCGAAGCCGGCAATATCGCCCACAGTTCCGCCGCCGAGAGCAACAATGAGACTGTCCCTCCCGAACAAGGCCTTTTCCATGGTCTCGATTATTGAAACGACGGTGCTAATGTTCTTTGAAATCTCACCTGGTGGATCGATTACGAAAGTGGGAATGTCGTTTTTACCGAGCAGTTTCTCTAAGTGGCCGGCGTCAACGAGATTGGCGTCGGTTACAACAAACTTCTGCAGTTGCGCGTATTCGGTCTCCAGCCGGGGCCACAATTTGGAGATTGTGCCGCTTCCGATATGGATATTATAGCTGCGTTTTCCAACCGCCGGGACTGTTACTTCGATTTCGCTCATTACAACTGTTCCCATAAATGCGCCAAAAAGCATCTGGCGAAAACCCAGGCCAGCGGCCCACGAGGGGTCCCCGATAGATCGGGACACGCGGGACACGCGGGGCTAAATATTTTGTTTGTTAGCACCATCCAGTGTTTTAGCTCTTTAGTTCTCTATTGCCGCCTCTTGTCGTGAGCATCATTATAACAAAGGGACGGCTGATGTGCTAATAAGAAATTACCGTGTGGATGGAATATCCCGAAAGTTTCTTCCGGCCGACAAGGTTTGTCAACTCGATAAGAAAACTCAGGCCGCAGATCTCGGCGCCTAACTTTGCCATGAGTTTGCAGGCCGCGGCCATTGTGCCGCCTGTAGCGAGCAGGTCATCAACCATCAGTACCTCCGAGCCGGCTTTGATTGCGTCGCCGTGGACCTCCAAAGTATCAGTGCCGTATTCGAGGTCATAGGTGACTGATTCGGTCTTATATGGAAGTTTACCCTGTTTTCTGATGGGAATAAAGCCCGCTTCCAACGCCTTTGCCACAGCGGCGCCGAAGATCAGCCCACGGGCCTCCACGGCGGCAACGTAATCCACATCGAATCCGACAAAAGGTTGGGCCAGAGCATCGACCGCCGCAGCGAAAGCTTTTTTATCAGCCAACAAGGGGGTGATGTCGCGGAAAAGTATTCCCGGTTTGGGAAAATCGGGCACATCGCGGATATAGTCTGCAAGCTGGATAGGTTTTTTCGCCATATTAGCCGCTACGACAATATCGTCCTTTGACATTTACTCGTCGGTCATAAATTCGTTGAGCTTTGTCAGTGCATCTCGTTGAATCTGCCGAACGCGCTCTCTTGTAAGCCCTATTTTGCGCCCGATTTCCTTCAAAGTCAACGGTTCATTGCCGCACAATCCAAACCGCAGGGTCAGCACTTCGGCCTCGCGGGGCTCAATTTCACTCAGCAGCTCGACCGCCTTGGCCAACTCTTCATCAGTGCCTAATACATCTTCAGGCAAGGTAATTCTATTATCTTCGATGCCTTCGTCAAGGCCCGTGTTGTCTTCTGCGGAATTTTCCTGAAAGCCGGCGTTCACGGCCTGAATTATTTGCTGCACAGCTTTTGCCTTTCGGACCGACAGGTTCACGGCTTCGGCCATTTCTTCCAATTCAGGAGGTCTGCCCAAGCTGGTTTCGAGCCTGGCGGCCGTGTAACGCCATTGGTTCACCAGTTCCACCATGTAGGTCGGTATGTGTATTGGCCCAGTGTTGGTTAGCAGCGCCTTTTTAATGCTCTGCTTTATCCACCACGAAGCGTACGTGCTGAATCGCACGCCGTGCTCATGGTCAAAAGAATCGACGGCGCGCAAGAGGCCGAGATTACCCTCTTCAATCAAATCACCGAGCGTTAGTCCTCGGCAGGGGAATTTCTTGGCGATATTAACTACCAACCTCAGATTGCTGCGGACCAGCCTGTCCCTCGCCTCAGGGTCCTGCTCTTCAATGATAAGCGTGGCAAGATACTTTTCCTCTTCCCAGTTGAGCAGCGGTGATTCGTCGATTTCTTTGAGATACTCTTTTATAGTTGCGTCAAATGCCATAAAACCTTCTCCGGCCCGACCACGACAGCACGGGGCTGTGCGGCTATTCGGGCAAATAAATTTTCAGGCCTGTTATCCGAGGCCTTATCGGAATAAAATACACACTGTCGGCGCAAAGGCCACCCATAGTATCGACCATGGACAGGACGAGGTTTAGTGGTTATTTACGGGTTGGCCGGAGCGAGCGACGTCCGGCATTTTGCCCATCTGTTTAGATTTACAGTAATGGTGTCGCGATGGTGTCGCGGTTTGGAAGCTCATTGATGTGACGTGCCTTTTCCAGGTCCTGCATGGTGTACGGCCAGGCACTGACATACAGCAGCGGCATACCCACCGCCAATAGTCCCGAGCCGTTTTTGTCAGTGAAAGCCGCCCAGCGAACGTTCGTCGTTCATGCCGATTAGAACGGTGACGTATTTCGGTTTGAATCTTGCGATGTAGTGCTCGACGTATTGAGTATAGAGGCACTGGTGCGTGATGCTGTCGCCGCAGAATAGGAGCGTATCACCGTCGGATAGTTCAATAGTATCAAGCGTCTTCTTAAACTGGCGTCCAAAGCATGGAACAACGGAAGTTAACAGCACAACGACGACAAATAGTCTCTTCACTTCGGTCTCCTTTTGGCTCCAGCAACACCGATTAACTGTCAAGCGTTTGTGTTGACGAATACAGACCACCAGCGCCTGCAGAGCCATCTCCCAAAACAGTGAACTGTCCCACTGCAAAAGTGCTTCGGTCGCGAATTTGTGATACCGCTATTCTTTGCTTTCCTCTTGCTCTTGTTCTTGCTGTTGTTCGTCTTGAGGCTTTTCTTCGGCCGGCTGTTCTTGCTCAGGTTGCTCTGCTACCTCTTGCTCCTGGGCAGGGGTCTGTTCTTCTTGGGCCTGGGATTTCTGTTGGTCTTTGTCCTCGGTTTCTTCCTGCTGCTGTTGCTCTTTGACCGGCTCTGGTTCCTGCTCAGGTTGTTCGGGTTGTTTTTCTGCTTCTTTCTGTTCGGCTTTAGCTTCGTCCGTGGGTTGTTGCTGGGGTTCTTCCTGCTTTTCGTCCCTGGGCTGCTTGTCTTCGGCCTTGTCCGGGACCTGTTGAGCGGGTTGTTCTGCTGCCTCTTGCTGTTTGTCTTCGGTCTCGTCCTGGACCTGTTGTTGAGGTTCGGCTTGCTTCTCGGCCTCGGGCTGTTTATCTTCGGGTTCTTTTGGTTCGGCTGCCTTTTGTTTTTTTTCTTTGGCCGGACTTTTTGGTTGTTCCGTTTCCGGGGGTTGCTTATCCTCGCCGGGACGGGGCACAACGGCCTGTCCAGGTGTAAGAGGCCCGTCAAGCCCGCCGCGTCTTCTGGGCTTGCCTTTGTCGGCGGCATCCTCAGCAGCCCATCGGACCCTCCGCAGGCTCAGACCGATTTTCCTGGAGTCCGGGTCTACTCTGAGAATCTTGATCTCGATTTCCTGACCTGTCTCGACGACATCTTTCGGATTTTCGACCTTGTGGTCCGCCAGCTCGGAGATGTGAAGCAGACCCTCCAAATCCGGTTCAAGCTCAACAAACACTCCGAAATTGGTCAGCTTGGTGGCTTTGCCTTTGACTATCTGACCGGGTATATATTTCTCCGGGATGGCGTGAATCCACGGATCCTCGGTCATCTGTTTTAAGCCAAGAGAGACCCGATGCTTTTGCTCGTTGACATCGAGCACTACACACTTAAGCTTCTGTCCCTTCTCGAGGGCGTCACTTGGGTGGTTGTATTTTCTTGTCCAGCTCAGGTCGGAGACATGAACCAGCCCGTCGATGCCAGGTTCTATCTCAACAAACGCGCCGTAATTCGTCAGCGTTATAACTCTGGTGGTCACAATGGTGCCGGGAGGATACTTTTGCGCCGCGACCGTCCAGGGATTGGTTTCAAGTTGCTTTATCCCTAAAGACATCTCCTGCCTGTTTCTGTTCACGTCAAGGACAATGACATCAATTTCATCATTAAGGTTCAATATGTCGGCCGGATGCACAATGCGCCGCGTCCAGCTCATTTCGCTAATATGCACCAGTCCCTCGACGCCTTCTTCGATGCGGACAAACACGCCGTAGTTCATTATGTTGACAACCGTACCTTTTACTCTTGTGCCTATTGGATAACGCTGTTCGATAGTTTCCCATGGACTCTGTGTTCTCTGCTTCAGACCAAGAGATATCTTTTCGTTTTCACGGTCGAAAGTAATTACCACGCATTTAATTTCTTGATCGATCTCGACCACTTCGGATGGATGTGAAACCCTTCCCCAGCTCAGGTCGGATATGTGTAGTAAGCCGTCCAGGCCTCCCAGGTCCACAAACACGCCAAAGTCGGCAATGTTCTTGACCACCCCCTTGCGAAGCTGACCGACCTCGATTTCCTTGAGAAGCTTTTCCTTACTGCACTGACGCTCTTCCTCGATAATTTTGCGTCTTGAGACGACGATGTTGTGATTTTCGGTGTCAATTTTAAGAATCTTGCTCTCGATTTCCTGGCCGATGAACCTGCTGATATCACCCGGTTTTCGAATGTCAACCTGCGAGGCGGGCAAGAATACCGGAACCCCGATATCCACGAGCAGACCGCCCTTGATACGCCTTGTTACCCTGCCCTTGATCAGGTCTCCTTCCTTGGTGGTGGCAATAATCCGCTCCCATCCCCTGATTCTGTCTGCCTTTCGCTTGCTCAGCAGGATCCCGCCCTCAGCGTCAACCTCTTCAAGCAGTACTTCGAGTTCCCTGCCGGCGGTGATCTCATTGGGGTCATCGAATTCATTTGCATCGACGATACCCTCACTTTTCAACCCCAGCTCAACTATGACGTCATTGCCGAGACGCGTGACAATCCTGCCTGTCAGAATTGTCCCGGGGATGAGTGTGTCAACCTTCCTGTCCAGTGCCTCGTCAAGTAATTGACTGTGCTCGTCCGTGAACAACTTATTTACCTGTTCTTCAATTTCTTCGTGCGATAAACCTAATTTGTTAATAATGTTTCTGTCTACCATGAATATACCTGTTTTCCTGTGGCGTCTGTAAAACCGACTCGCCTGCGCCCCACATTTACGCGGACGAGCCTATATGCAAAGACTTTCCATAATGTTACAAAACAAAAAACGCATTGGCCCACGCAGCCAATGCGATACTGTCGTTTCGGACCATTCCTTCCTAAACCTTGTCGCCGGCGTGCGAATCGAAAGCCCTTGTGTTTTCGACAAATTCGGCGATTATCCGGTCAGGAGTAGAGGCCCCTGCAGTAACGCCGGCTATATTCTTACCGTAAAGCACACTTTTATCAAGTTCCTTCCAATTTTGCAAATGAAAGGTTTGATTATTTTGTTTTCTGCACAGTTCGGCGAGTTTCCTTGTATTGGCACTGTGCAGACCGCCTAAAACAAACATTATATCAACTTTCCTGCACAATTCCACAGCCGAATTCTGCCTTTTTATCGCTTCCGAGCACAAAGTATTTATTACCTTAAGCTCCGAAAAGCCTCTTTTGACCATTTCGCCAAGTATTTCTGCGAAGTATTCCGGGCTTTGCGTGGTCTGGCAGATGATACCCAACTTGCCGCGGGCCGGTAACTTGTGCAAATCGGTTTTCGAACCGATAACAAGAACGTTCTTGGCAAATCCTACTATGGCCTGCACCTCGGGGTGGTCCACATCACCGATGACAACGACCTTGTAACCCTGTTCGTTGAGTTTCTGGCTAATCCTCTGCAAGCGTTTCACAAGAACACACGTCGCGTCAACAACTTGAAGACCTTTGGCTTTGATTTGCTCCAACTGCTCGACCGTTGCCCCGTGTGAGCGGATAAGTACCGTTCCCGAGCTTATCGAATCGACTGACTCAACGGTCTTGAGACCGCTTCGGGCCAATTCCTCGACTACATCCTGATTATGTATGAGAGGCCCCAGGCTGTAAACGTTGTCTCGCTCGGCCAATGTCTTTTTAGCCAACTCTATGGCGTTGTTGACGCCAAGACAAAAACCGCATTCATCAGCAACCAATACCTTCAATCTACAATGCCTCTTTTCAGCCAGAACCCCACGTAAAACGTGGGGCTAAATATTTAGCCCCGGCGGCGCCGTGGTTTTGACCCATAAAACCATACTTGACAAAGTACTATTCTCTCGCAGAATAATCGAAAGGCTCTTTACCCGATTTGGCTCGCAACTCGTTTTGCATTTTCCGCAGCCGGGCGGTTAATAGAGCGGCAAATCCTTCATCGCCCAGCTCCTTCACCTTTTCTGATGTTATCGGCTCACTGTAGCTGACCGCAATTTTACCTAAAGAGGGAAACTTCTTGTGTCGCGGCCAACATTCGAACGCACCATCGATAACCGCCGGTATTACTTTTGCCCCGCTCCTGCGACTTAACAGCGCAACGCCCGGCTTCATATCAGCGATCTTTCCATTGGATGTGCGGGTACCTTCAGGATAAAGGCACACCGACCGGCCACGTTTAAGTTCACCGATGACCTTCTTAATCGTGGCCATGTCAGATTGACCTCGTTTGATAGGAATTGCGCTTATCGAGCGAAGCAGCGCCCCGAAGAACCTGTTCTTAAACAGTGTATCACGGGCTAAGAACAGAAACCTTCGTCCTATCATTGCCTGGCCGAATATCGGGTCAAGAAAACTCTGGTGGTTGCTCAGCACAAGCACCGGACCGGTTTTGGGGATGTTCTTACGTCCGTAAACGCGGACCCGATAAGGCAAACAGACTACGACTGCACACATAACTCGTGCAATGTGGTACCACAAGCGTAATGCCCATTCTTTAATCATTTGCCTTCTATATGTTCCAACATTTTTTCAACAACACCTTGCACGTTCATGTCGGTGGTGTCGATAATAATAGCGTCATCAGCGGGTTTCAAC
Organism: uncultured Pirellulales bacterium; assembly: GCA_964563335.1. Lineage (GTDB taxonomy): Bacteria > Planctomycetota > Phycisphaerae > Sedimentisphaerales > Anaerohalosphaeraceae > QNBT01. Next base: position 7,974 of record CAZLWL010000070.1, read on the forward strand.
GGACCGACAGCCCTGTTCTCATCGGAGGCATCCCGCCTGGCGATTTCGGCCTGGCCTTTTTCAAGATCCGGTTCTTTGCCGTTTTCGGCAAGTTGTCTCTGCCTCCGGCGGGCTCGTTCCGTCAAATCCGCCGTCAGAAAAAACTTAAAATCAGCATCCCCAAAAGCAACCGTGCCCTGGTCTCTGCCTTCTGTAACGATTCTTTCGTATTCTTCGGCAAAACGTCTTTGCATTTGCACTAACTCATGGCGCAGCTCGCCGGCTTCGGCAACGTGGCGAACATTTGCGGTGACCCTTGGGTCGCGAATCTCTTCTGTTACATCAACACCATCGGCGCTTACCTTCATCCGGCCTTGTGCGATACTGAACTGCAAATCGGTTTGGGCAAGGACATCGAGCAACTGGTTCTTATCTGCCAAATCCGCTTTCTTTTGCATCGCGGCCAAGGTTACGGCCCTGTACATCGCGCCGGTATCGAGAAAAGCGATACCCAGCCGCTGCGCCAGCAACTGCGCAACCGTACTTTTTCCGACTCCTGCGGGGCCATCAATTGTTATGATAAGTTCCGGCATATTTCTTCTTAAGGCCTTGCGGTTATTTCAGGCGACCTGTTGGCATTTATATCAAGTCTGACGGCAACGATGCTGGTGTCATCGATTTGCCTGGCCAGACCGACAAACCTTCTTCTGTATCCAAGTATGTTTCGCACCAGTTGGTCGGCAGGGCAGCTAAGACAATCGGCGACCGCTTCAAGCATCCTTTCTTTGCCCCAAAGCTCGTTGTCGAAGTTCATTGCATCGATGAGGCCGTCGGTATATAGCAATATAGTATCTCCGTCTTTTAGAGCTATGGTTTCGGCTTTATGTTCGGTGTCTTTCATGATGCCCAAGACCAGCCCGCCGCTGTCCAACTCGGTGATTTGACCATCGCTGATATGCAGGGCCGGCTCGTGGCCGCAATTGCAGTAGGTCATCTTCATAGCCTTTACGTCTATGTGGCACATGAACATTGTGATGAATTCACCGTCTCTGCACTCTTTCAGGGCAACACTATTTAGCTTCTGGATAATGTCTTCGAACGTATGCCGGCTGTATCCGCCGTCAGCGTATGCACGTATCGTTCCTCTGAACATGCTCATCATCATAGCTGCAGGGATGCCTTTTCCGATTACGTCGGCTATTGAGATACCGATGGTGTGGTCGTCAATCCGGATAAAGTCGTAGAGATCACCACCCACTTGATAACATGGCTGATAAATTGCGGCGATATCGAGACCGCGCACACACGGCGCCTTTTCGGGTATCATCCGCCTTTGTATTACCGCGCCGAGCCGCATCTGCTCGGCCATGCGGGCGCCTTCCAGGGCCTGTGAATAAAGCTTGGCGTTGGTTATGCCTGTGGCACACTGTCCTGCGACAAGACGGGCTACGGCAATGGCATCTTCGTCAAATCGCTTTGGCCCAGGGCTGTAAAGACGCAACACACCTATCGGTTTGTTCCTGAAGGTCATGGCAACGGTGAGCTGACTGATAAGTCCTTCCTTGATTGCCGCTTGGGGATATTTCACCCTCGAATCAACTCGCATATCGTCAAGCACCACCGCCTCACCGGCAAAGGCCGCCTTGATCACAGGGTCCTCCTTTGAAACCGGGCCTTTGTTGCGGTATTCGGCGCTCAGTGCAAACGTGCTCCGCATATTCAGCTCGCCGGACTCGTCATCCAACAGCCGGATTGAGCAGTTCTTCGTCCTGGTGATTTTCACCGCAGCGGCGGCGAGGCGGTCCAGGACCTCCTGCAGCTCGAAGTCGCCGGCCACCATAGTCGTAATCTGGTAAATCTGCTCGTCCCGTTCAATCTGTCTTTTCGATTTCTTTGCCATCTTTATCGCCGTTTATTGTCATAACATGCCATTTTCCACTTTTCGTGATTATAATGGACTATAGGACAGTTTGCATGGTTTTTGTGCTGCCAAATTCGCTTTTTAATTTGAATTTCCACGCGCCCGTATTTACGATATTGCGATATGGCCGATATTGCTAAGCACATAATTTTTTCCGGCAGGGTACAGGGTGTCGGATTCAGGTTTACTGCGCAGCGAATAGTGGAGCGGTATGGACTGACGGGTTTTGTGCGGAACCTGCCGAACGGAACTGTCGAGATGTTTGTGCAGGGCGATGCAAATGACCTGGCCCGGTGCCTCCGTGATATCGGCGAAGCCTTTGCCGGGTATGTCAGAGACGCCAAAATCGAAGACGCTTTGCCAGACGCCCGATACGACGAATTCTCAATCGCCTTTTAGCCCGTCTTTCCCATTCGTTGATTTCGGCGAGACGGTCGATAATATCCAGGTGCTGGGTACAGACCTGCTCACACTCGCCGCATTGGATACAATCGGCCGCGTCCGCCCGGCGGTCAGCTAAGTACCCCCACTCATGCTGAAATATCACTCGTTTTACCATCTCTTTATTGCTCTTGTGCTGTATCAGTTTTTCATTATAGGATTGCATATAGTTCGCGATGGGGATACCCTTCGGGCACAGATTATTCATGCAATACCCACAGCCCGTGCACAGAGAGTCCATGTTTTTGGAGATGTGCTCTTTGACGCGGTCGATATCGGTCTTGGTAAAGGGCCTGCAGCTCTCGGCCACACGACAGGCTGTATCTATGTGCTCTTTTGTTGTAAAGCCGACCAGGGCAACGGTAATCTGGGGGCAGCTCACACAGAACCGAATAGCCGCCTCAGTAGGCGTCTCATTGCCTGATGCGAGAAATGTTAGTTCCTTTTCATGTTGTGGTATTGTTCCGCCCGCAAGGGGATTCATCGCGACAACGCCAAGGTCGGCGTCGTGAGCGGCCTGGACGCCTTGCCAGCGATACAGGAAATTCAGGATGTTGACGCCAAGCAAGATACCTTCAAACTCCTTCTTCTCGATGACCCTGCAAATCTGTTCGCCCTGAAGGTGTGTTGATATAACAATGTGGCCTATCAGGCCCTCCTCTTTGCACTTGGCCAGGCCTTCGTATTGCCCGCCCTTTTTCATTGCCAACTCGTACTGCTCCATCCTGCGTATGCACCAGACGTGGTAGAAATCAATTTTGTTCACGTTGAGTCGCTTCAGCGATTTTTCCACTGCCCTGCGGGCCTTGTCTGCAGTATCGATGCTCGTCGGCATACCTTTAGTGGAGACATAGATTTCATTACGCACATCAGCCATTTGCTTCAAAGCAATGCCGAAGATGTCTTCGCTATGGTCTTCACAGTAATCAGGAGCCGTGTCGAAATAATTTATCCCCTTGCTGTGGGCATACAGCAGCAGCTCCGCGTTCTCGGCGTCCGATTTTGAGGTGTCGAATCTCATCCCGCCGAAACCAACAGCGCTTACCTTTGCACCGGTTGTGCCGTATTCACTATAAATCATGGCTATGCTTATAAACTCCAATTCTGTTCTCTTCAACAGAGCTATTATAGCAACGCCAAAGCGGATTTAACAGACGAAAGGGCGAGCATGCGACAAAGAACGGTTGATGGAAAGCAGCCACAACCAACAGGCGAAGGGTATACTCGGAGTATCAAGTGGGGCAAAAAAAGTGCCAGGCAACCGGGCTGGACAGGCGAAACCCACCCAACCCAGTTTCCGGGCACAGACAGAGAAAATTGCAAAAGCAAAAATATCTCTTTGCTACAATCCAAACTTTAGCAAACCGGGATGAAATTTACAAGCACAAAAAGTACTCAATTTTCAGTTTTTTTAAAATTTTTCCGGGCCATACAGTACTTTTTTTTATTTTTTCGGGATTTTTGTAAGTATTTTGAGGCTCACCAGTCGAGGATGATATGGGAAGCTGCGGTGTATTACGAGAATTGTCGGCAAAAACTTGCCGAAGCCCATGTGCTCCTTGAATAGGCTGATAAGTTTGAGATTTTGTCGATAAAGGCGGGAGCGTGCCAAGGAGAATTTCAAAGAAGCGATTTGGCTGAGGGATAAACTGAAGAGAAAAATCCGCATGGTTCAGCCACCCGTAGTGTCAGTCCTCGGAGGTTTATAGTTTCTGTTCTGGGTGCGGGGTGATTTGGGTTCATGTTGGGGAAATGACATCTCCGGCGCCCGCGTCAGGAGGCGGGCGCCGGAGATTAGTGTTCACTCATTCAGTCCTTCAAGACGCAACGCGTACATGAAAGCGGTTATTCGAAAAGTCGCCTGCTTATTTAATGAGCACCAACAGCCATACAACTCTTGAGTTCTTCGAGGCGGGCGGCTGGACTATCGAGGCCGCCGATAATCGTGTATGCCCTTAAGGAGTCTCTGGCATCTTCGTATATGCCTCTGTGGATAGTGGCTCGGCCGGTTATCTCGCTCAAGACATCGAATGCATAGTTGATGTTGTCCTGCAAGCCCTTGGAGTTGAGCATCATTTTTTTGCCGCCGACAAATATGCAGCCGGCCAGTTTGGCGCTGGACAGGTCGAATCCGTCTGCGAGCAGCGACTTCTCAAGGTCCTTCTTGACCTTGCCGCCGACAAATATGCAGCCGGCCAATTTGGCGGTGGACAGGTCGAATCCGCCTGCGAGCAGCGTCTTCTCAAGGTTTTTCTTGACCGCCTTGGACAGTGCGAACTTGTCGCCGAATTTGTCCACTTTGGTCAGGCCCATTATCGCACAGCCGCCGGATTCCATAATGCTGTGATAATCGACGGGGTCGAAGGAGGTGTAGCGGCTGCTCAAGGCGCTGAGCCTGTTGAAGATATCGAACAGACTTGCGAAAGTGCTGTTTATGTTGGGCCAGAAGGACCTCACCGTCATCCCTGGATACATCCGGTTGATTTTGTCATTATCCACGATGATAAGCGGTGATATCTGTCCCTTAGAGGCCAACTGACTTAACTGGGTGGCGATATTCCAGGAATTTTCGGCCACTAATGGCAAGTTGGCTTCACCTATGGTAGGCAAAGTCATAACGACGCCGACCTTTCTGTTGGGGTTTTCCAGTCCGATGTATCGGGCGTATTTCTTGGCAATTTCTATCAGGCTTAAGACGCTTCCGCTGCCTGTGCCTCCGCCGGCGCCGAAGCAAACCATAATATGGTCAACCTGGGTGCCGAAGGTCTTCTTGGCAAGGTGCAGAATGTCCTGTGCATATTCCCGTACGGCTTTTTTGCCTCTTTGCATATCCTTGCCGGCACCTTTTTCGCCGATATCCATCAGGAACTTTTGGCTCTTTGGAATGTCCAGCAAGTCCAAATCGGCGCCAGTGGTGTTGACCGCTAATGCTTTCCTGTAACCAAGGTCATAGAAAGACTTGACGAGTCTTCCGCCGCACCGGCCGGCGCCTATCCAGGCGTAGCGGGTAGAGCCGGTGATTTTGTCTTCAACACCGACCTCTTCTTCGGTAATATCCGGCTCATACTGCTCCAAAGCTAAAGTGGGAAGCAGCCACTTGTTGAAGTCAAATTCGCTTTTGCCGGTCTTTGGGCTTTGTTTGCGGACGGTGGGTCTTGTAGTTTTCCTGGTTACCTTGGTTTTCGGCCTTGTGCTCTTGGCGGCAGTGCGTTTCTTAGCAGCGGTGCGTGTCTTCGCAGCAGCGCGTTTCTTTGTGGTCG
>CAZLWL010000071.1:0-13360 GCA_964563335.1 uncultured Pirellulales bacterium
CGCTTCGAAACACGTGGCAGCTAAGAAGCATGTAACACCGAAGGCCAAGGCAATCAGAAAGAGCGCCGCTTCGAAACACGTGGCAGCTAAGAAGCATGTAACACCGAAGGCCGAGGCAGCCAGAAAAACCACAAAGAAAGTCGCCCAAAGACGAAGCCCCATAACGGCAAAAGGTGAATTTGATTTCAACGCCTGGCTGCTGCCCTCCTTAGCTTTGGAGCAATTTGAACCTAATTTTGAGCAAGAGGTTGGCGTTGTGGACCGTATCAAGGGCTCTACCCGCTATGCCTGGGTCGGTACGGGTCAGTGCGGTGGAAGATTGGTGAAATCTTTCTATGACCTCGGTTATAAAAAGGTACTGGCTGTGAACACGACTCATCACGATTTGGATTTGCTCAATATTCCCGAGAAACAAAAGTTGTTAATGGACGTAGGTTCAAAGGGTGCCGGCAAGGACATGGAAAGAGGCAAAGAAGCCGTCCAGCAGTATCTGCAGGAAATTTTACACCTTTCCAGACAGACGTTCGGCACTCAAGTTGACCATATCATGGTTTGCTTCGGAGCTGGTGGTGGTACCGGCAGCGGAAGCGTCGGTGGGTTGATTGAGATTGTCAAAAAATACGCACGCTATGTCGGACTGGAAAATCCGGACAGAAAGGTTGGCGTAGTTATGACTTTACCCACCGTCGGCGAAGCCAGTTCCCCATTGATAGCTGAAAATGCGTATAACGCGGCTTACGAGATGAGCCAAATGGCTGCCGCTGGGGAAATATCGCCTCTTATCTTTATAGACAATGACAAGATAAACAAGATGTATCCGGGAATGACGGTAAAGGCGTTCTGGCCCAGCATAAACAGCACTGTCGCAACTCTGTTTGATATTTTCAACAGGGTCAGTGCCTTGAGCAGCCAGTACACTTCCTTTGACCCTTCAGATTATAACAGCATTATGGGATGCGGCGGGTGCACCATAATGGGCCTGACCAAAGTGAACAAATTTAGCGACAAGTTTGCGCTGTCCCAGGCAATGAAAAGAAACCTTGAGAAGACACTGCTTGCCGGTGGATTCGACCTGTCTACAGCCAAACGGGCTGGCTGCATAGTTGTTGCCGGGAAAAAATTAATGGCCAGCGTCAAAGGTCTGCAGGACAACATCGACTATGCATTTGATAATTTGTCGGAAATAACGGGCGAAGCCACAATTCATCGAGGAATATACGAAGACGGCAGGGAGTCCTTAAGGGTGTACACGGTTATAGGAGGAATGGAGACCTGTACAGCGCGGCTGGAAGAGCTGAAAAGCCGCATAGTTGTTGGTGCTCGTTAATTAAACGACTAACGCTTTGCGAATAGATGACTTTTTATATTCGCCGGGTGTGCTGCTAACCTTCTTTCTGAGATGGCGCGCAGCATATCCGGCGAAATTCATTTTAGCATAACCGCCGGTTAACAGGCCAACAAAGGCGATGTCACTGCAAATGTCCGTAGTGAGTGTTTAACAACAGACAATAGCTGAAAAATAAGTTTAACAAACAATTATATAGACCGAGAGATAATGAAAAGAGCAGGAACATCTATCAAACGCAAAAAAAAAGCTAAAGGTCTCGGCATAATCCCGGGGGATATGAAAGAGGCTGAACTTATCCGCGCCATCCAGAAAGCAGAAGGTCACAACCCCTGCTTTGGAAAATCAGATGGTCGATGTTCATACACCAATTGCCGCTTTAGGCGGTATTGTCTTGCTCGAGCAAAAGGTAAATTTGATATCAACTCACGGTTAATACCCACTTTGGATTTGGAACAATATGAGCCCAATATTGAGCCTGAGGTTGGGGTTAACGACAATATCAAGGGCTCTACCCGCTATGCCTGGATTGGTGCCGGTCAATGTGGTGGAAGATTGGTGAAGTCCTTCTATGACCTGGGTTACAGAAAAGCCCTGGCGGTGAACACTACTCATCACGATACGGATTTGCTGGAGATACCGGAAAATCAAAAGTTCCTGATGGACATCGGGGAAAAGGGCGCCGGTAATGACATGGAAAGAGGCAAAGGTGCCGTCCAGCAATATCAGCAGGAAATTCTGCACTTAACCAGGCAAACATTTGGCTCTCAGATTGACCACATCATGGTTTGTTTTGGAGCCGGTGGAGGCACAGGCGGTGGAAGCGCAACAGGTCTGATCGAGGCTGCCAAAAGATATGCTCGATACATCGGCCTGACCGACCCGGACAAGAAGGTGGGTGTGATTATGACTTTACCGACGGTAGGCGAAGCAAGTTCCCCATTGGTCGCTCAAAATGCGTATGATGTGGCTTGGAAATTGAGCCAAATGGCAACAGAAGGTAAAATATCGCCGTTTATCATCATAGATAACGAAAAGATTAACAAGTTGTATCCAATGATGACGGTAAAATCCTTCTGGCCAACCATAAACAACACCGTGGCGGGTCTGTTCGATATTTTCAACAGGCTCAGTGCCTTAAGCAGCCGGTACACCTCATTTGACCCTGCAGATTATCACAGCATTATGGAGTCAGGCGGATGTGCAATAATGGGCATGAGCAAAGTAAATACATTTAGTAGTAAGTTCGCGATATCCCAGGCCATAAAAAGCAACCTCGAAAAGACGCCGCTGGCCAATGGGTTCAATTTGTCCACCGCCAAGGTGGCCGGTTGCATAGTTGTCGGCGGCAGGAAGTTAATGGCAGAGGTCAAAGGCCTGCAGGACAATATCAACTACGCTTTTGATGTTCTGTCAGAGATAACCGGCAAGGCAACCATCCATCGAGGAATCTATGAAGACGGCAGGAATAGTCTGAGGGTTTACACCATTATTGGCGGACTGGACGCTCCCAAAAAACGCCTCGCACAGCTTTTGAGCTACGGGGCTGTTCAAGTTAGTCGAGCAGCCGGGATACCGCAACAGGCACAATAGATAGTTCTTTACATTCGCCGGACATGCTGTTAGCCCCCGATTTTAAGCGGATTTCCGGCAGCATGCTCGGCGAATTTCATTTTACAAACACAAACAGGTTTTCTCACTGCTCGCCTTCAAAACAAACAATCACGGGGTAATTTTTGTGGCCCTGTCTGTGAATTTCTGGTAGGATTTTAATGTAGGTTTTTGGGAGACGCTATAGCTATGGCCGAAGAAGCTAAAAGTCAGTGGAACGGTTTTTCATTGAAGCCGCGCAAGGAAATGCCCGAAGGGCTGTGGATGCGTTGTCCAGGCTGCGAGCATATGCTCTATAAGAGTGCCGTCGAAAAGAACCTCAACGTTTGTCCGGAATGCAATCATCATTTTCGCATTGAGGCGGCAATACGGATTAAGTATTTGGTTGACGAGGGTTCTTTTGAGGAGATATTAAGCGACTTGACGACCCATGACCCGCTGGGGTTTAAATACAGGGGGACCACTTATAAACAGCGACTCAAAGCTGATGAGAAAAAGTCCGGTGCCAAGGAGGCCATGCGAATCGGCAAGGCCTTTATTAAGGGTAGAGGCGTTGTCCTGGCGGTGATGGAGCCGAATTTCCTGATGGGCTCTATGGGCTTTGTAGTCGGGGAAAAGTTTTGTGCGGCCGTTGATAAAGCGATTGAAGAATCTTTGCCGCTGGTTGTGATTTGCTGCTCAGGTGGAGCAAGGATGCACGAGGGTGTGGTGTCACTGGGCCAGATGGCCAAAACTTCCGCGGCGCTGGCAAAATTAGATGAAGCCAAGGGACTTTTCATTTCAGTCTTGACCGACCCTACTACCGGCGGGGTGACAGCAAGCTTTGCAACGTTAGGCGATTGTTTAATAGCCGAACCGGGGGCTTTGATTGGTTTTGCCGGGCCCCGCACCGTCGCTGAAACAATAAAGGTGGAGCTGCCGGAGGGATTTCAGACCGCTGAATTTATGCTCGAGCACGGCTTTGTTGATATGATTGTCCACCGCAGAGACCTCCGCAGCGAAATTGCCCGCCTAATAGATTACTGCCAAAAATAGCTCGTCGCTCGTGACCCGTGATTCGTAAATTCAAGGGCGATTCCCAATTGCTTCTGCTGGGAAATATCTGGGCCGTTTATCATCTCGCGAATAATCGCTAAATCTTCCCTTTTACTTCCGACCAAATATCCGTATAATCTCGGTTGCATAATTGAAGGGTGCAAGACCGGTACAGTGAATCGTGGCCTATGTTACGGGATACGGAATGATATTTTGAATTTTTATCATTTGAGTTTGTTTCGGATTTCGATATTCGAATTTCGGATTTGTAAGAATTATGGGTTATTTTCGGCGAAATGTTGAAAAGGCCAAGGGTTATGAGCCGGGTTTTCAGCCGAAGCAAGCAGACGTGCTGAAGCTAAATACCAACGAAAATCCCTACCCACCGTCTCCTGCTGTAATGAACGCATTGGCCCGGATAAGTGTAGAACAGCTTCGTCGGTACCCCGACCCGATTGCGCAGGAGTTCCGCAAAGCGGCGGCGCAGGTCAATGGAGTCCCAGCTGATTGGATTATGTGCTGCAACGGTGGAGACGATTTGCTCAATATTGCTTTCCGTGCGTTCTGTGATGAGAGTCGTCCTGTCGCATATCCGGTTCCTACGTATTCCCTCTATCCGGTTCTGGCCAAACTGCAAAATTGCAGGGCGCTTGAGATTCCGTTCGATGGTGAGTTCAATCTGCCGGCCAAATTGGCAAAAACCGGCGCGGCTTTGACCATAGTTTGTAATCCCAATGCGCCGACCGGCAGCTTCGTAAGTGTTGACGAACTGGCGTCGTTGGCAGATGAGATTTCCAAAGTGTTGTTGATTGATGAGGCGTATGTGGATTTTGCAGACAAAAACTGCACAAGGCTGGTTAAGGATTTCGACAATGTGATTGTACTTCGGTCAATGAGCAAAGGGTACTCTCTTGCGGGAATACGATTTGGCTATGCAATTGCGCAGCCGGCCCTGATATCGGGTCTGATGAAAATTAAGGATTCATACAATGTTGATGCGGTTGCTACTGCCGTGGCCACCGCGGCGATAAGGGACCAGGAATATTTCAAAGAGAATATCGAAAAGGTAAAAATGGAGCGCGAGAGATTGGCGGCAGAGCTAAGGGCGCTAAAGTTCGAAGTCCCCGACAGCGCTGCTAATTTTGTTCTCGCCAAAAACAAAAATTGCAAAGCCAACGAGATTTATGACAAACTGGTAAAACGCAGCATTTATATCAGGTACTTTGACTTGCCGGGCTTGGAAGACAAAATAAGAATAACGGTGGGTACGAGCGAACAAAATGATACGCTGCTCTTGGCTTTGAAAGAGATTCTATCAGAATAGGACCATTCTTATGGAAGAGAGATTCGCCAAAATTCACAGGCAAACCAGGGAAACCGACTGTACAGTTGAGCTTAATCTGGATGGCGTCGGCAAATATGAAATCGACACTGGAATTGGCTTCTTGGACCATATGCTGACCCACTTGAGCAAGCACAGCAAGTTCGATTTGGTAGTCAAGGCCAAAGGCGATTTGAATGTTGATGCGCATCATACGGCTGAAGACATAGCGATATGCCTCGGCGAGTGTCTGGTCAAAACACTTGGCGACAAGAAAGGGATTGCCAGATACGGGCACAGCTCTGTACCGATGGAGGAAACTCTGGCGAATGTGTCCGTCGATTTGTCCGGCAGGCCGAGCTGCGTCTATAACGTTGATTACAGGACGGACAAGATCGGTGACTTCGATGTCGAGTGTCTGGAGGAGTTGCTGCGCAGCTTCTCCAATCACGGCAAGTTTAATCTGCACATAAACGTGCCGTACGGGACAAACAGCCATCACATGGCTGAGGCGATTTTCAAGGGACTCGGTCAGGCACTCGGCGCAGCCGTTAGAATTGTCGGGACGGATGTCCCCAGTACAAAGGGCATACTGTGATTGAAGAGCACGACCACGAATATCGCACCGGCATCGGCACCGATATCCACCAAGTAGGTGTGGACAGGAAGCTGATGCTCGGCGGTGTGTTTGTGCCGCACTGTGCCGGTCTGGCAGGTCACAGCGATGGTGACGTCGCCTTACACGCCGTTATCGATGCTCTGTTGGGTGCGAGCGGGATGGGCGATATAGGGACACTGTTTCCGGATACTGACCCACAGTTCAAAGATGCCGACAGCAAGGGGCTTCTGCTTGATGTGAAGGAAAGACTCGAAGAAAAACGCTGGGTGATTGTCAATATTGATTTAACTATACACGCTGAGCAGCCGAAGCTGCAGCCCGTCAAAGCCCAGATGAAAAGGTGCATCGCAAGTATTCTGGGAATTGATTTCAACGCGGTCAACGTCAAGGCAAAGACGAACGAGGGCCTCGGCGAGATAGGCGCCGGCGAGGCAATGGCGGCGACGGCTATAGTGCTTTTGAAAAGGAAATATAAAAGAACTTTATAAAAACGTAGGTTTTACAGATTGAAAGAAGAAGATTATGATTTGCATGTATTTTAAAGAAGGCCGGAAACCGGAGATTATTAAAAATTAGTGGAATTGTAAAAAATGGGACTTAAGCTTTACAACAGTCTGACAAGAAACAAGGATGTTTTTGAGCCTTTGGAAAAAGGCAGGGTCGGGATGTATGTCTGTGGGCCGACCGTATATGGCCACGCACATTTGGGACACGCGAAAAGCTACGTTAGCTTAGACGTTCTTCTCCGTTATCTTAGCTATTTGGGATATAGCGTGACCTACGTGCAGAATATAACAGACGTAGGTCATTTGACCGACGATGCGGACGAAGGTGAGGATAAGATTGTCGAAGCGGCGAAAAAGGAAAAGAAGCATCCGATGGCCGTGGCCGAATTTTATACGCGAAGCTATTTTGATGATATGGATAGACTAAACTGCCTCCGACCGGATATCAGTCCGAGAGCAAGCGGCCATATCACCGAGCAGATAGACCTGGTAAAGATACTGCTGGACAAGGGCTGCGCTTATGAAGCTAACGGCTCGGTCTACTTCGATGTATCTAAATTTCCTGACTACGGGAAACTTTCGGGCAGAAATGTGGATGAGATGTTGGCCGGCGCTCGTGTAGAGGTTTCGCCGGACAAGAAGGCACCTGTTGATTTCGCGCTTTGGAAGAAAGCGGAGCCGAACCACGTTATGCAGTGGCCGAGTCCCTGGGGGATGGGTTATCCGGGGTGGCACCTCGAATGCTCGGTAATGAGTATGAAATACCTCGGCAAGACCTTTGATATCCACGGCGGCGGACTCGAAAACCAGTTTCCACACCACGAGTGCGAAATTGCTCAGTCCGAGGCGGCCAATGGTGTCCAGTTCGTTCGATACTGGGTGCACCATAATATGGTCACCGTTGACGGCCAAAAGATGGGCAAAAGCTTGAACAATTTTATCACTCTAAAGCAGGCGTTTTCCGGCGCGCACGAGAGGTTGACCAGAAGTTATGACCCGCTGGCGATAAGACAGTTAATATTGAACAGCCATTACAGAAGCCCATTGGATTTTTCGGATGCGGCTTTGTTCGCGGCCCAGAGCGGCTATGAAAAGATAACCAAGACAGTCAAGGCTGTGCGCAAAAGAATCAGTACTGCTGCGGAAGGCAAACCAGATGAAGCAGTAGCAGACCAGTTGAAACAGTTGAGAGAAAAATTTGAAGCTGCGATGGATGATGATTTGAATACCTCGATTGCGATGTCGGTTATCTTTGATATGGTTCGACTGGCTAACGGGCTTCTCGAAGACAGCAATACAACCGCGGCGACCCTTAGTGTAGTCGAGGTTTTGTTTGGCCGATTGGGTGGTGAGGTGTTGGGAATTGTAAAAGACGATTACCCGGAAATGAGCCCGGAAGATGAGCAAATGCTGGATAAGCTGGTCAACGTCTTGATTGAGCAGCGAAATGAAGCTCGCAGAGAAAAAAATTTTGGCGCTGCAGATGCCGTTCGCGACAAACTAAATGAAATCGGCATTGTTCTGGAAGACAGGCCGGACAAGACTGAGTGGAGGAGGAAATGAAAATCCTCGGTATCGATCCGGGTCTGCAGGTTTGCGGATATGCCTGTTTAGAGACAAGCTCAGCAGGGGAAAAGTTGGTTGAAGCCGGCGTCTTTCGCACAAGTGGTGGCCCGGCAATAGAAGCAAAGCTCAATCAAATTGCTGAAGACACCGGGTCGCTGCTGGAAAAATTCAGGCCTGAGATTGTAGCGGTGGAAGAATTATATTCGCACTACGCGCATCCCAAAACAGCAATATTGATGGGACATGCAAGGGGCGTTATACTGCAAAAATGTGCGGAGGCAGCAGTGGATGTTAGAAGCTTTAGTGCGACGCGGATAAAAAAATCAATTACCGGCAACGGCAGGGCGTCAAAGGAACAAATGCAAAGAACCATTCAAACGCTTTTGTCTTTGCCGGGTGTTCCGGAGCCGAACGATGTTGCCGATGCAATAGCAGTTGCGATTTGCTGCGCAAATTCTATAAGCCGTGGCTCTGTGGTGACTGGCAGATTATGATAGCACGTATCGAAGGCAAACTCGCCAATCTCAACAGTGACAGTGCCCTCGTGCAGGTTGGGGCGGTCGGTTACGAGGTGATGCTGCCAGGTTACTGTGTAAGTGCGCTTGGCGACAAAGTCGGCACAGACATTGCCCTCTGCACGATGGAATACTATGAAGGGACACCGGCTGGCGGTAACTTGATACCGAGGATGGTTGGTTTTTTGAATGAGGGCGAAAGGGACTTCTTCACGAAATTTATCAGCGTCAAAGGGATAGGTATAAAAAAGGGATTAAGGTCACTGAGTATGCCGATTGCTACTATAGCTGCGGCGATAGAAAATGGCGACGACAAGGCGCTTACGGCACTTCCGGAAATAGGAAAGAGGACCGCCCAGCAAATCATAGCTGAATTACGCGGCAAGATGGAGACTTTTGCAATCGGGGCCGAGGTAGTCAGGCCGCAAGAGATAAGATTCAAACCGTTCCAGGCTGAGGCGCTTGAGATTCTTATAGCCTGGGGTGAAAAAAGAAGCGAGGCGATGGAACTAATCGAATTGGCGTGTGACAGGCACCCCGAGGTAAATTCGGCGGAAGAGCTGGTGCCTTTGGTCTACAGATTGAAACAAGGAATAGAAGTCTAAAGGCGTAAAATCCAAAATTAGATGAGTTTTGAGTTTTGCATTATGGTTTTTCACTTTTAGTTTTCAGTTTTTAGTTTTCATATTATGGCAATAGGTAGAATCATAGGTGGAAAGGCGCTCAGCGAACAGGAAGAAAGCTTTAATGTGTCACTTCGGCCTAAGTATCTGGACGAGTGCGTTGGCCAGTGCAATGTTAGGGAAAAGCTTTCAATTGCGATAACAGCGGCAAAGCAAAGGTCTGAGCCGTTGGAGCATATCTTGTTTTACGGCCCGCCGGGCCTTGGCAAGACCACGCTGGCTAATGTTGTTGCAAACGAGATGGCGGCCAACATCCGCTGCTCATCAGGCCCGGCTCTCGTCAAACAAGGTGACGTGATGGGCCTTTTGAGCAATATAAACACCGGGGATATACTTTTTATCGATGAGGTCCATCGGCTCAGCACGCCAGTCGAAGAGTTTATCTATCCGGCGATGGAGGAGTTCAAGGTTGACTTTACCGTTGACAGCGGGCTGCACGCAAAGACGATAAACTTTCCGCTCAAGCGTTTTACTTTGGTTGGCGCAACAACGCGGGCAGGCCTGCTCAGTGCTCCGCTTCGCAGCCGATTCGGGATGTTGTATCATTTGGATTTTTACACTCCAGAGGAACTGACGCAGATTTTACGCAGGTCGGCCGGTTTGCTGCAACTGCACTGTGAGGATGACACGCTGGAACTGATTGCGGCCCGGTCCCGGGGGACACCTCGGGTAGCTAATCGACTGCTAAAACGTGTAAGGGACTACGCTCAGGTCAAAGGCGAAGGGGTCCTCAGCGTCGATATTGTTGAAAGTGCGCTCAAGATGGAGCAGATTGATTCACTGGGTTTGGATGAGCTGGACAAAGCCCTCCTGCGCGCGCTGGTCAATGTTTATGATGGTGGGCCGGCCGGAGTCGATGCAATCGCCGCCACACTCGGAGAGGAAAGGGACACTCTTGAGGACGTGGTTGAGCCGTATCTTCTGCAGATTGGTTTTCTGCGTCGGACCAAGCGCGGCAGAGAAATCACCAAACAGGCCCGCGAGCATCTGGGACTAAAGTTGACTAAAAAGAAACATACCATCACTCAGCCGGAGCTTTTCGAGCAGGACGGGCAATAAACTTGGCAAGTGCAGCGTAAGTTACGAAATTATGAAGATACTCTTTGGAGTTTTTGATTGGGGGCTGGGCCACGCAACAAGAGACATCCCTTTAATTGCGGAGCTTCTGAAAAAAAACCAGGTGCACATATTATCGACCGGCTGGGCGTTGAAAGTCCTGAAAGGCCGATTTAAAAATAAATGTGAATACTATGATGTTCCAAGCATTTATCTGCCTTATACGAAGAGCCGTTTCTTTAAGCTTAAGTTTACTTTTACTTCTCCCTGGATGATTAAGAGTTTGAAGTATGCGAGGAGGAAATCGGTAAAAATAATTGCCGGGCACTTTGACAAGGTAATCTCCGACTGCAGGTACGATGTATATGACAGTCCCGACAACTCCTATCTTATAAATCATCAGTTGAGATTCAAGACCCCACTCGGAACCGAGAGGATTGCGGAGAAATGGCTTGCATCGAGGATGAAAAAATACAAATATGTTATCGTGCCTGACTTTGAGGGACAAAACCTTTCCGGAAAGCTCTCTCACAATTTAAGGTATGTAAACGAAGATAAAATAAGGTACATCGGGATACTTTCACACCTGAAAAAAAGAGACACAGACGAAGATGTAGAATATTTCATTTCGCTTTCGGGTCCGGAACCACAAAGAACCGTCTTTGAGAAAAGGGTCCTTGCCGCCTTGAATCAATTAAGAGGGAAAATCATAATTGCAGGCGGAAATCCTGATGGCGCATCAAAGAATCTTCCCGGTAACGTTGAGTACTATAGTTTTCTAAACACAAAGCAGCAGGAAGATATTATGAATCGCGCAAAATTCATAATAGCTCGCTCAGGATACAGCACGATAATGGAGCTTGCAGAGCTAAACAAGACAAAAGTGCTTCTGGTGCCGACGCCGGGACAAAGTGAACAGGAATATCTGGCAGACTATTACGAGAGAAAGAAGTACTTTCATCACGTCAGCCAGTACCGTCTTAAACTAAAAAAAGACATTAGAAAAGCAAGAAAATTCAAGGTGTTCGCTCCTCCCTGGAAGACCAAAGAATCTGTGAGAAAATTTATGGCGGTGATTAACGCTTAGCATAGTGTCGGTCCTCTCAGGTAATACGCCTCCAGCCTTATAAGAATAAATTACTCAAGTGAACGTCGCCGAGCCGGAAATGTCATCGGGCGGGGCCTGCAATCTCGCGGCTGTGCCCAACTGCTGGGACATCGAAGGGGACATAAGAACTTTGTTGCCAGTTCCACTGAAGCCATCTCAGACTCAGGTCGTCAAGTGAAACGTCGAACCTGAATGAAACCTCGCTTGGCTGGCCATCGTCGTCAACGGCGATGACCTCAACGGTTAAGCGGGGCAGCACGACTTTTTCACCGGCTCGAAATGGAAATTTCTTGTCTCGGAACGCATCATTGAAATGCTTGTAGAAGTAAACAAAAGGTGAGCCGACCCGCTTTTGATATGACAGAATATTGCCGGCTTTGGCTCTGAGCAAAAGGGTCTTTTCATCCGTTCGCGTAATTTCGAGCGGTCCAAAACCGGGTGCCAGTGTGCGGATAGCTCGCGGCAAGGACTGGCCGTGATGGGCCCGGAAGCTGGGAACATAAAATAAAGTGAATGGGCTGGGTGCGCTAACTATCACAAGGTCCTGACTTTCTACTCCCGGCAGCGAGCCAACCTGCATCGTTGACTTGAATCGGCCGTGGATGAATTCGATAATCTTTGGCTGTGCAATTCGTCCGGCCGCCGCCAATACTACGTGAACCATTAAGAGTATTATGACAAGCACACGGGACGTTGTCCGCCATAACCAGTTTCTTGGCAGCCAGTCTTCTTTAGCCTGTAACGCTCCAGCAAACTGTGCTATCAAACCAAAGGCTCCAATTGCGACGAAAAGCAGATTACGATTCATAGGCAAACTGGCGCAGATTGGCACGACCGACAGCAGCATCGCAATGAACCAAAATCTCGCCACGCGATTATTACGAAGCAGAGGCAAAAATATGAAAAATATCAGGGCAAGCACCCCTACAGAAACCTCCCAGGCAATTACCTGCTCCCGCCAATAGACAAAACTAAACATCTCGGCTGGCAGAGGGCTCCACTGGGCCATAAGCAGAATTGGGCCTCTCACCAGTGCCGCCCAGGCAAAACGAAGCGGCTCACCGGCCGGGTCAATAATGAAGCCGCTGCTGTATGCGCCGTGACCAAGTGCGTTATAGACTATGCGCCAAAAGACTATCACCGAAAGTGCCGGGACCAAACTGAGCCCTCGCCGAAGCCGGCTTGTACGGTCGAGAACAAGAGCGTATGCGAAAAGATAAGCGAAAGTTGTGATACCGGCTTCGCTTGACAATAGTGAAGCAAGCAGGCAAAAAGGAGCGACTATGCCGGCAGCCACCGAATGATATTGGCGCCATCGATGATGAGCAAGTAGGGTTAGAATTGCGAACACTAATGATATCAGGAGGCTCCTGTTTGCCAGCCACATTGCGGGGAAGTAGTTACTGTCATCCAAAAGGTAAAGTAGCGCCGCCAGTCCAGCCACCCAGGCCGGTGCCATCAGCCGTCGATAGAGGATTGCAACCAGAAGTATCGCCGCCGCGAACCAGAAAAGATTATGTGCGTGCATCATCGCTGCTGAATCCGGTTCGAGACGATAGTCAAGCCAGTGGGTAAAGCTGTCCAGCGGCCGCCAGTTGGAGGCTTTGTAATCATCACTGGTCCACCAGGGCAGAACGCCGTAGTCTTTTAGTCTCCTGGTATCGCTCCTGGTATGGACACTGCTGTTCAGTTCCAACAGTACAGTGGACAATTTGCCGGAGTTATCGGGGACCATACCCGTGTCGTGTAATCGCTCGGGCAGTCCGGAAGGGTCAACTAATTTTACCCAATGTCGCAGGTCGTCCATCGGTCCCCAGCCTGCTTTTAGAGTCGCAAGCATAATTACAAAGGCCAGAACGGCTAAGATGCCTGGCAGGTATCGATGTTCCAGAACCTTTTGCAGCAGACCGTAGGTTTTCTTATCCGCCATAAGCTCCCTCTTATGAACCAATATTTCCTGAACCGGCTACGCTACTGTTACAAAGTTTTTACGCA
>CAZLWL010000072.1:0-2967 GCA_964563335.1 uncultured Pirellulales bacterium
TAAGACTTCGCAAACCGCAGACGGAAGAGTTTCCTCTTCAGTTCGACTGTTGGGTTATAGAAGCCGAGGAAGCAGAACTGCAGGGCGACTGGGCCCGTGCGGTCGAAGTTTTCGAGTATCTGGCCCAGAATTATCAAAATGAACTGTGGATGAAAACCAGGTGGGCGAATGCGTTATATCATGCGGGCCAATATGAGCATGCCGCCCGGATAGTCGGCGAGGTCAACAGTAAAAGACCAACCGTATCGACGCTTTTGATGGAAGCGAGGGCACGGCGTAAGAAGGAGGATATTTGGGGTGCGGTGGATTTATTGGAAAAAGCCAAACAGATACTTGATGGAAGAGAATTAGCATGGACATTGTAAAAGAGACAAAGATACCGGAGACCGGCTGGACACAGCATTACGACGTTCTGAGGGAGCTCGGAGATTGCTACAGTTCGGTGGGCGAATACGAGAAGGCTCGCGAGTGTTATGACAAGGCGGCAGCGCTGGCGCCCGATGAAGCGGCCCCTTATATCGGTTTCGGGGTAATTGCGATGCAGACCGGCGAGTTGGCCGATGCCGAGACGGCATTTAAGGTAGCCCGCCGGCTGGACCCTGAGTGCAGCAAGGCGTATTGCGGTCTGGCGATGATTTGTCAGCAGAGGGCGGATGCCGCCGAGGCGTTTGACCTGTACCTTAAAAGTCTTGAGTTGGACAGTGACAATCTGACGGCCCTTTTAGGTTTGTTTCAGTCATCATGTGCGATGGGGTCGTTTTCGAAGGTGATCTATTATCTTCAGGTTTATCTGGATGAGCATCCCGGTGATATAACGGTCATGTTTTGTCTGGCGACATTGCAATTGAAGGACAAGCAGCCGCAAAAGGCCAAGGAGCTGCTTTTGAATGTTCTGGCGCTGGATGCGAATAATACGGATGCGGCGAATTTGTTGGAGGAGGTGGAGCACACATTGGCACAAGAATGCAGGAGTTGAATATTATGAGTGTCGAAACGGTTTTAAGTACGGTTGACAGTGAAGCGCTTGCCGAGAACAGCTTTAAGCAGATGGTTGCCTACCTTGAGAATCTCTTGAAGAGGCAGTTAGAGAAGGTGAGGAACTACGACCTGGATGGTGCAATAGCGCTGGCAGAGGAAGCCAACGATTTGGCCGTGAGTATCGGCAGGGAAAAGATACTTGAGAGGCCTGATTATGCGGATGAGCGTTGGCGCATCAAGAAGCTGTATAAGGATTTGTGTCTTATAGTCGCTTCTGAAAGGCAGGAGGTGGCTGATAAGCTGCAGCAGATTCGCAAGGGCATAAAAGCTCTTGGCGTGTACGGCGATAATCTGTGATTGCGATGCGCTGTTTATAGGGAATTGGGTGGATTCGGGAAACAGGAATGTGTGGTCGTTTAGGCTTTGAAGCAACCGACGGGGACGGAGTCCGGATGCGCTTATATTTGGCATCTCGACACTGATGTCTGAATCAACGAAATATTTTGTTCATGAATCGGCATACGTAGATCAGCCGTGTGAAATCGGCAGGGGCACGAAAATCTGGCACTTTTCGCACGTGATGAAGAATGCAAAAATCGGCGCCAATTGCAACATCGGTCAAAATGTTAATATTGACGGCGGTGTGGTCGTAGGCAATAACGTCAAGATACAGAACAATGTTTCACTTTATACAGGTGTGATTGTTGAAGATGACGTGTTCCTTGGCCCTTCTTGTGTTCTAACGAACATTACGAATCCGAGGTCTCAGGTCAGCAGGCGCAAGCTTTACGAGAAGACGATTTTGCGCAGGGGTGCAACAGTAGGTGCCAATGCCACCATCGTGTGCGGCATTGAGTTGGGCAGGTACTGCTTTATCGGGGCAGGTGCCGTCGTCACAAAAGACGTTCCTGATTATGCGTTGATGATAGGAGCTCCCGCCAGGCAGGCTGGATGGATGAGCAGGCATGGTATTCGTTTGTCCAAACCTGATTCTGAAGGAGTCATGGTTTGTGCTGAAAGTGGATATCGGTACAAGGAGACCGAACCCGTGGTATTGCGATGTCTTGATTTAGACGAGGAGTCGCCTCTGCCGCCGGAAAAGGCCGTGGGCAGGACTCCGTATGACCGGTTTGTATGATTTGTATTATAGTCTGAGGAGACTATGAACCCTGTAACGATGGGCCACCGATACAATTACGTCGCGTACTTTCTGACGTTAGCCTGTAATCTGAAGTGCCCATGGTGTATCAATCTGCACCAGGACGGCAGCCGCTCTAAGCAGGCGAGAAGGGTGAAAATTACTCCTGATGAATGGGTCGAGGCGGCAAACCGATTGGTCTTGCGAGATGATTTGCCGTTGACGCTGCAGGGTGGTGAGCCGACATTGCATAAGGGCTTTTATACTATCGTCAATAACGTAAAAAAAGAAATAAAAATGGATTTGCTGACGAATATGATGTTTGACGTTGACCGGTTCATACAAGAGGTGCCGGTTTGGCGATTTACCCGCCAGGCACCGTATGCACCCATTCGCGTCAGCTTCCATCCGGGCCAGAATGACATCGATGACCTGATAAATAAGACGCACCGTCTCCAGGACGCCGGTTTCAGCGTCTGCATCTATGGTATAGAGCATCCGGACCAAGATATATACAAAGAGGTCCTCGCCGCAAAGGAGCGGTGTGAGCAGCACGGCATCGATTTTCGACTCAAGCAGTTCCTTGGCGAGTGGAATGGAATGCTGTACGGCACGTTTAAGTATGAAGGTTCGGTTGACGGCGATGAAGTAAAGAAGTGCCGGTGCCGAACTTCTGAATTAATCGTTGACCCGGCTGGGTATGTGTTCAGGTGTCACGCCGACCTGTACGATGGCCGTGAGTCGATAGCGCATATTCTGGATGAGGACTTCAGTGAGAAACAGCTTGATGTTTTCAGGCCGTGCGATTCCTACGGCCGGTGTAATCCGTGTGACGTCAAAATCACCACAAA
>CAZLWL010000072.1:3067-13020 GCA_964563335.1 uncultured Pirellulales bacterium
GGCCGTGCGATTCCTACGGCCGGTGTAATCCGTGTGACGTCAAAATCACCACAAATAGGTTTCAACTGGACGGTCACACCAGTGTTGAGATCAAAGATATTTCTCAGAAAGCAAAGTCTTTTCGAAAAACACATCGCTGCAGGGCAACCAACACTGTATAGCCGATGTAAAGAACTGCCTGCTTTTTGATTATCTCGATGCAGATAAAGGCCGTCTCGGTTTTCTATGAATCTGGTAAAGTTATTATGCTTAGTCAGGGAAAAATAAAATCCGGTCAGAGTGTATTTGATGATTTGTCAGATGGCCTATATTTCCCCAAGTTTTTTGAGGTTGAGACGGTAAACGCCTGTAACGCCCGCTGCCTCATGTGCACAATCAATGACTGGTCGAAGAGGGAATCCGTGGTTATGGATTCGGGACTTTGGGACAAATTTTTGGAGGAAATAAAGGAATATTCACATTGGGTTGACAAGGTTAATCTGTGCAGAGATGGCGAGCCGCTGCTTGATAAAGACCTTACAAGCAAAGTGAAGGACCTCAAGGCGGCAAATGTCCGATATGTCACTTTCTCCACAAATGGTTCGCTGCTTGATGAGGAGAAAAGTCGTTCGCTGCTGGAGGCCGGCCTTGACGATATTATGTTTTCAATTGACGGAGCTACCAAACAGACATTTGAGAAAATCCGAATAGGACTGAACTTTGAGGCTGTCATAGAGAATTGCATGAATTTTATTCGAATGAGGGATGCGGGCGGCTACAAAACTACCATTAGAGTTAGAATGGTGTTGTTAGATGAAAACGAGCATGAACTTGATACATGGTTTGATTTCTGGCGGCCGCTTCTACAGGCCGGCGACAGAGTGTATGCAAAACCCGCTCATAACTGGGGAAATCAGTTAGCCGGACATAAAAAAATGGCAGAATCCATCCGGCCAAAAGATTATTCCGGGCAGCCCTGCATTTCTCCCTGGTCCACTATGATTATCAAAGTTAATGGAGATATTCCTTTGTGTCCCGTTGATTTTCAATGTCGATTTTTTATGGGGAATTTAAGGAATTCGAGCATAAAGGAAATATGGGATTGTGATGGATTTGAAAAGGTTCGCGCCAAACTTCTCGCCGGACAAAGGGATGAGCTTGGACTTTGTAAAGATTGTTATTTGTGGGACAGGTCCACCATAATTGAGCAAGAAGTATTGTAGGGAAATGTAAAACTCTGAAGAGTGTGAATATGAAACAGGCAAAAGAACTTTGGCAAAAGGTTATGAGCGTCAAGTCCAGGCAACATTGCGGAATGCCCTATCATTACATAGTGTTTTCTAAACCAAATATGAGAGATTGAAATGATTGTCGGCGTAATAAAGCATTAAGTTTGGCGGTGGCAAAATGGAAATGTTAATTGGGATTGTCGGAGCTTCGGGACTGATCGGCAAAAACTTGTTTGCCTTTTTGCGAAAAAAAGGACAGCAGGTATTGGGAACTTATTGCTCAACATGCCAAAAAGAATTGATAAAATATGATTTACTCAAAGATGATTTTTCGCTTTTTGACAATTGTAAGGTTGTTGTGATGTGCTCTGCAATTTCAAATATCGACAAATGCCTTCTGGAGAAAGAACAGGCGCATCAAGTAAACGTTGTTAAGACAATTGAATTAATGAACTATCTGGCACGAAATGGAATAAAGACAATTTTTCTATCTTCAGACCAGGTCTTTGACGGCCGAAATGGCGCCTATTCCGAAGACGATGAGCCCAATCCCGTGAATTGTTATGGTTCATTTAAGCTTTGTGTGGAGCAGCATTTAATAAATAACATTGAAGACCATCTGGTACTCAGACTTAGCAAAACCTATAGCACGAATATTGCCGATGGTGGGATGCTGGCTGATATTATTAGTGCCTTCAATCGAGACGAACCGATTAGATCTGCATATAATCAGATATTCAATCCGACCGATGTCAACCTTGTTTGTAATGGAATATTAAAGTCTATTCAGATGAACCTTAAGGGGCTTTACCATCTTGCAGATGAAAAGATTATGAGCAGATACGAGTGTGCTTGTGCTATTGCCAAAGAATATGGCTATGACCCTGCATTGGTAGAGTCAATCGATTTCAACAGCCTGTCCTGCATCGAGAAAAGGGCATTGAACTCGTCTTTGAATGTGACGAAAATAAACAAAACATTATGCCTAACCGGGTAAAAGAGAGAACTAATCTGATGGTGGAAAAACTGTTAAAGACAAGAAAAAAAATCACCTATGTCTTGGCGCAGATTGACCGTATCGGTCAATTGGCTGACGAAATGTTCTTCTTGAGAAATATATATGAAGAGTCAGAGTATGATATTTCGGTTGTGACCTATCCTCTGCAATTACGGCCCAGGACTAATATTGCTTGTTATAATATTGTTATGCGCGGTGTTGAGATACTCCACTCGGATGATAATAAGTTCATGTTCTTTTCACATAATACGCCGACCGATATGATTCAAGCCGGACAGGATGGGCGGGAATATCATTTCATCAATCCCTCAAGGCTGCGTGGAAGATTTTTCCAAGAGTTCCGACGAAAGGAACCGAATTATTTCTTTTCGCTGAGTCAAGACGATATCAAGAAAGGTCTGGAACTTCGCGCCTGTTTTGGCATACCTCCAGATGCGCAGGTGGTAACGCTTCATGTGCGTGAGGCCGGTTATATGCCTAAGTTGACTTATCACTCCTACCGTGATGCGCAAATTGAAAATTTCATCCCGGCCCTTCAATATCTTGTCCAACAGGGTTATTACGTTGTTCGCCTTGGTGACACAACGATGAAGCCTTTACCGCCCATTTCGCCCTACGTTGTAGATGCTCCATTTCACGAGGCATATACTGATATGGTCGATCCTTATTTCATTGCGACCGCTGTTTTTCACATGGGTTCCCAATCCGGTCCGTTTTCGGTTGCACGTGGGTTCGGCGTTCCAATATTGCTGACTAACAATCCTATCCTTGCTACGGACTGGGGCTTGCGCCAAAGCCTTTTCGTTCCAAAGAAATATTTTTCTCATCATTTGCAGAGGTATTTACGATATGAGGAGATACTGTCTTCATTTCTGGACTCACATCGAACCGAGGAGTATCAGCGCAACGCTGTTGAACTGCATG
The DNA here is from genome assembly GCA_964563335.1 of uncultured Pirellulales bacterium. Taxonomy (GTDB): domain Bacteria; phylum Planctomycetota; class Phycisphaerae; order Sedimentisphaerales; family Anaerohalosphaeraceae; genus QNBT01. The sequence goes on from CAZLWL010000072.1 coordinate 6,218, forward strand.
ACAATACTCCCCAAGAAATTTTGCGCGCCGTCATGGAGATGCTGCTGAGGTTACGCACCAGGTATCGGCTGGATGAACAAGCCAGCCAAAGATACATGCAGATAGAGAAACTGCAGCGTCGGGCCCATGAATATCGCAGGCGGTGTCAATCAGAGCCGCCGTCCTATGCCATGTACGGTTCGCAGATGCAGTTCAGCAATGAGTTTCTTGAGATGAATCCTTGGTTCCTGTAAAAACAATGTTCAGGCAGATATATCGGAAAACCTTCTATATGGGATACAAATTTCTCGCGGTACTGCCACATCGCAAAATGCATGGATGAAAATATCTCAGTTTACGAGACTGTAGTAACTTTACAGAGCAAATAATATGTAACCTCCTTGAATACAATGACTTATAGAAAATCTAACTTAACCAATAGCACATTCCGGGTTCCTGTTCCAGCGGATCCAAACATAAATTTGGTTTTTGCCACGATTCGGCTGCAAGCAACACATGCCCACAAAGCAGGATACTCTGTAATCTTGCTACAGTCTCCAGTTTACCGATAATTAATTATATTACGACAATTAAAAGCCGGAGCCGAATGCGATGTCAAGATTCAAGCCCATAATTGCCGGATATGGTCTGTATGTTCGTTAGTGGGAAATTCTTTGTTGAAAAGTAGCTTATGAGATCAAAAAGGCAAAAAATACTGATAATCAAGGTCGGGTATTCTGAGACTTTAGACCCGGAAATCAGCAATGAAACCAGTTATGGTGATGTCTTGAGGACTACGGTTCTTTTAAACCTTTACAAGGAAGACCACGTTACCTGGCTTGTGGATGAGAAGGCATATCCTATTCTTAAAAATAATCCATATATCGACAGGGTACTCATTTATGATTTGACCAGCGTGTTGCAATTGCAGTCGGAGCATTTCGATACGGTCATCAATCTGGAGAAGGTACCGGGGCTCTGCGCCCTGGCCGACCAGATCACCGCCTAGTGTCGCTACGGATTCAGGTTCGATGTAAAAAAAGGCGAGGCCGAGGCCTACGAGGGAACCCAGAATGCCCTTTCGATGTGTCTGGACGAAGACAAAAAGAAAAAAGGCAGGAGGTATTGGCAGGAGCATCTGTTCGAGATGGTGGGCGCGAGATGGCAGAACCAGGAATATGTCTTCGGCTATCAGCCGAAAGCCGCCGAAAAATATGATGTCGGCTTTAACTATAAGGTCGGCAACAAATGGCCTTCGAAGGTCTGGTCTATGAGTAATTGGAAGAGATTGGAAAACCTGCTGGCAAAAGACCGGTCTGTATCGTGGCAGGAAGGCTTGGACGATATGGAGGAATATTTCGACTGGATAAACAGTTGCCGGGTCATCGTCACCAATGATAGTTTCGGTTTGCACCTCGCTATTGCATTGAAGAAGAAAATCGTGGCTATCTACGGTTCCACGAGCGCAAATGAAACATATCTTTACGGATTAGGTTCGATTTTCGTCCCCAAAGATGGTGCGTGCCCGGATGTTCCGTGCTATCTGCCCCAATGCAGGCATGATGAAAGGTTATGTGACGTCTCCTGTGAAGACGTATATGCAGAAATATGCCGACTCCTGGATAAGGAGCCTCATACGGTTGCCCAGCCGACGGTCAGCCTGTCAGATTTGCGGCAGCGCGTCACTCGGCAGCGGACGAAGCGCATTGCGGCCCAGTTTTCCGATGAGGACCCATGCCAGCAGGATAAACATATTGTGGCAACAAACCATGAAACGGTTGGTGTTAAGAAGTAGCAGACAGGCGATTATTGTGGATAAAATATAAATTCTGCCGAATTCACTGAGGAGACCTAATTGAATCTGAAAGTGAGAAAAGTTATCGTTACCGGTGGGGCTGGTTATGTCGGCTCGGTCCTGGTGCCAAAGCTGCTTGGGGCGGGTCACTACGTCAAGGTAATCGATTTATATATTTACGGGCGTGATGTTTTGGACGGTGTTAAAGACCATCCGAATCTCATCCAGGTTGCAGGCGATATCAGGGATAAAGAGCTGCTGGAGCGGGAACTGGCCGGCTATGATACGGTGATTCATTTAGCGTGCATTTCCAATGACCCGAGTTTTGAGCTGGACCCGGCACTGGGTCGTTCCATTAATTATGATGCATTCATCCACTTAGTCCAAACGGCGAAAGATAATGGTATCAGCCGTTTTGTATATGCCTCCTCTTCCAGCGTTTACGGAATCAAATCTGAACCAAACGTTACTGAAGATTTGCCGCTGGAGCCGCTGACGGACTATTCAAAATATAAAGCTTTGTGCGAACAAGTATTGCTTGAAGCGCAAAGCCCGGGCTTTGTTACGCTGATTGTACGTCCTGCGACGGTGTGCGGCTATTCACCGCGGCTCAGGCTTGATCTTACCGTAAATATCCTGACTAACCACGCCCTGGCCAACAGAATGATCAAGGTATTCGGCGGTTCCCAGATGCGGCCCAACATTCATATCGAAGATATGACCGACCTGTACGTCGATGCACTCACCTGGCCCGATGCCGATATCGACGGTGAAATCTTCAACGCCGGCTACGAGAACCAACCGGTCGAACAAATCGCCCAAATTGTCAAGGCTGTCGTCGGTGATGATGTGCAGATTGTCAAAACCGAAACGAATGACATCCGTTCCTATCATATATCCTCCGAAAAAATCAGGTGCCGGCTCGGCTTTATGGCCAAGCGCACAATTGAAGATGCGGTGGTCGATTTGGTGTCCGCATTCGAAGCCGGCAAGATACCCGATTCGATGACGGACGTTCGCTACTATAACATTAAGACGATGCAGGCCGTTGACCTCAGTCAAGTTCGGCACAGCGAAAACACGGAGTTGCTGATGAAATGACAGACCTAAAGCATAAAGCTCAGCGATTAAGAAAGACCATATTCAAGGTTATATGCCAAGGCGGCGGGGGTCACATCCCGGCGTGCCTTTCGATTGTGGAAATTCTGACCGTCCTGTACCATCAGCTTTTGCGTATTGACCCTGATAATCCAAAAGAGGCCGACAGAGATCGCTTTATCCTCAGCAAAGGTCACGCAAGCGTGGCATTGTATGCCGTCCTTGCTGATAAAGGATTCATTAGTTTTGAGGAGCTTGCCACTTATGGTCATCCGGGTACGGTGCTGGGCGGACACCCCGACATGTACAAGGTCTCCGGCGTCGAGGCCTCTACAGGCGCGCTGGGACACGGATTTGGCTTCGGAGTGGGAATGGCCCTGGCGGGAAAAATGGACGCCAAAGATTATCGCGTCTTTACTTTGCTTGGTGACGGCGAATGTCAGGAAGGTTCGGTGTGGGAGGCCGCAATGTTCGCCCCGCAGCACAAACTCGACAATCTGATTGCAATAATTGATTACAACAAGCTCCAGGCCCTGGACAAGCTGGAAAATATTGTTTCATTGGAACCGTTGGCTGATAAATGGACGGCATTTGGTTGGGAGGTCAGAGAGGTGGATGGCCATGATGTCACGGCTTTACTGAATGTTTTCCAGGCCGTCCCTTTTGAATCCGGCAAGCCCAGCCTTATCATCGCGCACACGACCAAGGGCAAGGGCATTTCCTTCATGGAAAATGTGCCAATATGGCATTACAGACTGCCCGATACGGAAGAAATGAAAATTGCCTGCGCCGAACTCGGCCTGGACGAACTAATCCTTCAGACACAGTAGATAGTTGCTATGAGAAATGCATGCGTATCAGCATTATATGATTTAGCCGCCCGCGACGAGCGGATTCTTGCCCTCGTTGCCGACAACGGCGCCATCGTGTATGATAAGTACCGCAGCGATTTTGGCGACCGTTTCATAAACTTTGGCATCAGTGAGGCAAACATGGTTTCCGTCGCCGCCGGCCTCGCCTCTACAGGTAAGATACCCTTTGCCTACACCATCGCAGGCTTTCTTACCATGCGTGCCTTTGAGCAGGTCAGAAATGACGTGTGTCTCCAGAAGATGAACGTCAAGCTGGTCGGCATCGGCGTTGGCTTTGTTTACAGCGACCTGGGTCCGACTCATCACACGGTTGAAGACATCGCTTTGATGCGAGCGCTGCCGGGCATGACCATTTTCTCGCCGGCGGACCCATTGGAGGCCAGGAAAGTAACGTTCGCCGCCGCCGAAATCGACGGCCCGGTCTATTTGCGATTGGCTACCAGCAGGACGCCTAAGATTTATCACACAGATTACGATTTCGAAGTCGGCAGGGGGGTAACATTGACAGAAGGCACTGACATTACCATCGTATCGACCGGCAATATCCTGCACGAGGTTCTAAAGGCCGTGGATGAATTGGAAAAAGTCGGCGTTTTCACAAGGCTGATAAATATTCACACTATAAAGCCCTTCGACCGGGACATCATTCTTAAAGCCGCCCGCCAAACCGGCGCAATCCTGATCGTCGAAGAACATACGATATTCGGCGGCTTGGGCAGCATTGTCGCCGAGGTATTAATGGAAAATGATATACCGTGCCGTTTCAAACGGATGGGTTTGAATGGCGTTTTCGCTTCGGGATACGGCACCTATGACGAGATGAAAGCGATTAATGGTCTTTCCCAAAGACATATTGTTGAAGCCGCCGCGGCACTAATCGAGGCCGGGAATGAAACAGTTGCTGAATGTTGTAACACCCTTACATAAGAAAACCAAACGCGACTACATCGGCAGGATGACCGATGATAAAGTCCACTGTATGCGCATAGCTCGAAAGTACGGCAAGGATTTCTGGGATGGCGACAGAAGATACGGCTACGGCGGATACAAATACGACGGCAGATGGGAGCCGGTGGCCAGAAGATTGATAGAAATATACAGCCTGCCTGCCGATGCAAAAGTCCTGGATGTCGGCTGCGGCAAAGGATTTTTGCTGTATGAATTCAAGAAACTTTTGCCCCAAGCAACCGTAAAAGGTTTCGATATTTCATCTTATGCTGTTGAAAATGCAAAAGAAGAAATAAAAGAAAAGCTGTTTGTACATAAGGCACAGAACCCATATCCGTTTGAAGATGACGAATTTGACCTTGTTTTGTCTATAACGACCCTGCACAACCTTGGAATAAACGAATTAAAACCGGCATTGAAGGAGGTTGAGCGTGTCGGTAAAAACAAGTATATCGTTGTCGAAAGTTTCAGAAATGAAGAAGAGTTGTTTAACGTGCAATGCTGGTCGCTTACATGCGAGTCTTTTTTCCGGCCGGAGGGGTGGGTTTGGCTGTTCGATGAGTTTGGATATACGGGTGATTACGAATTTATCTTTTTTGAATGACCTGCTCTGTCGAAAACTTTATGGATGTCATTCTGAGCGATAGCGAAGAATCTCTGTTTTTCAACTGGTATCAGATTCTTCACTTCCTCTTCGACTGCGCTCAGAGCTAAAGGCTGCGCTCCGTTCAGAATGACAATTTGCGCATGTTTTTTATAGAGCAGAATGGCAATACTGCGGAGACGAGATGGGCCAGCTATATACACAAATGAAAATATTTCATTATAAGGACAAGATCGAATCGCTTCGGCCGGAAGTTGATACGATACTGACCCCATTGCATATCAGGATAAAGCCGACAAATGTATGCAATCATAACTGCAGGTATTGTGCCTACCGAATGGACGATTTGCAACTTGGCAAGGACATGAATGTGCGGGATTACATTCCGCGAGACAAAATGTTGGAGATAGTTGACGATATTGTCGAGATGGGTGTAAAGGCGGTAACGTTCAGCGGCGGCGGGGAGCCGTTTTGTTATCCGTACTTGCTCGACGTGGTGAAAAAGCTGTCGCAAAGTCCCGTCAAGTTTGCAGCTCTTACGAACGGCGCCTTGTTAAAGGGGAAGGTGGCCGAGGTTTTTGCCGAATATGCGACGTGGCTCAGGGTATCGGTAGATGGATGGGATGGAGCGAGTTACGCCGAATACAGGGGGGTGGGGGAGGATGAATTTGCGAAAGTGCTCGGCAACATACGGAATTTCAAGAAGCTTGGCGGGCCATGTTATACGGGTGCGTGTGTCATTATTGACAGACAAAACGCAGGACATGTGTATGATTTAATTCAAACACTGAACGGAACCGGATTGAATAGTATCAAATTATCTCCATGTATCATCAGTAACAGCAACTCAGAGAATAATGAATATCATAAGCCGATTTTCGATACCGTAAAGGACCAAATAGCAAAGGCGAAAGAGAATTTGGAGGCCGAAGATTTTGAGATTTTCGACTCGTACCACGAACAATTGGAGTCATTTGAAAAAGATTATACGTGGTGTCCCTATTTACAGATTCTGCCTATTATCGGGGCCGATCAGAACGTCTATTCCTGTCAGGATAAAGCATATAATCTTGATGAAGGGTTGATCGGTTCCATAAAGAACGTACGGTTCAAGGATTTCTGGTTTTCAGACAAGAACAAGTTCTTCTCGATAAATCCGTCTCTACACTGCAACCATCATTGTGTAGCCAATGGGAAAAACGAAATGATCCTGAGTTATCTCGAAGCCGATAAAGAGCATCTTGGATTTGTATAATCTCGGAAAGGATGAATTATTGATGCAGAGTCACTACGGTAAAAAAGTTATTCTCTTTATTCCCAACTCCCGTTGGTTCGGCAAGCGTCAGTGGCTGATGGTCCACCAGGCCTATGAGTGGGACAGGATAAACTTCAGTTCACCCGAGAAAACGGCCAAGGTCGTCGAGATGAATCCGGAATTTCTATAAATTAGCTATCTGCCGTCGTTTTAGCAAGCGATGTCTGTCGCTTCCAATAATATTTTAATGTT
>CAZLWL010000073.1:0-13005 GCA_964563335.1 uncultured Pirellulales bacterium
ATTTAGCCCCATGTTTAACGTGGGGTTTTTTCAACAAATCAAGGAGGTAGGGTGGGCCTGTGGCCCACCGATTTTTTATGTCAAAAAATAATATCGAAATCATCTATCAGGATTCCGACCTGGTCGTTATCAACAAACCCGCCGGCATCTCCACTACCGCCGACCGCTCAGGCGCCCCCGACCTGCTGGGCGTCCTGCAAAAGCAATCAGGCGCCGAAAACAAGCTGCGGCTCATCCACCGCCTCGATAAATTCGCCTCCGGGGTAATGCTGTTAGCCGGAAATTCGACGACCCAAAGCAGGCTCTCCAGTTTGTTTGAAAAGCGGCAGGTAAAAAAAACTTATCTGGCCCTCGTAGCCGGCACTGCCCGCCGCGATAGCGGCATAATTAGGACGCCCCTGTCGCACAGCCGAAAGAATCCTCAGGTCATGCGAACTGACCCCAAAAGGGGCAAGCCGGCTGTGACGCGCTGGCGGCTCTTGGCGGATTTCGGCGCGGTCGCGCTGCTGGCTGTCTGGCCGATTACCGGCAGGACCCATCAAATCCGCGTTCATCTTAACAGTATTGGATTGCCCCTTGCCATTGACCCTCTGTACGGGCTGGAAAGGCCCATAATGCTCTCTGATTTCAAGTCGGACTACCGCCCGAAAAAGGATAAACCGGAAACGCCGCTTATCGACCGGCTCACCCTCCACGCCTATCAAATCGAGATACCACCCGACCTCGATAAACCTACTACGTTCATCGCTAAGCTCGACAAAAAATTCGCCGCTGTGATAAAGGCCCTTGCCAAATACAACCCCAACGGCCCAGAGGCCTTTCAAAACCCCGACCACCTATCCGCAATCCTCGCCGCTCAAAAACCGGCTCTATGACGAGATTTTTGCGTATTGTCTTTTCTCCGTGCTTTTGGCGACAGTCGCAGAGATAATGCTCATCATGGCATTGTTTTCTTGAAACAGAGGTTAGGCTTAAAATAGAATGCAAAATCTATCACTATTCGAAGATGTTGTTATAGATGCTCCAACAACAGAAGGTATCAAGTATGCCGGTTCCAAGCTGAAGCTTTTGCCCTATATTTTGCACCTGACACGAAAAGTCAAGCCCCGCAGGATACTTGACGGCTTTTCGGGAACTACCAGAGTTGCACAGGCACTTGCGCGCTTGGGGTACCAGGTTATCGCCAACGACAGCGCTGTCTGGTCGAAGGTGTTCGCAACATGCTATCTGCTGAACGACCGTCCAAAGAGCCACTATAAGGGTCTAATCGAGCACCTTAACTCCCTGCCGGGCAAAGATGGGTGGTTCACCGAGAACTATGGGGGTAAGCCCAACGGCGGCCTCGCTAAGCAATTAGACAATCTCAAGAAGCCCTGGCAAATTCACAATACGCGAAAGCTCGATGCAATACGCGAAGAAATCGATAATCTTGCCTTGGACGAAGTCGAACGGTCGGTGGCATTAACAAGCCTCATATTAGCGCTTGATTCCGTTGACAGCACAATAGGCCATTACGCTGCATACCTCAACAAATGGTCGGCCCGGTCCTATAATGAGATGGTACTTAATATCCCCAACTTCATCATTTCAGAGAACGAGCATAAAGTTTTACAGGACGACATCTTCGGCGTTCTTGATTGCTCAGAAAGCGATCTCGCATATTTCGACCCTCCCTATGGTTCCAACAACGAGAAGATGCCGCCTTCACGCGTAAGATATGCGGCCTATTACCACATCTGGACAACAATCTGTTTGAATGACAAACCGCGACTGTTCGGTAAAGCAAGAAGGAGGGCTGATAGCTCAGATAAAATTGCCGCCTCGGTCTTTGAGGAGTTTCGTCGTAATCCGAAGACAGGCAGGTTTATCACGGTAGAGGCAATCGAACGTCTTTTGAAGAACACCCGTGCGCAACACATAATCTTGTCATACAGTTCCGGCGGCAGAGCCACCGCAGATGAGTTGAATGAAGCGATTCAAAAATGTGGGAAGGTGAAGAAGGTGATGGAAATCGATTACAAAAAAAATGTTATGGCCGATATGCGATGGACCTCCGAATGGGTGGCCGATGCCGAGTCTCCAAATAAGGAATTCCTCTTCCTCATAGAAAAGGATTAGGTCCCGCGAAGCACTTGGCTGTTTTCGCTTTTTTCTTCCTGCTTTCCTCTTGACCGCGTGGCCCTTATTAAGGTACATTCTTGACCTGAAGGGCGAACAGCCGAACATGTAGGGTATGCCGTGCATACCAATTTCTGTTATAGGAATATCTATATGGCGAATAACCGAATAAAAGTCGGCCTTGTCGGTTTTGGAACTGTCGGCACCGGCGTGGCGAAGCTGCTCCTCGATGACGCCGATGCTATCGAGGCAAGAACCGGTCTGCGAATTGAGCTGTCGGCCGTAGTCGATGTCGATACGACTTCACCGCGGCCGGTCAAACTGCCCGGCGGCGTCCTCACCGATGACCTGAACAAATTATTAAATGATGAGACCATACAGATAGGTATCGAGCTTGTCGGCGGGACGACCGCCGCAAAGGATATTCAACTGAAGATGTTAGCAGCCGGCAAAGATGTCGTTACCGCCAACAAGGCCCTTCTGGCTGAATCCGGAAGCGAGCTTTATGCCGCTGCACGGGCCGCTGGCCGCTGTATCGCCTTTGAGGCCAGTTGTGCCGGCGGAATCCCAATCATTGCAGCTATACGGACCGGCCTGGCAGCCAACCGAATCGAAGCCATTTACGGCATCTTAAACGGGACCTGCAACTACATCCTCTCTAATATGAGCGCCAAGGGCGAGGATTTCCCGGCAGCGCTGGCCCAGGCCCAGAAAAGAGGTTATGCCGAAGCCGACCCCACCCTTGACATAAACGGCGCCGACAGCGCCCATAAGCTTGCGATACTGGCAACGCTTGCCTTCGGGTGCGAGATAAGACTTGACGACATCCTGATTGAAGGCATCGAAAACATCAGCATTGATGATGTCCGCTACGGCCGCGAAATGGGTTACGTTCTCAAGCTCTTAGCCATCGGTCAAAAAGACCCCGCCGGCAGAGTCTCTCTCCGTGTTCATCCGTCGTTCATCTCCCCCGACAGCCCGCTCGGCCGCGTTGACGGCCCATTCAACGCCGTCAGTATCCTTGCTCACGCCGTCGGCCAGACAATGTACTACGGCCGTGGTGCGGGAATGATGCCGACCGCAAGCGCGGTCGTCGCGGACATCATTGAAGTGGCCATGGGCAACTCCGCCAAACTCTTCAACAGTCTGCAAATCCAGCCGAGAGAAAAAATCGAATCGCTCATCGACAGCATGGACAATCTTGTAAGCAGGTTCTACATAAGGCTGATGGCCAAAGACCAGCCCGGTGTATTGGCATGTCACAGCAAAATCTTAGGCGACCACAACATAAGCATCTCAGGTGCCCTGCAGCGCGAAGGCTCAGGCCCCGATAACACCGTTCCCGTCGTCATCACCACCCATCCGACAAAGCAGAAAAACATGTCCGACGCCCTTGCCGAACTCGCTAAGCTCGACAACGTCGGCGCCGAACCCGTTTGCATAAGGATAGTCAATATCCCGGAGGACACCCTTGACGACTAAATACGCCATAATCATACCGGATGGCGCCGCCGACTATCCGCTGGATTGCTTCAATGGCAAAACAATCCTCCAGGCCGCTGAAATCCCCAATACCGACAAAATCAGCATCAACGGCAAACAGGGAATCGTCCAGACCGTACCGCCCGACATGCCCCCCGGCAGCGACGTCGCACAGATGAGCCTCTTAGGCTACGACCCGGTGCAGTATTATCCGGGCCGGGCGCCTATCGAGGCCGCCGCACAGGGCATCAAACTCGCACCGGACGAGTGGGTATTCCGATGCAATCTCGTTACAATAGCAGACGGCAAAATGGCCGACCACAGTGCAGGCCACATCTCGACCGAGGAAGCTGCCAGACTTATCCGTGAGCTTGAAGCCGCACTTGGCGAGAACCTTCGCTTCTACGCGGGCGTGAGCTATCGCAACCTCTGCGTCATCGGCGGTGTGAAATTCGATGTCGAAACCCAGCCGCCGCACGACATCATAAGTCAAAAAGTCTCGAAGAACCTTCCCCACGGCAAAAACGCCGATATTCTCAACGACATAATGGCCCGCTCACAACAGCTTTTTGAAAACCACGAGATTAACCGTGTAAGACGCGACCTCGGCGAGAACCCGGTAAGCGGAGTTTGGCTCTGGGGCCAGGGCCAGGCCGCCCACCTCGAAAGTTTCAAAAAGCGCTTCGGCCTCAAGGGCGCCGCCATCACCGCCGTTGACCTGGTAAAGGGCATCGCTAAGCTCATCGGCTTTGACGTGATAGATGTCCCCGGGGCGACCGGATATCTCGACACCAATTATGTCGGAAAGGCTGACGCCGCCATAAAGGCCCTCCAGGACCATGACCTTGTCTTTGTTCACGTTGAGGCACCTGACGAAGCCGGTCACAGCGGAAATGCCGAGCTGAAGAAAAAAGCCGTAGAAAAGATTGACAAACACATCGTTGGGCCGGTACACGAGGCCCTGAAAGAATACGAAAACTGGCGAATACTCGTCATGCCCGACCATCCTACGCCCGTTGAGACCCGGGCCCACACCGACGACCCCGTTCCTTTTGCCATGGCCGGGGCCGGCGTAAATGGTATCTTACACAGGCCGTTTTCCGAGGAAAACGCCTATCAGTCCGGCTTCAGAGTCGATAACGGCTTCGAAATGATGGAATACTTCCTAAAAGCCTGACCGGACCCGTCTGCCAACTCCGGCCATATCTTTTTATCATGCCAAGGCCGAACAATATTTCTCGCCCGTCCCATTTTTCGCCGATTTTTGCATTGACAAAGACTGAATCTACGTTACAATTATAAGCGTGCTGAGAGTAGGAATAGCCTGGAAGCAACTTGAGCTTCTCAGTTCAGCAAAAATCTATCGAAAGTTGGTTGAGGAAGAATATGGAAAATCCTGCTATCTTAAATCGCTTTGGCTGTATTTGTTGTCTCTGCGTCCTGTGTTTGACGGTTGCTTGCCTCAGCGGCTGTTTGAGTAGTCCGGGAGAAACCTCCAGCGAAATACACAGAAAGCATATGAATGTCATCAAGACCAATGTATTGCAGATGCAAGACGATGTGGACGCGGTTCTTCACCTGGATCAACCCACCAAGCTCAGTGATAAATATGTCAGGTAGTCTGACCGAGCAATCTTGGCTTTGTCGGCGTTCCTGGAGGCTTGGACGATGTAGTAGTAGGTCGAGAGCATTCGATCCTAAAAGGAGTTTGATTTTTGGATGCAATTTTCGAGTACATATACCGAATGAAGCTCAATGAGTTCGGCCAGGTGTTTTTTGAGCTCCTGCTCATAGGCATCTTCGTTTACATTATCCTTAGTTTTCTTGAAGGCACACGAGGAGAAAGACTTTTCAGGGGGGTCATTTTCATTCTGCTTGTTGGCGGTTTGATCCTTAACCTGGTCGTGAGACGATTCGAGTTGGTGAGGGTTGGTTATCTGTACCAGGGTTTCTTAATTGCCGTTTCCATTATTGCTGTTGTTGCCTTCCAGCCGGAGATTCGAAGGGCCTTGATAAGAATCGGTCAGGCCGGCTTCCATTCCAGCTCAGCTCAGCAGTTGTCCAGGACTGTCGAGGAGATAATAAATGCCGTTACACAGCTTGCGGCGGTTCGTACCGGGGCCATTATCGTTATCGAACAGCAGGTAGGGCTTGGAGAGTTTATCGAAACCGGCGTTAGGATAGATGCGAAAGTTACCGCAGAGCTACTGAGGACGATTTTTTGTCCCGCTACGGTCTTGCACGATATGGCTGTTATCGTCCAGGGCGACAGAGTCCTTGCGGCAAGGGTGCAACTACCCCTGGCCGAGAGCGGTGCTTTTGAAGGGAGGCAACTCGGCTCAAGGCACCGGGCCGCCATCGGAGTAACTCAAAGTTCGGACGCTACGGTTATCGTGGTCAGCGAGGAAACAGGTATCGTTTCGGTGGCAATGAACGGCAATCTCATCAGAAATGTCTCCGAAGCCCAGTTGAGAAGACATCTTACAACCGCGGTCGTTGAAACCACCCCGCTTGTGGAACGAATGCAGGAAACTCCAAAAGCCAGACCTTCAGAAAAGGGTACGAAGACGACATGAGCTCGACAGAGGCAGCATGATGTTTGATAAGATAAAGAAGATTGCGGTTGTCATCTTTCTGACATTGCTTATTTGGGCCTGGGCATACCTGGCGCTCGAGGAAGAAATTATACAGACCGCGACACTCGATATTGCACCACCGGCCGGCCCGGACCTCCTTGTTAGCTTCGATCCCGATTTCATCGGGACACCAGTCAGTTTGGAGCTCAGACTCAAAGGCTCAGCCGCGAAGGTCGCGGAACTCAAAAGAAAGTTGAGGGCTGATGATACTGTGCCTGATAAAGAAAGGCTCGATTTCTATTACGACGCCGTAACTGAAAAACAAGCCGAACCAGGTACGCATACACTGGAGGTGCTCCCCTTTCTAAACAGCAGCACCAAAATGAGGAGTCTCGGACTTACCGTTGAGTCCTGCAAGGTTAAAGGAATCGAGAGCGGGGCTATAGGGGTAACAGTCGAAAAGCTGGTAGAGAAGTGGTTGACCGTTCAATGCTTTGACGAAACGGACGCGATTTTGGAGCACGAGACCATAGACCCGGCCCGGGTGAAAATGTTCGTTCGTCAGGAATACAACTCCGAAGCGAAGGTTACATTGACCAGACAGCAAATTGCAAAAGCCCGCGAATATCCAATCGTTGGGACACCTTATGTCGAATTAGCCCCCGATACTCAAAGGTTTTCGGCGACGCGTGTCAAAATCAAGCTGCCTCCTGTCGAAGTATCTCTGCAGGACAAGCCTTTGCAACCCACTATCGGATATATTTTCAGCAAGAACCTTCAGGGTAAATACAAAATCGAATTGCTCAATGAAAATGAGTTGACCGAGACCACGCAGTTCAGGGCCACTGACGCGGCATGGGCCGTATACAAAGATAAAACACCGTATCATGTCCTGGTGGAAGTCAGAGATGGAGACGAGGCTACTGAGGAAGTATCAAGAGAAGTCGCCTACAATTTCCCGCCTGAATTTGTTGAAAAAGGCGAGATAAAACTCAACGAGCCGCGCCGTCAGGCAAAGTTCAGGCTTGTGCCTACCGGCCCTCAGCCGGGTCCGTCTCCCAGCCCTTGAAAGAGACAATCACAGCCTCTACAATCATCCACGCAGCTAACAGAAATATCCCCGCCGCGATTGCCACCAGCAGCCACCTGGCCCACTCCTGCGGGTTGTCTAAGGCATCTCGAACAAACTTAGTCTCATTTGCAATCATCGCCCAGGTGGTAATTGTCAGCATCACGAGACAAGGCACCGCGGCGATCAAAAACCGCAAGCCGCCTTTGCGTTTCAGATAAAGCGTAATCACCAGCAGAGCCAACGACGCAAGAAGTTGATTTGCGCTTCCGAACAGAGGCCACAGTATCATAGCGCCTTTGCCGTCCGCGCCGGTTGCAAACGCCAACCCTGCCGCCGTGACCACCGCAAATGAAGTTGCCACCCATCTGTTGCCCAGATACGGAATTTTCAAATCGTTTGCCAGCTCGCTTACCACATACCGCTGGATTCTGACCGAGGTGTCGAGGGTCGTTCCGGCAAAGGAGGCGATGAACACTCCCATCAGTGTTATTCCAACTATCTGGGGCAGTCCCAATGTCCCCATCATGTTGGCCGCTCCGGTCACCACCGGAGCTATTTTGTCGCTTAGCCCCTTGGCACCTATCCATGTGCCGTATTGATGTTGCCAGGCCGCTTGACCGGTAAGGATTGTGCCGTCGCCGAGCTTAAGGGCCATCCCTAAGCCGGCGCCGACGCAAATGATGACAAGTACCGCCAAAGCTCCCTCCAGCAGCATTGAGCCATAGCCCACAAACAGACTATCCGGCTCTTTGGCGACCTGCTTTGCCGTTGTGCCGCTTGCGACAAGCGAGTGAAAGCCACTTACGGCGCCGCAGGCGATTATTACGAACATGAACGGCCACATAGGCGGAGTGTTTGGAGGAACTGAAGTGTTGATGGCAGGCGCCACCAACGGCAGCTTGCCGGATACCGATGCAAGAATCACTCCGCCTGCAAGAAGCGCCATGGCGATAAAGAGCTGCCAGGCGTTGATGTAGTCCCTTGGCTGAAGGAGTGTCGTTACCGGTAGCGTCGAGGCCACCCAGGCATAAATCAACAATATTATGACCCACAGTCCGGTGCTGGATATGCCAAAAGCTGAGCCGAGTTCGATGGGAAGCTTGCTGCCTATCGCGATACACAAATACATCCCGGCCACCGCAACAGCGGTTGCAAGTAGTACGTTGGCGTTTCTTTTGTAAACCGCAAAGCCCAGACCGACGGCTATCGGAATCTGCAGCCAGACGGCGATAACAGAGCTGGGAAATTCGGTAAAGACCGATGCTATCACAACACCGAAAACCGCAATAACAAGAAGCAGGCTCAAAAAAACAATACCGAAGAATATGAATCTAACCCGAGCGTTGATATACTTTGCAGCCGCTTCTGAGATGCTCCTGCCTTCGTTGCGCATCGATACCACAAGCGTTCCGAAATCATGCACCGCCCCCATGAAGATACTGCCTAACATTACCCACAATACGGCAGGCAGCCACCCCCAGATAATGCCAATAGCCGGGCCTACAATCGGCCCGGTGCCGGCAATAGAGGTGAAATGATGCCCGAAGATAATCCCTTTGCGTGTGGGCACGTAATCGATGCCGTCTTCAAGCTCCTTGCTGGGCACTGCAGCATTGGCGTCGAGCTTGAATATCTTCCTCGCTAAGAACCGACCGTAAGTGTGGTAGGCGACGATGAATCCAAGCCCGCATACGACCATGAGCAACAAACTATCCATTGAGCGTCTCCAAATACTCAGTTATACCAATTGGAGTTAATGCTTGCGCTTTGGCCCAACAGAGCCCGGAGCGTAAGCAACGGGTAAATAGCAGCTACGTAGCAAATTGCCATTACGCTAAACGCACATATTAAATACAATTGGTATTACTCAACTTGACTGGGTTTGACATAAGTATAGCTTTGACAAGAATATACGTAACTTGTCATTCTGAGTCCCGCGTGTCCCGATACCTCGGGGGCGCGCCGGGAAAGAATCTCGTGCTTGCAGCCTATGCTGAGACCAGATGCTTCGCTGCGCTCAGCATGACAGTTTTAAAAGTCAGTCAAGTTGAGCCGGTTAATATTACCAGCCGTGACGGCAACTCGCAACAATTTCTCTTGCTATCTTCGCGCACGGAGGAGCAGACGGATGGGTACTTCCTCAATTCCAAGAAGTTCGCGCAGCTTATTGGCGGCAAACCGCTGGAAGTTGTCATCGAACAGTTGGGGCCGATTGACGAACAGCAGCAAAGTAACGGGTCCGGTCGCCACCTGTGTGGCATAGTAAATCTTGGGAATGCCGCCCTTTGCGCCGCCCACCTTCTGAGCGGAGATTTTCTCGATTGCCTTATTCAGTACGCCTGTCGGTATATTCGCAGTAGCCTGTTTGAAAAGTTCTGCAGCCAAATCGAGCACGCTTTGGATGTTCTTGTCCTCTGTAGCAGTGGTAAAGGCAATTGGTGCGTAGCCCAGGCCCGGCAGCATTTTGCCAAGGTATTCGCCGTAATCGTCGCCATCAGCAAAATCCTTCGCTAAATCCCACTTGTTCATAACCAGGATGCACGGCCTGAACTGTTCAACGATAAAGTTGGCCAGTTTTTTATCCACCTGTGAAACCTTCAGCGTGGCGTCAATCAGGAAAAGCACGACATCGGCCCGTTTGATGCTGCGCGTGACTCGGGTATAGCTGTAAAACTCTATGTTGCTCGACATCTTGCTCTTTTTTCGTATCCCCGCCGTGTCTATCGCAACGAACTGCCTGCCGTCCTTCTCAAAACGAACGTCCACCGCATCGCGAGTGGTTCCCGGCACTTCGCTGACAATCATGCGCTCCTGGCCCACAATCGCATTGATAAACGTACTTTTGCCCACGTTTCGCTTGCCCACAATCGCAAGCTTCATCACTTCCTTTTGGGGCGTCTCCGCCGGCAGGTGCTCCAAATCGCTGATTATTCGCTCCACCAGAACCGCCTTATTAAGATCGTTCGTCACCGATATGCAGATCGGCTCACCGAAGCCGAGCTTGACAAACTCGCCGGCATCCGGAAAGTATCTGGCGCTGTCGGACTTGTTCGCTACGCAAATCGCGCTCAGATTGTTCTTGCGAAGCAGCTCAGCTATCTTCACATCCAGCGGCATCAAGCCGTCACGAATATCCACGACAAATAGCACTAAATCCGCCGTGGCCATCCCCTGATGAATCTGGTTTTCGATATGTTCGCTCAGTGCATCGCTGTCAACAATACCGTAGCCTCCCGTGTCGATAAGCTCGAAGAAACGCTCGTCGTGCTCTATAATCGCGCTAACCCGGTCGCGCGTAACCCCAGCCGTCGGTTCGACTATGCTGATCATCTGCCCGGCAAGGGCATTGAGCAGACTGCTCTTGCCCACATTCGGTCGGCCTATTATCGCTACTACCGGCAACGCCATCATTTAACCTCGTTTGTTATTCGAAAACATCCAACTTCAATTTACCCACCACCCAGACCATTCTAACAAAATATCACGCCTTTTTGAAGCACCAAGTCGGTACACTTACCTCCCGGGGACTTCTGTCGTAATTGCTGTTTTGACGATCCGGTCTCAAACCACTATAATAGCTGCCAATCGCGTTTCAGTTAAAGAAAGGACGCCGAACCGTGAAATCCTTTTTCATTAGTTTTTGTTTGGTTTTGTTTGCACCCGGCTGCGGTGCCGGCAGCATCCAGATAGACACCCAGGCAGGCGACGTCGAGTATTATGCCGTGCTTATGGAAGGCCAGAAGATCGGCCACGCCGTTCATGTCCGTAATGTCGATGCGGGCATAGTAACCACCACTGAGATGGTCAGCATGGTTATCGGCCGCGGCGCTATCTCTATGTCGGTAAGTACCGCCGAGACCGGTATTGAAACAACCGACGGAAAACCGATAGGATTTGAGTACACAGAGGACCTCGGCGGTCTGGGCGGCAAGAAGATGACGGGCCGGCTCAACGACACCGGCAGGCTCGAGGTTACTACCACGGACTTGGGGATCGAACAAAAGCGCGTCATCGACTGGCCCACCGACGCTGTCATGGCTGAAGGGCTGCGATTATTGGAGCTTGAAAAAGGCCTCGCAGAGGGTGTGACGTACGAGGCGAGAATCTTCAGCCCGGCGCTGCTTTCGGCGATTGATACGAATGTGCGCATAGGGCAGACCAAAAATATCGATTTATTCGGCAGGGTGCTGTCTCTTACTGAAGTCGGCGTTTCGATGAACATGCAGGGGACGATTTTCACCAGCACAAGTTATGTGGATAGTCAGCTTCGGGCCCGCAAGACCGTAATGCCGATGATGGGGATGAATCTGGAGTTGATAGCCTGCGATAAGGCCTTCGCCCTGAGCGAAAACGACGTCGTGGATTTCCTCGAAAAGCTGCTCATCCCCAGCCCCGTTGTACTAACAGACCTTGGCTCAACTGAGTCGATAACGTATCGTCTCGCACCGACAGGAGGAAAAGCTCTTTCGATACCTGCAACCGACAATCAAACGGTCCGGCAGACCAAAGACGGTAAAGTAATTGTTACGGTTAGACCTGTGCGAGTGCCTGCGGGCGCCAAGTTTCCGTATAAGGGCAGCGATGAGCAGGCTCTTGAGGCGCTAAGGCCCACACAATATTTGCAGAGCGATGATAACCAGGTCACAGCACTTGCCCGACAGGCCGTGGGCGAGACAAAAGACGCCGCCGAAGCGGCCCGTAAAATCGAAAACTTCGTACATGAATACATCACCGAGAAGAATTTGTCCGTCGGTTACGGCTCGGCGGCGGAGGTGGCAGCCAGCAGACAGGGCGACTGCACCGAACACGCGGTATTAACGGCGGCGATGTGCCGGGCGGTGGGCATCCCTGCACGGGTTGTTTGCGGCCTTGTGTATGTTGAGGATTTTGACGGGAGAAAGAATGTCTTTGGAGGCCATGCCTGGGCCGAGGCCTATGTTGGCGGCAAATGGATTGGGCTTGATGCGACGAGGGCGCCGAATGGTTTCGGGCCGGGGCACATCACGATGGCGGTGGGCAACGGTGACCCGGCCGATTTCTTTGGAATGGCCAACACCTTAGGGTACTTCAAGATAGAAAAGGTTACGATGGGAAAATGACCGGGCTGTGCCCGTTATTGAGTTTACCACCAATGCCATGGGTTCCAGTTATTGCGGTATTCCATTTCTTTGAAGTCTCGCCATTTTAAGTGGCCGTCGAGGAAGAGGACATTACCTCCGACGGGGCGGTTTCTTATCAGATGATTGCTGCGGTCGTAAATACCCCACGTGCCGCCGGCTGCCACTTCGGCAAAGTTGGCCGTATCGCGGTCAGGACCTGTGCTAATAGTTGCGTCGGTAACCAGTTCGGTTGTTGTGGGATATCTCTCGTTTGTCGACATGACGAATCTCTTGACCCGTTCCCCGGTGACATCCCCAGCAAAAAGTTTGAAATTGGGTTTGATTGGGTTTGAATTGGGTTTGAATTGGGTTTGAATTGGGTTTGAATTGGGTTTGAATTGGGTTTGTTTTTGCGGGATTGGGCGGCCGATTTTCTTCGTAATTCTTTATTGTAACAGAAGTTACGTTTATTTGGGTGTTCAGCAAATTGGGTTTGTTTTGCATATTTTTGTTTCCAAATGGTACTATTAACCACGAAGTGCACGAAGGCCACGAAAGAATAGATTCCGGGTCAAGCCCGGAATGACAGAGTGAGCCAAAATTCCGCGCTAAAAATAAGATAATATTCAATTTTCAAATGCTCCAAACGAGGTTTAAT
>CAZLWL010000074.1:0-12895 GCA_964563335.1 uncultured Pirellulales bacterium
GTGCTTATCGTTAGAAGATACCGGGAATAATTATGATTGATATTAAGCTGATTCGGGAAGACCCGCAAAGGTTTAAGGACGCCGCCCAGGCCAAGGGCTTTGACGTGGATATCGATAGACTGCTCTTTCTGGATGAACGACTGAGAGAAACGAAGAATACATTGCAGACTATTAGCACGGTTAAAAACCAAATTGGGAAAAAAATTCCAAGGTTATCGGGAATCGAAAAACAAGCGGAATTAGAAAGTCTGGCGAACCTTAAGAAAGAAGAAAAACGGTCCCAAGAGTGGATTAAAACGCATCAGCCTGAGTTTGACGAGCTAATGCTGCAGGTGGCCCAGCCGGCGGCTGACGATGTGCCGTTTGGTGAAGACGATACACAAAATGTCGAGCTAAGAAAGTGGGGCGAGATTCGGCGGTTTGACTTTGAGCCGAAAGACCACGTCCAATTGGGTCTGGACTTAGACATAATAGACATCGAGCGCGGGGTGAAACTGGCTGGGGCAAGAAATTATTTTCTGAAAGGTGACGGTGCACTGTTGCACTGGGCGGTTTTGCGTTTCGCCATGGACAGCATAATTGCAAAGGGGTACGTCCCACTCGCCGTGCCGATTCTCATGCGCGACGAGGTCATGATGGGCACGGGCTTTTTTCCCGGCTCAGAGGACCAGACGTACCGAATGGAAAAAGATAGTCTCAATCTTGCAGGCACAGCTGAGGTGCCGCTGACCGCCTATCATAAGGGCGAGCTACTGGCCGCCGAGCAGCTTCCGCTGAAGTATGTTGCCCTTAGTACGTGTTTTCGGCGCGAGGCGGGAGCGGCCGGCAAAGATACGTACGGGCTTTATCGAATACATCAGTTCGATAAGGTTGAGCAGGTAGTCATTGGCGAAAACGACGACGAAAAAAGTAAACAGTATCATACAGAAATATTGACTAACGCCGAGGAGGTCATGCAGGCACTTGAATTGCCTTACCGCGTGGTGAATGTCTGCACGGGCGATTTGGGCAGGGGCCAGGTCCAAAAATATGACATTGAGGCCTGGATGCCGTCGCGGACCAGCTACGGCGAGACGCACTCAGCAAGCCGATTCTACGAATTCCAGGCCCGCAGGATGAACCTTCGCTATAAGACCGCACAAAAGAAGAACGTCTTTTGCCACACACTGAATAACACCGTCATCGCATCACCGAGAATCCTTATTCCGATTCTGGAGCTAAACCAGAATCCCGACGGTTCTGTAAACGTTCCGAAAGCCCTCCAACAATACATGAACGGGAAAGAGAAAATCGTCTGCGAATC
The DNA here is from genome assembly GCA_964563335.1 of uncultured Pirellulales bacterium. Lineage (GTDB taxonomy): Bacteria > Planctomycetota > Phycisphaerae > Sedimentisphaerales > Anaerohalosphaeraceae > QNBT01. Next base: position 1,304 of record CAZLWL010000074.1, read on the forward strand.
GTAAAACGTAATAATCCGACAAGTTGCCCATATTCTGCGACTTTTATTGTAAAATATGATAAAGCTGTTATGGGAGAAGAGGAAGACATTACTCAAATTGAACAAGTTCTTGATGATACTAATGTTCCATATGAAAGGTATTGCTTGTATCAGAGCCGCGACGACGGAAATGGAATCAAACTGGGATACTTCGGCTATCGGATAAAATTGCTTGAAGGAAGAAAAGGACGGTAGAAATGAGTAAGGAACAAGTGTTAGATTTGCTTTCGCAGCGTCGGGGCGAGATGGCCGAGCGTTTTGGAGTGAAGGATTTGGCCATCTTCGGCTCGGTTGTACGAGATGAAGCTTCGCAGGCCAGCGATGTGGACGTGCTTGTGGAGTTTGCAGGGCGTGCGACCTTTGACAAGTTTATGGACCTGAAATTTTACCTGGAAGATTTATTAAATACGCGAGTTGACCTTGTAACGAATAATGCGCTTCGAGAGGGTATTCGGGCCGAAATTCAGCGGGAGATGATACGTGTCGCGTGACTGGAAGCTTTATCTTAAAGACATTGCGGTACATTTAATTGAAATTCAAGTTGAACGGCATTCGCAAGAGGTCATTGAGAAATTTCGATGAATAGCAAACTCGTGATAGCCAAAGACAGGATCGCGGATTTTTGCCGACGGCATTATATTCGTCGATTGGCGATATTCGGTTCTGCTCTGCGCGATGATTTCGGCCCGGAAAGTGATGTGGATGTGCTGGTAGATTTTGTGCCCGGCCATACGCCCGGCTTTTTCGGTTTGTTCGATATGGAAGAAGAGCTCTCGCCCTTACTGGGTTGGCACAAGTCAGAGATACGTACGCCGCAGGACTTGAGTCGATACTTCCGTCAGGAAGTGGTAGCTGCCGCGGAGGTGCAATATGTCCAGGAATGAAACCATTACTGAAGACTTGCCAACTCTTATCGCACAGATGGAAAAGATTTTGCCTTAGCCAAACGGAGTAGGCCTTGGACCCCATACGGCGACAGTTAAGATTGCTTGATGCTCAGCTTGCCGAGAGGGGGCCGTTGGCCGAACAAATCTTCGCCCGGTCGCCGCTGGCGCTCTTAGCTGTCGGCCTTATCGCAGGCATTGTCATACAACATTTCCTCAATCTCACTATCGGCGGGCCTTTGGCAATCCTTGGCCTTTGCACAATCACCATCATAACATTCTTATTTCTTCAAAATCATCCCGCCCGGCTCCATGTAATCGCCTGTGCAGCCGGTGTGGCGTTTGCATGTCTTGGTGCGATACGGCTCGCAGGCTTTAATCAGCCGGCGACAAATGATATTCGCAATTTAGTGGGCGCAGAAAGGACCCTTGCGACAATCAGGGGGCATGTGATAACCGAGCCGCGGCTTGAGGACAGGGACAGTTGGAAGTTCGGCAGATATTTGTGGTCCGAGCCTGGTACGAGTTTTTATCTTAAGCTAAAAGAGGCCGAGACAAGAAGCGGCTGGGCACCGGTTACAGGAAAGGTTCGTGTGCAGGTGGCTGAGCCTGCGACGGATATCAATGTCGACGATTATATTCAGGCCTACTGCTGGTTGGACGGGTTCGGTGAGCCTCTTAATCCCGGGCAGTTTAACCTGAAAAAGTACCTTGCGCAACGAGGTGTTTTTGTGGGGGCTTCGGTCAAGTCGCGTGGGGGTATCGAGCTTTTGGGCCGAGGCGGTCCGACATTTTTGGCACGTGTCAAAAACAGGCTAAAAACCATCGCCGCAGAAGCACTTTTCGGTGAAACGTCGCCGGATGACGAAAGCAACGCCATGTTAAATGCATTGCTTTTGGGCCAAAGGGGTGGGCTTGGCCCTGCTGTTTTCGATGCGTTCTGCGAAACCGGTCTTGCTCATTTTATCTGTCTTTCCGGGCTGCACATAGGGATATTGGCAGGATTCGTCTGGTGGGTGTGCCGCCGCGGCGGTCTGACAAAACGCCCGCGGGCGGTAGTCTGCATTATCGTAATAGCTCTGTACGTCTTGATTGTTCCGCCTCGGGCGCCGACTCTAAGGGCTGCGATAATATGCTGGTTCTTCTGCCTGTCGGTTCTGGTTCGCAGAAGGCCCAATGCTCTAAACACGCTTTCATTGTCGGCGATAGTTCTGTTAGCTATACGCCCGATGGATCTTATCGGTGTGGGCTGGCAGCTATCATATACATCGGTGCTGGGGATAATATTGCTGCAACAGCGCATCAGCAATTGGTTGTTTGAAAGAACCATCGACAAAATCCGTGCTCTTGAGCCGAAGGAAAACGAACGGCTGTTTGTCGCCTTCTGCAAAGGGATGCCGGGATGGGCTGTGGAGCTATTTTCCGTAGGAGTGGCGGCTTGGCTTGGGGGCGCGGGGATTCTTTTATACCACTTTGGTGCGATTACCCCGATGGCAAGCGTCTGGACGGTGTTGGTGTTTCCACTGGTCTTTGCGATACTGGCCTTGGGTTATTTGAAAATGGCCCTTGCGGCGCTGCTGCCAACGGCTGCACTACTGTTAGGGGTGATAGCAACGAAATTAGCAGACTTTCTGATCTGGATTGTAAAGCTTATAGCCGGTTGGAATATATCGGGAGTCCTTATAGGCAAGGTGTCAGTTTGGTTGATTGTCTTGTATTACTTGTTTTTGCTTTTTTCACGTTTCGGGCATTTGCGCAAACCTGTTGTCAAAAGAGCAGTTTGCCGGGCAATAGTTGTTGTGATATTGCTTTCTTTAGGCATTACAAAATATCGAAGCAATTATCGTGGCGATCTGGAGCTTACGTGTTTGGCGGTTGGACACGGCCAGGCAGTTTTTGTCGGTATGCCGGGCGGAGAAAATCTCCTTTTCGATGCGGGGTCTTTGGGCACAAAAGACTGCGGCCGGCGTGTTGTTGTACCTTTTCTGCGTCATAAAGGCATAGGCAGACTTGATGCGATATTCCTGAGCCATGATGATATCGACCATATTAACGGTGTGCCGGAGATTGTCTCAGCCTGCGAAGTAGGCGGTATCTACGCCAACGAAGGTCTTCTCGTCAAAGCGGGCACATGGTCAACAGCAGGTTATTTGGCTGACTGCCTGAGAGACGAAAATCAACAACTGAAGCTTCTGGATGAGTTTGTATTGAGTGACGGCAGGGCGAAGATAATACCTCTGTGGCCCGGGCCGGAGGTATGCCGGGATGAAAGTGTCAGCGACAATGATAAATCCCAGGTGATTCTGATTGAATTTGCGGGCAGGAAGATACTTCTTTGCAGCGATATCGAACGATTTTCGCAGGAGCAGATACTGCACAAGTACCCGGAACTCAAGGCCGATGTCATGGTGATGCCTCACCACGGCTCGACGCGAAATCTTATAGATGGATTTGTTGAAAGGATTGGCGCCGAGATCCTGATTGCCAGTTGCAGCAGGACACGATACGAAGCAGCATTCAGGCCACCGGCAAGCATCAACGCCTTTTACACGCCTGTTGACGGGGCGGTTACGGTAAGCATTTCCACAGATGGGGAGGTGATGGTCACCGGATTTAGCGGCGCCAACCGCGGGTAAAACCCGCGGCTAAATATTTCTTGTGTTATGCACGGCCAAACAAGCTTGGTAAGAAACCCCGCCAGGCGGGCCCCGAGGTGTCGGGACACGCGTGGCTAAATATGAACTTGCTTACGGTCGCAACTTGGGTTTTATCCCGAACATTCGGAAGGGTCATACCGCAGTCAGCTTGGCCGCTTTGACTATCTCATGTGTACGACGATTTCGACCCTTCGGTTTTTGGCCTTGCCGCTGGAAGTTGCGTTGGAGGCAATCGCCCTGCTCGCGCCTGCGCCAACGGCCCGAATCCTTTCGGCTTCAATTCCCTGCTTCGTCATGTATCGTAGCACCGTCAGCGCTCGCTGAGCCGATAGTTCCCAGTTATCCTTCCATTTGGACTTCCTGATCGGGTCCGAATCAGTGTGGCCGACAACGTCAATGTTTCTGCGCTGGTAACGCTGTCGCAGAACGGAGCGGACGTGGTCAAGCTCGGCAATGCTTGCCTTTTTCAGGGTGGCCTTACCCGGGCTGAACAGAATCGCGTTCGGCAGTGTCACGGTGATTGTACCGGCTGTCGGGTCGAACGCTACATCCATGCCCCTACCGAAGCCGGCGGCCTCAGCGGGGGATATCTGTCTCTGGCGAATCTGTTCCTGGAGCTCCTCTATGGTCTGCTGCGTCTTATTGAGTTCCCGGCCGAGCTGGGTCTTTTCAACAGCGGAAGTATCCAGCGACGCGACACAGTTCCCATAGAGCCCTTTCAGATTCTGGTGCTCAACGTTCAGGCCGTCATACTTTTTCTGCCAGTTCGTACAACCGGAGCCAATTCCGATTGTCGCCACCATAGTAAGGACGAACACTGTCCTGGTTATAACATTTTGCATCGTTGACCTCTCTTTCGCCAAAACCGAATTTCCTTTTCAGTGATACAAATATATATTGGCCATGTAATCTCTGAACCAATCATGGAAAATCATAACAGTAAACACGCCCAAAGACAAGAACGGTCCGTATGGAATTTGCCGGGTTTTTTTGAAGAACATCTGAGACCCGGCCCAAATCAGCCCGAAGAAGGGGGCGATGAAAAAGGCTATTACGACAAAAACCGGCCCAATTACCGCCCCGGCAGCACCCATCAGATGCACGTCGCCCATGCCCATCGCCTCTTTGCCGAAGCCCAAAGTGCCTAAAATGCGCGTCGCCCACACGATGCCACAGCCCGCCAAATAGCCCGACAAACTGCCCAGAAATCCTGCTATAGCAGGCACTTGCGAAAATTTCAGCCACCAGCCGCTTCCAAGTGATGTGTGTTGAGTCAGCCAGACGGCGCCCACCGAGCAGACGATAATCGGCAATAGAAACACCACCTCCTTCAGTACCTCGAGGCGATGGGGATAATCGGGCCTGTCTTCCTGCGGTGAATCCTGGTCCGTCTGGGATTGATAGCTTCTTTTTATTACTCCGGCCCACAGGAGCACCAAGGATATTACCAGCCCCGCCGCTGCTCCGAGTGTCATTGCCCCCGTGCGAGCCGAAGCGCTCGGCCAGAGCTTGTATGTCCACACGACGGCCGGGTCTATTACATACACCCCCACAGAAGCGGTTATCAAGCCCACAGCCGTAACGAGCCAGCATACCGGTAGCGGTATCACCCACAATTCCAGATCAATCGCCGAGGCGGCCAACAACCCTGCAAGCAAAACGATAGCATTTAGATAAACCAGCCATCCTCCCGCCAGGAACATTCCGATTCCCGTAGGGGCCTCAATGCCGAGGCGGCGATATTCGATAATGAAGTACAGGGCAAAGACCGCGACAAAAAGCAACGCGGTCAAAAGCTCTATAACGAAATATCGCGCCGAAATCCGCGCCTTGCAATATCTGCACTTAGCGCTTAAGAGGAGCCATGAAATAAGTGGTATGTTATCGTAAAACCGAATCCGCCTGTCGCAGGCCGGGCAGGCAGAGGGCGGAGTCGTCAGCGATTTATCGCGCGGCAGGCGATAAATTACCACGTTTAGAAAACTGCCGATGCAGCTACCGTAGGCAAAGACAAAGATAAGCCAAATCCATTCGAGTGGCACAAAGCTTTCCTGAAAAAATGAAAGTATTCAACAGCTTATTTCTTAGAACCTCTAACAAAATGAGTGCCCAATACACCCGTCATTCTGAGTCCCGGCGCGCCGGGAAAGAATCTCCATTCACTTCATCATTCTCGTGTAAACGAGACCCTTCGCTTCCCCTTCGACTACGCTCAGGGCTAAAGGCTAATTCAGGGTGACTATCAGGCCATTTTGTTAGACGCTCTTGGGTTTTTTGCTTTTTGTATTCTTACCGGCCTTGCCGGCGGCAACTTTCATAGGCAACCCGAACAGCCGGATAAATCCTGTAGCATCGGTCGGGTCGTATTCGGCGCCCATGGTAAAGCCGGCCAGGTCCGGCTTATACAAACTCTTAGGACTCTTTACACCGGCGATATCGCATCTTCCCTTGTAGAGTTTCAGCCGAACCGTGCCGGTGACGTTGCGCTGTGTTACGTTGACGAATTCATCCAGCGCCTCACGCAACGTGCAGAACCATTGCCCGTAATAAACAAGCTCGGCATATTTCAATGCGACCTGCTGCTTGTAGTGCATAGTCTCCCTGTCGAGCGTCAGGCTCTCCAGCGCCCTGTGGGCCGTAGTCAGTATTGTTCCGCCGGGCGTCTCATAAACGCCGTGAGATTTCATGCCGACGAGGCGATTCTCAACGAGATTGGCTTGTCCCACGGCGTGTTTGCCGCCGAGCCGGTTCAAAGTCTCGATTAGTTTTACAGCAGCGGTATTGGTGCCGTTTAACTTGACCGGCACACCTTCCTTAAAGCTGATTTCGACGTAGTCCGGCTTGGCGGGTGTTTTTGAAACGGGTCTGGACATCACAAACATACTGTCTTTCGGCTCATTCCATGGGTCTTCCAGCTCGGCGCCCTCGTGGCTTATATGCCATAGGTTGCGGTCCCGTGAATAAAGTTTTTTTTTGCTCTGTTCGACGGGAATCTTGTGCTTCCTGGCATAATCAAGGGCCGCTTCGCGCGAAGTCAACTCAAAATTGGGGTCCTTCCAGGGAGCAACAATCTTAAGCTTTGGGTCCAGGGCCATGTATGTAAGCTCGAAGCGGACCTGGTCGTTGCCTTTGCCCGTTGCGCCGTGGGCGACGGCGGTCGCGCCTTCGGCATGGGCGACTTCGACCTGGTGTTTCGCTATCAATGGGCGTGCGATACTCGTACCCAACAGATAATCATTTTCGTATATTGCTCCGGCCTTTAGCACCGGCCAGATATAATCCCGCACGAACTCAGCACGCAGGTCTTTGACGACGCACTTGACTGCCCCGGAGGCCATCGCCTTTTTCTTAATGCCGACCAGCTCATTGCCCTGGCCCAACTCGGCGGCAAAGGCGATGACATCATAGCCGTACGTCTCCTTAAGCCACGGGAGGATGACGCTGGTATCCAGACCGCCGCTGTATGCCAAAACCACCTTTTCTGTTTTACTTTTCCGTTTAGCCATTGGACTTACTTTCCTGTACCCTCATTATAGACCAAACCATCAAGGGCGATATTATACTGTTTTGAGACGGAAATGACAACATAAACCACAGGAGTTTTAGGCCGATAATTTTGGTGACGATGGAAGAGCTTTTTGAAGTCAAAGACAAGTGTATCGTGATTACCGGCGGTGCCGGGGTGTTATGCGGCTGCATGGGCATGGAGCTTGCTCGCCGCGGGGCAAAGATATGTGTAGTCGATTGTGACGGGGCGCGGGCGAAAGAACTGTGCAAAAACATCGAGGCGGACGGAGGTTCAGCATTTGCCGTGCAGGCAGACGTTTTGGACAAAGAATCAGTCCAGCAGGCTTTTGATGCCGCGATAAGGACCATGGGACGCGCCGACGTCCTTATCAATGGTGCGGGCGGGAATAAAAAAGAGGCCACTACTTCGGCTGACCTGTCATTTTTCGATATACCTGCTGAGGCAATCAAAGCAGTCCTGGACTTGAATCTTCTCGGGACGGTACTCCCGTCGCAGGTTTTCGGAAACATTTTGCTGAAAAAGGCAATGGAGTAATCCTGAATATTTCGAGCATGAACGCATTTCGACCATTGACAAAGATTCCCGCTTATTCAGCGGCAAAGGCCGCGGTCAGCAATTTCACCCAGTGGCTTGCGGTACATATATGCCAAAATTATTCGAAGGACCTCCGCGTCAATGCAGTTGCGGTAAGACGCTTATCGGAAAGATGCTCGCCAAAGAGCTGGATATTTCATTCTATGACGCCGATGATTTTCATTCGGCCGAGAGTGTTGAAAAAATGCGGTCAGGGAGCACGCTGGACGATAATGACCGGTTACCCTGGCTGAGGCGGATGGCCGAAGAAATGAATCTTTTGGGGAGCATGGTCGAAAACATCTGTTTTACCAATGATGATACTTTTGGCTAATTTTCGATATTATTGTTGCCGAAAGACTTGACAGGCAATGGGCAAAGCTGTTATCGTGCAGGTACTTAGAATCTTTCGGGGCCGTAGCTCAATTTGGTTAGAGCATCGGACTGTCGATCCGAAGGTTGAGGGTTCGAGTCCCTTCGGCCTCGTTTTATAAAGCTCTGTAAGCTAATGAGTTACAGAGCTTTTTCTTTTTGGAGAAACAGCCTGAAATAGGCGGTGATCCAAAGTGATCCAGAAAGAAGGGGGTAGATGCTGCCAGCAGGATCCCTACCCGCTCCCCAAACACCTCTCCAACATCTCCCTGCTGACCCTATGTTTAATAGCCGTCCTTGCCCTATCTACGGGCGCCTCAATTCTTAACTGCTTGTAATATAACAACTTAGTATGCAGTTTGTCAACATCTGCCTTACACTGAAGAATTCGAAAGTTTCTGTCGAGGTTGTTGACTATTTGGGATCTTGGAGTCCATGTTCAGACCTTTTGACGTTCTCTAATTCTCTTAAGTCGTTGCGGTGAAATAAAGATGTCGATGCGAACTTTTGGGCCTCCTTTCTTTTTTCAAAAACTTTTCCATACCCTTGACTTGTTCATTGAGGGGAAGGCCTTTCCATTTGACAAATATGCCTTCACCGATAGCGACTTTGGAACTTTATGGTTGGTAATTTGACTCCTACTTGACTCCTTAAGTTAAGGCGTCGTTACAATGCAACCCTGCCGGGGGTCGTTGCTCCGGCAGGGTAAACTCTTTGATTTTTGTTACCATTTTTCAAGCAGGTGGGCTAAAGCTGCTGGTTTAACTCACGAATATTTGCGAGCAATGGAGTAAGTATTGTCCAGTTTCACCCGGAGCTGGGCGATACTATTGTTTTTTTACGCCGTGACGAGAGAGGGCTGGTTTGTCTTTATGGGTTGAGTTCTTGTGTGTTCAGGAGCCTGTGGAGATGCGGATTGTTCCTGACACCCCTTGTCTGAGGCGGGGACGTTTGGACCGCTATTTAGTTTTAGTATTGCTTTGAAGATATTAGTCTCTGTTACCAGGCCCAGTACTTTGCCTTGTTGATCAGCAACAGGCAAAGCCCGCACGCGAGACCGACACATATTTCTCATTATAGCACCAAGCGGCATCTGAGGGCTTATGATATGCACGGGCCTGCTCATTATCCATTTGATTCTTATTTGAAGTGTAGCGTCATCCATAGGCCTGCGCCATTTGGAAAATATGGGTCGCAGATAAGGACTGATTGCGCCTGTTAGGTCGGACCTTGATACAATACCTTCCAGTACTCCATTCCGGCCTACCAGCATATAGCCTGCATCATGTTGCTGCACTTTTGCAAAAGCCTGCTGGACGCTATCATCAGGACTTCCCCAAACAGGTTCTTTGTGCATAATATCTTTTGTGCATAATGCTGAAGTTTTACGGGCGTGCTCACCCGGAAGAACCGCCGGTGACTGTGTTATTCTTTGGATGGTTTCGGAAGCTGGTTGCTCTTTACTTTCATTTCTCATTGTCGCTTTTTCTTCAGCTTTAACTTTGGCTGTCGTATCGGTGTATACTCCTGTCTCCTCTTCAGCTTCAGCCCTGACCTTAACGATCGCCTCTTCTGTTTCAGCCTTCACTTTAGCCACCATATCTGCGGCCTCAGCATTGACCCGGTCCGTCACCCTGTCCGCTTGAGCTTCTAACTCCGCTCTTTTGTTGGCTATTGTTTCAGCAGCTTTCGCCCTGGCCTTGGCTAATTCCTCGGTGTACTTTCTTGATTTTTCTTCAGTTTCCGCGTTTGCCTTCCGCCGGGCTTCAGTCTTAACGCTGGCTATCATCTCTTCAGCTTCGGCTTTGGTTTGGGCTTTGATTTTAGCCACCGTATCTGCCGCCTCAGCCGTAATCCTGAGTATTGCCTTGACATAGGCCTGTTTTTCAACTTTGGCTTTAGCTCTGGCTATTTTTTCAACTCTGGCATTGGTTTTTGCTTTTAACCTGGCTTTAACTCTGGCCCTTTTTTCAGCTTCGGCCTGTGCTTTCTGTTCAGCCTTTGATCTTGCTTTGCTTTCCGCCTTTAGCTTTTCTTCAGCCTTGGCCATCGCCTCTTCTGTTTCAGCCTTCACTTTAGCCACCATATCTGCGGCCTCAGCCTTGACCCGGTCCGTCACCCTGTCCGCTTGAGCTTCTAACTCCGCTCTTTTGTTGGCTATTGTTTCAGCAGCTTTCGCCCTGGCCTTGGCTAATTCCTCGGTGTACTTTCTTGATTTTTCTTCAGTTTCCGCGTTTGCCTTCCGCCGGGCTTCAGTCTTAACGCTGGCTATCATCTCTTCAGCTTCGGCTCTGGTTTTGGCTATCGCCTTTTCTGTTTCGGCCTTGATTTTAGCCACCGTATTTGCAGCTTCAGCCTTGACTCCGGCTATCGCCTTGACATAGGCTTGTTTTTCAACTTTGTTTTCAGCTTTGGCTTTGGCCCTGGCTATTCTTTCGGCCCTGGCATTGGTTTTTGCTTTTAACCTGGCTTTAACTCTGGCTCCTTTTTCAGCTTCGGCCCGTGCTTTCTGTTCAGCTTTTAATCTTGCTTCGCTTTCGGCCCTCAGCCTTTCTTCAGCCCTGGCTTTGGCTTTGGCTATCGCCTCTTCTGTTTCGGCCCTCATCTTAGCCGCCATATCTGCGGCCTCAGCCTTGACCCTGGCTGTCGCCTCGACTGCCTGAACTTCCAACCTTGCCCTTTGGTCGGCTATTGTTTCAGCGGCTTCCGCCTTGACCTTAGCTAATTCCGTAGCGTACTTTCTTGATTTTTCTTCGGTTTCCACCTTTGCCTTCTGCCGGGCTTCCGTGTTAACCCTGGCTATCATCTCTTCGGCTTCTGCGTTGGTTTTTGCTATCGCTTCTTCTTTTTCGGCGTTCATTTTAGCAACCGTATCAGCAGCCTCACCCATGAGTTTGGTTATTCTCTCCACATGGGCCCGTTTTTCAACTTTGGCTTTAGCCTTGGCTATTTTTTCAGCTCTGGCAACGGTCTTCGCTTTTAACTCGGCTCTAATTCTGGCTCTTTTTTCAATCTCGGCCTGTGCTTTCTCTTCAGCTTTTAATCTTGCCTCGGTTTCCGACCTCAGCATTTCTTCAGCCCTGGCTTTGGCTTTGGCTGTCGCCTCTTCTGTTTCGGCCCTCATCTTAGCCGCCATATCTGCGGCCTCAGCCTTGACCCTGGCTGTCGCCTCGACTGCCTGAACTTCCAACCTTGCCCTTTGGTCGGCTATTGTTTCAGCGGCTTCCGCCTTGACCTTAGCTAATTCCGTAGCGTACTTTCTTGATTTTTCTTCGGTTTCCACCTTTGCCTTCTGCCGGGCTTCCGTGTTAACCCTGGCTATCATCTCCTCAGCTTCGGCCCTTAGCTTGGCTTCGACTTGGGCCTTTATTTCAGCTTCTTCTGTGGATTTGGCATAGGTATCGGCTTTCTCCTCAGCTTCGGCCCTTAGCTTGGCATGGACCTGGGCCTTTATTTCAGCGTCTTCTATGGATTTTGCATAGATATCGGCTTTCTCCTCAGCTTCGGCCCTTAGCTTGGCATGGACTTGGGCCTTTAT
>CAZLWL010000075.1:0-12516 GCA_964563335.1 uncultured Pirellulales bacterium
CTCCTCATCAAACATCCCTCCAAAAACGGATGTATCAGCATAAACCCGAGTCAATTTGGACCTTGAAATAGAAGTCATACCGTAAGTATATAATACAACAATAGATACTGTCAAACAAAATCCGACGCCGATTTACAAATATTCGTCTTTGTATCCCTGAACCTGCAACGCTTTTGCTGTTTGGCTTAGGTGTCCCGATTCTATCGGGATTGCGAAGGAAATACAGGGCAAAATAGCTTTGAGTTTTGAGTGGGAAAGCAGATTCCCCTTCCTGTTTCCATGGTGGCAGGAATCTGTGTCTAATAAAATTCCCACATTTTTTTAAATTTTTCACTTTACATCCAACATCTCTTATTGTATAATATATATCAAACTAATATGCTAAAATAACCTAAAATATCGTTAATAGTAAATAGAAAATAGTAAATAACAAATGGAGTACCTTATTATGGCTACCGAAGCTCAAATACTTGCCAACCGGCGTAACGCACAAAATTCCACCGGCCCACGCTCCCCCGAAGGCAAATCCATCGTCTCACAAAACGCTGTCAAACATGGACTTACGGCCGCCCACGACATAATCAGTTCAGAAAGCCAGGCCGACTTCGACCTCTACCGCGACCAATTTCTCACCGAACTGGCCCCCACAAGCCCTATGGAATCTATGCTCGCCGAGCGAATTGTCAGTCTCTCCTGGCGGCTCAAACGCACTGGAAACATCCAGAACCAGACAATCGATGCCCTCAACGCACGTAATACCCCCAGCCCACTAAGTAAACTCGCCCAATCGCTGCTTTCCAAAGGCCGGGACCAATCGCAGAACGCCCCGTCCGAATCTGCTCCCGACCTAACTCTCGGCCGTTTAGCCGTAAAAGACTTCTCAAATACAAGGATTCTCGAACGACTCTTAATGTATGAACGCAGAATCGAGAACAGCCTGTACAAAACAATACTCGAACTTCAAAGACTAAACCTCATCAAAAACCTGAATCCAGGATATGAAATGCCATTTAACCAATGAACAACGAACTATGAACAACGAACTACGAACTAAACTATGCAAAACAAACCCAATTTCAAACTTTTTGCTGGGGATGATACATGAATTAAGATATGTTGCAGGTCGCTGGCGGATGGATTATAATCACTATCGGCCACACCATAACATAAGGGGTCAGTGTAATGTTTATCAAGGCGTTAAAGGCAAAAATTCATCGGGCAACCGTTACCGAGACCAAGCTGGACTATCCCGGCAGTATTGCGGTCGATTCGGAGCTTATGGAAGCGGCGGGGATTTTGCCGTACGAAGCGGTCCTGATGGCCAACGTAACCAACGGTGCGCGTGCGGAGACATACGTTGTGCCCGCTCCAGCCGGCAGCGGGGACGTGGTGGTATTGGGCGCAGCGGCGAGGATGTTTAATCCTAAAGATATTATCATTATAATCAACTTTGCATATTACACACCTGATGAAGTCAAGAAGCTTAAGCCGAAGATTGTGGTCTGCGACGAGAACAATAAGATAAAAGAGATTCTGTAAGCAAGAGCGATGTTTCCCAAACTTTTTGAGCTTCCTTTTATCCACCTGACAATCTGGACGTACGGCCCGATGCTGGTAGCCGGCTTCTTGGCGGCGGTGTTTTTGCTGCGAAGGCTGGCCCGCAGAGTGGGCCAGAATCCGGAACATGTCACGAACGTTGCATTGTACACGTTGATATCGGGCGTGATCGGCGCCAGGGTTTTCTATGTGGTGCATCATTTCTCACAGTTTCGCGGTGACCCGTGGTGGTCGGTATTTGCCGTGTGGCAGGGGGGCCTGGAGTTCGTAGGCGGCTTGATTCTGGGAGTGATAGTGATTGTGGTGTACCTTCTTCGCCACAGGCTTTCTGTGAGGCTCTACCTGGATATGTTGGCGATTGGTTTAATGTTGGGCCTCTGTTTCGGGCGTATGGGCTGTTTTCTGAGGGGCTGCTGTTTCGGCAAGGCTACGGATGTGCCGTGGGCTGTGCGGTTCCCTTACGATTCGCCTGCGTATAACAGCCAGGTCCGGCCAAATTCGGAAAGGAACCGCCCGCACCCCCAGTTGGACCTGCCGGCCCAGTACTTCGGCTACACGGGCGAGGACGGCCAAACATGGTTTTACGTCGATGAAGCGCATAAGTTCGGCGCCAACTTAAAGCCGCCTGTTCTGCTGACCGACCAGGAAAGGTACGACGTTACAAAGGGCCCATATCGCTGTCTTCCCGTTCATCCGACCCAGTTGTATTCGTCGGCAAACGCGCTGCTCTTATGCGTTATCCTTCTTTTGTTTTGGCAGAGGTTCGGCCTTACCTGGCCGGGCTGCACATTCGGTTTGATGTTTATCCTGTATGGATTTTCCCGCTTATGGCTTGAGTTTTTCCGTGATGACAACCCGTTCGAATCCGCCTGGTGGTCGCTCTCCGACAATTTGACAGTCTCTCAGAGTGTGGGGATATACATATTGGTGTCAGGAGTGATTTTAACGGTCATCTTTGCAAAGACCAGGCCTATGGGTGCTGCTGTCGCCCGGAAACAACGTAATCTGTGATGATAACTGCGCAATAGAAAAAGAGAAGACAGAGAGCAAAGCATGGGGCAAGCGCTTGTGAAGAAAGCACTTGTTAAAATGAGGGCGTTGGGGCTCGAACCCAAGACCTACGGCTTAAAAGGCCGTTGCTCTACCAACTGAGCTACACCCTCAGTGAATTTCTAAGGTGTCAGTAGCATAACAGGTTCTGATGCCGGTTGTCAAATGATTTTGTCACAAATGCCGATGATTCGTCGATTGACTATGTGTCGTCAAGCTTTTGAGCCAGCACACTGAACCAGCGCTGGTAAGCTTCACTATATTGTGCTTCAAGAGTTGGGTCCGGCTCGATGGTTTTGAGCTTCTTAAGCCCACTAAAGGCCTCGCTAAAATCTTTATAAGCACCAGCGCCGACGCCGGCACCTCTGGCAGCGCCTTGTGAACCGTCTGTGTTGTATAGTTCCACAGTCGCTGCGGTAACGGTTGCAAAAGCTTTGCCGAATAACGGACTCAAAAACATGTTGGCATTGCCTGCGCGGACGGTTTTTACCTCAATTCCCATATCGTGCATTATCTCCAAGCCGTATTTAAGTGCAAAAACAATACCTTCCTGGGCCGCTCTTAGCAAATGTGCCTTGCTGTGCGAATTGAAGTTCAGCCCGTTAATCGAGGCGCCGATGTTTTTGTTCTCCAAAGTCCTTTCGGCACCGTTTCCGTAGGGAAGTATTACCAGATTGTCAGACCCGACAGGTACCTTGTCCGCCAGCTCGTTCATCCGGTCATAGTCGTCGCCGGTGCCCATAACATTATGCTTTAGCCAACTGTTCAGGATCCCCGTACCAGCAACACACAGCAGTACGCCGTATCTGGGATCATTGGCTCTATGGTTGACGTGAATAAATGTGTTCACTCTCGACTTGTCATCGTAATTGGGCTTGTCGCCGATGCCATAGACGACCCCGGACGTACCTGCTGTTGCGGCTATTTCACCGGGTTTCAGGACATTCAGCGAAAAGGCGTTGTTCGGCTGGTCGCCCGCCCTGTATGCGACCTTCGTACCCGCCTTTAGGCCGAGTTCGGCCGCCGCTTTTTGTGTAAGCCGGCCCTGAACACAAAAAGTATCCACAGTTGCGCACAGAAGCTCGGGCGAAATGCCCAGGTAATCAAGAACTGTCTGCGAAAGATAGTTTCCCTTGAAGTCCCAGAGGATGGCTTCCGACAAACCAGAGGCCGTTGTTACTGCTTCGCCGGTCATCATCATAGCGATGTAGTCGCCCGGCAGCATTATTTTGTAAATCCTGCGGTATATGTCGGGCTCATTTTCCATAACCCATTTGAGTTTTGTAGCGGTGAAGTTGCCGGGGTAGTTGAGCAGCCGTTCGAGGCATTTTTGTCTGCCGATTCGGTCTGCCGCTTCATCGCCGATTTGGACGGCCCTGCTGTCGCACCAGATTATCGCCGGCCGAAGAGGCTCCAGGTTCTCGTCAACAGTGACCAGTCCATGCATCTGATAAGTTATGCCGATTGCCTCGATATCGGCGACATCAATTTGGGCTGTCGCCAGGATCTCGCCGGTTGCTGCTTTTACGTTTTCCCACCACATTTGTGGATGCTGCTCGGCCCACCCGACTTGATGGGCGATGATTTCCATCTCTTTGGCAGGTGCAGTCGCCGACGCTAAGACCTGCTGCGTTTGGGCGTCCATCAGCGTCGCCTTTATCGCCGAGGTTCCAACGTCATAACCAAGCAAGAACATAATTGCTACTCGCTACTGAATAATAGTCGGCAGTTACATTACCATTGTGGTTGAGTATCGCCTCTTTTACGCCAATTGTCAAGACTGTCGATATTACCTATTAACCTTTGCATTACTAATAGAACATGGGTGCCATGGTCAAACCCTGGCCTGAGCGCAGCCGAATGGCTTGTTTGGCCGTGCTAAAGAGCCACACTGCCAAGCCGGCGCTTGACAATGGCACCCAAATATATATGGTCTTTCATGTAGAATGATCCCGATACATCGGGACTGAAAAATTGTGTTGAAAAACAGGAAAATAAGTCAGCCAGAAAATAATTTCACACCCAAATTTTTCTCTTGTAGGGGCTTGATTTGTCAGTGTCTTTCGGCGATACTATATTCACGACAACTCAGGGGCGGTTAGCTCAGTTGGTTAGAGTGCCTGCTCGACACGCAGGAAGTCACTGGTTCAAGTCCAGTACCGCCCAGTTACAGCCACTTACAAAATTAAGGGAGTTATATAGATGACGGTGTAATAAGAACGTGGAAGCAGAATCTATGACCAAAAAAGAACTGTTAAAACAAATCAAGTCTCGTCTAACGGGTGTATATCATGATCGCTTACAGGGTGTGGTGCTCTATGGTTCGGAGGCTCGCGGCAGTACCGAGACCGACAGCGACATTGATGTGCTTGTTTTGCTGAATGGGCCGGTGGATTATGGTCAGGATTTGGAGACAAATCTCATTGCGCTATATCCTCTCTCTTTAAATCTTGGCCGCCGCATTAGCGCCAAGCCGGTTGTTGCTTCGGAATATGAAAAGTTGGATTGTCCCCTGTATCAAAACGCGCATCGTGAAGGGATAATGATATGAAGGAATTCGCCGCCGCGGAATGGCAGCGTGCTCTTCGCACATTGGCTTCGGCCAGAATACAAAGAACCAGCGGTTTATTGTTGATATCGCAGGTAAGCTGCCTATAATACTGTGTGTCATCGATGCCGATGACGGTTCTTTGAAAAGGTCATATATCTACGCCGCCAGTGCCCAGCCGATTGCATTTTATGAAGGTGACTGGACCGACCCTGCATACTTCTATTTGCACGATAGATTAGGCTCAGTCCGCCAGGTGCTTGATGAATCGGGCGATGTTAAGAACACTTACACCTATACTCTCTTTGGCCAGGACCCGAACTCTCAGTTTGCAGAGACAGTCGATAATCCCTTCATGTTCAGCGGCCAGTGGTTTGATTCTCAACACGCAGGAGGTCGCTGGTTCAAGTCCAGTACCGCCCAATAAAAAAGCTCGCCGAAAGCGAGCTTTTTTATTAGAGCAGGAGAGCATTGGAACAGGTGAACAGGTGAACAGGGGGATTTGAACAATTGAATAGTAGAACAGGCGAACAGGTGATTATTGTGCTCACCTGCGGTCCACTGCTCCACTGCTCAACTGATCAACTGCTCAAGAATTTGCCGAAGCGCAAAAAGGAAAGGGCTGAAAGATTGGATACTCACAGCCCATTTAACTCATTTGCCACAGGATCATTTTCCTCTTGAACCTTTATCTATTACCCTTGCATAAAACTATTTTTCAATAATCTCATCAGCCAGAGGCTCGACGTCTAAAACTGTTAATACCTCTTCGAGATTTTAAATGCTTTTCTCCAATGCATCCAAAGATTGTTCCTGCTGCTGCATTGCTGAAAATATTCTTTGCTTTGCTTTGACTATATCGGACTTGCTCAAGTTACCGTAATCGCCACTGTCCAGCATTATTTCAAGAGCGACACTTGCTAACCATTCCTTATCAAAAGCCCAGTCGAATACCCATAATACAGTTTTTTTATTGTTAATAGCACGCCAAATCTTTTCGCGAGCAAAATCAACAGGTTCGACAGGTTCTTCCAGGTATTTATCATGGATTGCCCCTGCGCCGTTAGACATTGGCTGCGTAACTATCGGCTCACCGGAATCATCGGAACCTAAGAAATAGCCGTCCCCTATGCTTTCCAAGCCACATACATTATCAAACATTGCCATTTGTATTGTGGCAATATCTCTTTTAACACCGTTTGAGAATGTTCCATCAATGGTACCGTTGAACTTAATGGAGACAGATGACAAATCACCCGGTCCATAGCCGTCCTGCCTCATTGCCGCCGCGCTGGACTGGGTGCTGTAGAATTGCGTCAGACCATTGAACTGACCTGGAACGCCTATGTCTATTGTAATTGCCTGCGGGTTTGATGTGTCGTGTTTAAATGTTATTGCAAACTCGGCTGTGTCACCGATAGCAGCATTCAAACCGGCGTAAGAACCATCGCAGCTAAATTCTATACCTTCAATCCGGCGACCGTCAAATGTTATTTCATGGATATTAGCTGGTTCTGGAAGTGCTGGTATCGGTATTATCGGTATCGGCACAGGTATCGGCCTAAGCCCTGGAGGTATTATTATATTTACCAGACCATCACGAATTGGTTGTATTTTAGGGTCTATTGGTAAAAAAAGCGTGTGGTCACCTTTTTGTACATTTATAGGAAGAGTTGGTATTATCACACTACCTGGTGTAAAAGGCGGACGAGAGTCAATTGAGGTCAATAACAAATCCCACGTATTAGGCATATCTGTTCGGACAAACGCGGCATTAAGAACATGCGTATCTCCTTGTGAATCATAAAATATAATGGTAATCTTTCTGAGATGCCCGCAACCAACACTAATTACCTTGAAATAGGCCGGTGTCACTAAAGTTTCGCTGCCACCAGGCGCATATGACAACAGTATATCGGTTCTGCTATAACCAGAGTTGTCATCCGTTATCCATATTTCACCACGAACTAATGATGCTGTTGCATTACCGGCACCGAATTTATTATCTATATAACTCAGCAAATCTTCCAGAGTTGTTGCCACTGATACAATCAGACCAGTACTATCAGTTACCTCAGTGCCATCAGGTTCGATAATATCAACATAAATCCTACCGTCCGAAGGTGTTCCACTAAATTGGTCAAGATCCACAATTTTTATATTTGTCGGAGCAACCCATCCATTAAAAGTGTACCTAATATTTGAGCCTAAAACCTGTGTTTGGGAAAAGGTTTGGTCTGCGCTTGCGCTAAGGTTGCCCTGTACCCTTATCATTGACGTCGCGCTTCCCGGCAGCGTCTCATCAAAAGGAATGCGAATACTGCTATCACCAACGCTCTGGAAGCCGTCATCTTCACCTGCTGAACCAATCCGCTGAACCCAGTAACCTGTGGACGGGTCAACAAGATAGTAGTCTTTGTCAATAGCGATGGAACGTCCTCTGCTATACAAATCTTGTTGTCCATCATTCAATACAATATAACCGTCCCCTTCTATTGCTAAATCCAAAGGATTGTCTGTACGTACAAGGGTACCGTGGAGCATATTTAAGCATACCTGCTGTTCATTCTGTCCGTTAATGGCGGATGTGCTACCAGGAGCAATAGGCTTGACGCTTTTGCCAGCAAACGCGTGTCCACAAAAACTCAAAAGTACCAGTACAATCACAATTACCAACATTGAATTTGCTTTCCGCATTGTTCAAACCCTTTCTAAAAAAACAATAGTTACCTTGTGCAATCTACATGTAGAACGATTGCCTTACAATTTAGAGGGCAACTGGTGTGCCAAAGTCTGAAATTACGGATATTTCGCTATTTTTGAGCAGCTATTTCCATTTTAGCAAAAGCTTGTGTTTTGAAACCTGTCTAAATCTTTAACATTGCGTCAACATACCGGCATAATTTGCCGGTTGCCAGCGTAATTTTCCGGATGTGTGACGTTTACAAAATTGGAGTAAATTAAAATTTTTTCTGTCATAAGCTGTCATAATAGGTGGTACTCCTGTCATCATAACCTCTGAAAGGGCGAAGACTTGTGTGTTGTAACCCCTTTTGTCAAAAGCAGTTAGAAAAGCGTGTTTTGTC
The DNA here is from genome assembly GCA_964563335.1 of uncultured Pirellulales bacterium. Taxonomy (GTDB): domain Bacteria; phylum Planctomycetota; class Phycisphaerae; order Sedimentisphaerales; family Anaerohalosphaeraceae; genus QNBT01. The sequence continues at coordinate 8,242 of CAZLWL010000075.1, forward strand.
TCGACACGCAGGAGGTCGCTGGTTCAAGTCCAGTACCGCCTATTCTAAAATCCATGTTATTACAACACCATTAATACTGCATTAGATATCGCAACAAAAAATTGGCCCTTGCCTGAAAAATATTTGACCCGGCCCGAACATTTTGTTACTATGTGAGTATATAATCACGTAGTAACTTAGTTGGAGCCATGATATGTTAACCAAAAATAAACGGCAGATATTTGAAAAACAGGCCCAAATCACAAAGGCCATAGCCCATCCCCTGCGCATCGCCGTTCTGGACTTTCTAAAGGCCGGCCCTCAATGTGTCTGTGACATTGCCGCACACATCGGTTCTGAAAGGTCGAACGTCTCTCGGCATCTGTCGGTAATGGCCGGCGCGGGCGTGCTGGAATCCCGAAAAGAAGGCCTGAAGGTTATCTACACGCTCAAAACTCCCTGCATCCTCGATTTTTTCTCGTGTGTAACCGGTGTTCTCAGACAACAGGCAAAGGAAAACCAAAGATTGCTGAAAGCCCTGTAGTTCGGGAGTTGCCGCTATGAACTGGAAAACCGAGTGGAAAAAGCTGGTACTGATTGTTGCAGTGTTTGTCGTCTGTTTTTATCTGCCGGTCGGTAAGGTAAGATTTGACAACGCTCTCATGGAGTCGCTGGCCCTTGTGAAGGAGTATGCACGCCAGCATGTTCTGCTTTGCCTGATACCGGCGTTTTTCATCGCCGGCGCGATTGCTGTTTTCATCAGGCAGGCCTCGGTAATGAAATACTTAGGCCCGAATGCGAATAAGGTTTTGGCTTACGGTGTAGCGAGCGTCTCAGGAACTATTCTGGCGGTTTGTTCATGCACGGTTTTGCCCTTGTTCGCCGGCATCTATCGCATGGGGGCGGGGCTTGGGCCGGCAACGGCATTTCTGTACTCCGGACCCGCCATAAATGTTTTGGCTATTATTCTTACCGCACGAATCTTAGGACTGGAAATGGGAATCGCAAGAGCTGTCGGCGCGATAGTCTTCAGTATAGTCATCGGCCTTTTGATGCATTTGATATATCGGCGCCGGGAAAGGGAGAAAGCCGAGGCTCAAATGGTAATGCCGGAGGTGCAAGTCAGCAGGCCGCTTTGGAAAACCGCTCTGTACTTTGCTTCGATGGTCGGCATTCTGGTATTTGCGAACTGGGCCCGCAGTGGTGATGTCCGTGCGGTCTTTTTGTGCTGTCCCGGCGGCCTGAGTACGTACAATGTCGAAGGGTCACTAATTCAAAAAAGTGATGACGGCCTGACGATTCTTGACGCCTCCGGCTCGCAGCACCACATTCCCGCGGACCTTCTGATAAAGACACAGCAGGTAAAAAAGAACAATCTCTACGAGTCGATATATCGATTCCGATGGATTATCGTGCTCATTCTGGCCGCAGGCTTTCTAATAATGCTGTTCAACTGGTTCACACGAAAGGAGATGGCCGAGTGGGTCGGTTCTTCCTGGGATTTTGCCAAGCAGATTCTGCCGTTGCTGTTTGCAGGCGTTTTGATTGCGGGATTTCTTCTTGGAAGGCCCACCCATGAAGGGTTGATTCCGACAAGATGGGTCAACGCAGCGGTCGGGGGAAACTCAGTAAGGGCGAATCTTTTCGCCTCAATCGCCGGGGCCTTTATGTATTTTGCCACCCTGACCGAAGTACCGATCCTCAAAGGGCTTATCGGGGCCGGAATGGGCAAAGGGCCCGCTCTTGCGCTCCTGTTGGCAGGCCCTGCGTTGTCGCTGCCGAATATGTTAGTCATCCGCAGCGTAATCGGCACGCAAAAGACCGCGGTGTATGTCTTGCTCGTGGTTGTCATGGCAACAATATCGGGCGTACTTTTCGGTGCTGTTTTTTGACAGGAGCCAATATGAAGAAGATACAAATACTCGGCACAGGCTGTCCAAAATGTAAAAAGCTAACAGAAAACGCTGAAGAAGCGGCCAAATCCGCAGATCTCGAATATGAAATCGAAAAGGTTACTGAAATAAACGATATAATGGCTTTCGGCGTGATGGTGACGCCGGCCTTGGTTATCGATGGCAAGGTCAAGGTTGTCGGCAAGGTCGCCTCGCCGGAAGATATTAAAGGTATGTTGTCATAAACTTTATTGCATAGGAGACAAGTCATGGCGGAAAAGGAGAACGTATGCAAGGGCGGGCCAAAATTGATTTTTGCATGTTCAGGAGCGGCTGATGTCGGGGCAATTGCAGATCGCGCTGCACGAAAAATGAACAAAGAAGGCGTCGGCAAGATGTTCTGCACCGTCGGAATCGGCGGCCGCGTACAAGGAATTCTGAAAGCTACCGAAGCCGCCTCAGATATCTTGGCAATTGACGGATGTCCCTTGAACTGCACAAAGGCAAGCCTGGAACAGGCGGGGTTTAAAGATTTCAAACACTTGCAACTCGCTGACCTCGGTTTGGAAAAAGGCAAAAGCCCGGCCTCCAGCGAAAATGTTGAAAAGGTGGTCGCAAAAGGTGCCCAAATGTTGGGATAGCAGCCGAATCGCTGTACAGAAAGCCAGGTGTTACGATTATGAACAAGACAGGAAAAATTGCGATTGTGGCTGTTCTCATTACTGCTGTGGGTATAGTGGTCGCTCTAAGACAAAACAAATCTACTGAAGCAAAACAGCAAACCTCAACTGTCCTGCCAAGGCTTGTTGACCTTGGTGCCGGCAAGTGCATCCCGTGTAAGATGATGGCTCCTATTCTTGAAGAGTTGAAGACCGAATATGCCGGAAGACTAAAGGTGGATTTTATCGACGTTTGGGAAAATCCCGATGCCGGGAAGGGATATGGGATTCGCATTATTCCGACTCAGATTTTTTATGATGCCTCCGGCAAGGAGCTATTTCGCCATGAAGGATTCTTCTCCAAAGCCGATATCCTTGCCAAGTGGAAAGAACTGGGCATAGACATTAAGCAAAAACAGGAATAAAAAACGTTATGCAGCAGCTTTTCTCAATTTTGACTGATGCTGTGCGGGGAACCCCTTTGATAGCGATAGGCGCCGCCTTTGTTTGGGGTGTCCTCAGTATAATTCTGAGCCCGTGTCATCTTGCAAGCATACCCCTGATTGTCGGCTTTATTGACAACCAGGGCAGAATGTCAACAAAGCGGGCCTTTATTATTTCGACCCTCTTCTCGGTGGGGATATTAATCACAATAGCGGCCATAGGTATTGCCACCGCTGCCGCAGGTCGAATGATGGGAGACGTCGGCAAATTCGGCAACTACTTCGTGGCCGTAATCTTTTTTGTGGTAGGTCTGCATCTTTTGGGCGTGATACCTATGCCCTGGTCAGGTCCGGGCCAGATAGGAATGAAACGCAAAGGCATGCTTGCGGCATTTATCCTTGGCCTGGTTTTTGGAATCGCTTTAGGGCCGTGCACGTTCGCATATATGGCTCCGATGTTAGGCGTTACGTTCAAGCTGGCATCAACAAATCTGTTTTATGGAGTTCTGTTATTGCTGACTTACGGCGTAGGGCACTGTTCTGTCATCGTTCTTGCGGGGACATGTACGGAGCTTGTTCAACGTTATATGAACTGGAATGAGAAATCCAAGGGAGCTGTAATCCTTAAGAAAATCTGCGGCGTGTTGGTGCTCGCGGCAGGACTCTATCTAATCTACGCGAGCCCTTGATATAAGCAGAAAAAATGACATAATGCACAACCAGGAACACATTGCTCGTTATCTGAAAAGGGGTAATGATGAAAAAGTCCAAACTCAATCTTATCATCGATGCGATTTTATTGCTATGCATGGCTGCAATTGCCGGCATCGGCCTATTGATGAAAAACGTCCTTGTTCCGGGCTATAAACGTTGGGATATCTATGGCCGCAATGTTGAATTGTACTTCTGGGGCCTCGACTGTCATCAGTGGGGAACGATTCATTTCATCATTGAGTTGGTATTGCTCGCGCTGCTTGTGCTGCATATTGCCTTGCACTGGTCGATGATTTTGGGAATTTATCGCAAGCTGATACCGAATATCCCAGCATGCTGGATAACGACAATCATCTTGCTTGCACTTACGATAGCTCTGGCCTTCTTCTCCTACACCGTCAGCCCGGACGTCCACGAACGCGGCCGTGGAGCAGGGGCCGGTCAACAATAAGAATATCACACTCGACAGAAAGGAAAGTCTATGCGTCGGAAAGCACGCCACAAGTTAGAAGCGTTGCTGGCTCCTGCCGATGTTAAAGTTGGAGGAGACCGCCCATGGGACATTCAAGTACATAATGATGAATTCTG
>CAZLWL010000076.1:0-3296 GCA_964563335.1 uncultured Pirellulales bacterium
TAATACTCAAGTTCGATAGAATCAATTGCGGTATCAAACGACAATATAGTCTTGTATGACTGGCCGGTAGAATAATCACCCAGACGCAGGGACTCATTATCTTCAGTGCCGCTGTCATCCTCCTCGTGGCCGGCACCTACGCCGCTTCCATCGTCCCACACACGACCGTCTTCGGCGGCTATACTGTCGAATCTCAGCGCGGGCATACGCGTGATGTACCGGACTGTAAGTTTTGGTCTGACACTTTCTTCATATCGCCAATCTCCAGAATAGAACCTCATCTCGTCGCTGATGTTATCTCCGTTGGTTGGTATCGTGAAGTAAACTCTCAGTTGAGTTGTGCCATACTTGTTGATGTTCATCCGGCCCTCAATATCAAACTTGGTCGAGACCATCGGGCTATACTCACCGGGGTCTTCCAGAAAGGATGCTACAGCGACAGCGCCGGCGCCGGCATCCCAGTCTTCTACGACAAGGTTCGGCTCGGAACCAAAATATGGACTCGCAATATCGATGAGGCAGTCTCCGGCCCAATCGAATGGATTCTGACCATTTACTGTAGTGCGAGTAAGTTCAAGCGTAGTTGATATTATTCTCGCGTCATCGGGTATAAATGATGTGTCGAATGACAATATAGTGCGAAATGATTCATTGAAGGTATAATAGTCGCCCACACGTAAAGCGTGAATAGTATAATCATCAGAATCAACCCCGGCCCGCCAGGATCCAGCGTCTCCCCCATCCCATACACGGCCATCCTCGCTGCCTATGCTCCGGAAATTATTCCAAGCTTCAGCCGGGGGCGCTATAGATATCCTTTCGAGCCAGTACTGGGTGAAATGATCCAGGTCAAACGAATCAACCTGATCACTTCGGTCAAGATCCGTACCTTCACACCACAGCAAGTTAACGCAGTTCTCGTCCAACCAGTATTCTGCGAGCATTGCAAAGTCGCCAAGGTTTACTCTATAGTCTCGGTTAAAGTCGGAACACACAAAGAAGCTCGACATATCCGAATCAATGAAGTTCTCTGGGATTCCGTTGCCCTCGCTCAGCCCGCAAAGGCCGTCCGCGGCATCGATGTTCAAATGAGTCAAAGCGATCGTGCCATCGAAGAACATCTCAATCTGGAAGCTGTTGCTGTTGGTAGTGCCCTTTTCAGGCACGTTTTGATAAGTTACTACGACCCTGTCGGCATACTGTCTGCGCCTGATTGTTCCTCCTGCGGATGGATCGAGGTCGTCAAATAATCCTGAGATTCGCCTTTTACTGAAATGGTCGGCAAAAGTCTCGTTCGGATTACTGTCACCCGACCCAAATGTAATATAACCGTTACTCCCGACCCAGAAGCTGCTGTAACTGTGCCCATAGATACTCACCAGCTTGCCTCCGGTAAGGGAGACCTGAACAGAATCATCGTCATCAAGTAAAAGCAACGTGCCACAGGGGTCTGTGGGAAATTCCGCGACTTCCTCGCGGCAAAGCAGGTAAAAGTTGGCTGAACCGTCAGGGACAAAAGTAAATATCTGATTTTCAATATCATTATCATTCCAATAGAAGAATTCCGTAAAGTATTCCGGGATGACAATACTGATTATCACGTCTGCCTCATTAGACTGACCACCCTGAGGAGGGACTCCACCATCATCGGCCTTGAAAGAGAAGCTGTCAACACCAAGGTAGTCCTCGTCCGGCGTATAAATAACCTGCTTGCCGTTGTTGACCAATTCGTACTCAACTGTGTCTATCAATCCGACGCCCGGGTCGCTCAGCGAACCATTTTCTGGAAGTGAAGTGATAATATAGCTAAGCGCGCCCGGCGGGTCGGGTAATCCGTCATCAATAGCCTTAAGCGTGATTGCTGCCGATACCTCCATATATGTAGTAACAATCACATCACTCGCAAGCGGCGGCCTCGGAGGCGGGGTCGTTACCGACTCAGCTGTTGAAGGCATTGTCTCGTTTTTATTTATGCTCTTGTCACGCGCGCAGGCCGTGTAAGTGTACAGGGTCTCCGCAGCCAGGCCGGTGTCTGTATAAACGCGACTGTCCCGCCACCCGCTGTCGCTGCCTCCAGGATTACCGCTCAGTTCGCTGAAATAGTATTCCACACCGCTTGGGTCAGACGCCGCAGTTGCGGTCATGTCCGCCCATGTTGCCCACGTCGCGTGCGGCACACTTGCCCACGTCATCGGGTCAGGCACAGGCGGTGTACCATCCTCTGTTATCGCCGACATGGCCACCGACCATGCGGTCTCGTTGTAATTGACACTCAGGTCACGTGCCTTGACTGTGTATGTATACTCGGTCAGATCTGCCAGACCCGTATCTTCATAGAACGGACTATCCCGCCATCCGCTGTCGTGGTTCGGATCCGGGTCCGTAATGTTGTCAAAGTAGTACTGCACACCGTTCGGATCGGATGCAGTCGTAGCAACCATCGCAATTGAACTTGTGCCCGTCTCATACGGTGGTGTTGCCCATGTCATCGGGTCGGGCTCAGGCGGAGTAGCATCTTCGGTTATCGCTGACATCGGCACTGATGGTACGGTCTCGTTGTAATTGACACTCAGATCTCGCGCCTTGACTGTATATGTATATTCTGTCCGATCATCCAGCCCTGTATCCTCATAGAACGGGCTATCCTGCCAGCCACTATCGTGCGCTGGGTCTGGGTCGGTGGTAAGGTTGTCGAAGTAATATTGCACACCGTTCGGATCAGATGCGGTGGCTGCTACCATCGCGATAGAACTTGTGCCCGTAGTGTAAGGCGGTACTTCCCACGTCATTGGATCAGGTACGGGTGGCGTGCCATCCTGCGTAGTCGCCCACCTCGCTACCGAGACGGCAGTCTCATTGTAATTGACACTCAGGTCGCGCGCCTTGACAGTGTATGCGTACTGCGCTCGGTCATCTAATCCGGCATCCTCATAGAAGGGGCTCACCTGCCAGCCGCTGTCGTGATTCGGGTCTTGATAAGTAAGGTTGTCAAAGTAATACTGCACACCGTTCGGATCAGACGCAGTAGTCGCTACCATCCCTATAGAACTCGGCCCTGTTGCATAAGGCACCGTTGCCCACGTCATCGGATCAGGCACAGGCGGCGTGCCATCCTCCGTTGTAGCAGACCTTGCGACTGATGGAGCAGTCTCATTGTAATTGATGCTCAAATCGCGCGCCTTGACCGTATAAACATACTCTGCGCGGTCATCCAGGCCCGTATCCGCATAGCTTGCACTGTCCTGCCAGCCGCTATCGTGATTCGGGTCGGTAAGGTTGGCAAAGTAATACTGCAC
>CAZLWL010000076.1:3396-12385 GCA_964563335.1 uncultured Pirellulales bacterium
TATTGAGCCTGGACTCGTGGAATAAGGCCCTGTCGACCACGTCATCGGGTCGGGCGTTGGCGCCGTATCTAACACTCCGCTCGGCAGTTCAAGCACCTGCCATTCAATATAGCTCTCCTGCCCGTCTCTCATACGCTGTATACGCAGGTTCGTTCCTGAAGCAAACTGGGCCGTGGACATCGCCTGTGGATAGGCAGTGTCGGTTCCGTCACACGTCATACTGTGAAAGTGCATTGTCTTCGCCGTATCCACCGACGGTAATAGCGTCGCATCCGAGGTGAGCCAGGCAGCATTAGCAGATTCATCGAGCAGCCCGCGTTGCGCAGCGCCGTCGCCAAAATCGATAACATACCACTCGATATCTGCGTGGCCTGTCTGCGCATTATGTTGGTAGAATTTGATTTTCGTCTCCGAACTGATATTGCCTGCCCAGGCTACCTGATTTAAGCCATTGCCGCTGGGGCGAGCCTGGAAAATCAAGATCGAGTTATTCGGATCGATGGCATTTACATTAACTAACTCTGGCGAAAAGTAGTTGGGGTCATCCACAAGAACGGAACCATGCTGAATGTTGTCAATTTTGTCCGGGTCAAACTCCACAACTATCCAGCAAAAGTTTGGGGCCACGTTGCCGGAACTTTCGCGCTCGATCACCACTTCTGTGACGCTGCTTACCCGTGCCGTTAGCATTGCCTCGTTGTAATAGCTCTGGCTTGCCACATCGTTGTCCGCCGTAACAAATGCCATGCAATTAGCAGGGGTTACTGTTGCGCCGATGACCTGAGGCTTCGATGCCTCGGCAGTTGTCATCGAGCTTTGGCCGCGATACGCGGTAAACTCATTGTTCACACATTCAATTACCTGGTAACTGACCCAGGTGCTGTTTGATGTTGTAGCACGCTCAAAGCGGATATTGTCAACCGCCTGCAGATAGCCGCGAGCCTGTACTATGTCGGAGTTCGTGTTAGTGGCACCGTAACCGGTTCCCTGACTAATCAGCACAAACGCACGGCTCATGTCGGATACCGCCGTGATGGGCACATCCAGTGAACTGCCGATAACCTCTACACGGACCGATTGTGTCTTGTATCCGTATGGTATGTCTGCGAGCGTATTGGAAGTGAGCGCAAGTAGCGCCAGCCAACAAAAAATCAGCAGCCGACCCCTTGTGTTTCCCCCTGCCTTCGCTGCCGGCAGCGTTATTATTCTTGACGCCATCTGGACAAACACAGTCACCCTCAGCACTATATGTGCACAACTCCCGTGGCGCATCCCTGTCCGAAGATATGGCCACACCACGCCATCCAACACCTTCATCCGTGATTATTATTTTGAAAGTCGGGCGCGAAAGCTTGATACATCCCCCAAGCTCACTCACCACTCCTCAATATAAACTAATAATATACCACAATTTACCGCCAACGTCAAGGTTTTTCCTGAAAATCGGGCACCCTCCAACTACACCATATTCCCTCCAGGGAAAACGACACTGAACGTCCCATACTAACTAATTCTTAGTGGGATTCCATAAGAAAAACAAGACATTAGAGTATGTGTACGCTGGAAAGAAGGAGTCTTTTGATTTTGGTCGGTTTTAGTCGGCTCCATCCACTCTGAAATTTGCAGACAGTTCCTACGCTGCCAAGTGCCCTCATCAGCCTTGACGAAGCATCACAATCCGTGGTGAGGGAAAATGTGTTTTTTAACCGACTCGATCACCGCCTCCACCGCCGGCTCTATTGCACGGCGCCGAGCCTCGTCGATATCTAATCTTTTATCTCTCAATCCACCCTTCGAATCGCCGCTTTTGCTTGCCGCCGCGCCGCTGTCATCCTCGCAAAGAACCGCCCACACAAGCGACCATGCCCTTACAGTATTATCTACATCGTACCCGCCCCCGCCAACCGCTAAGATTGGTTTATTGAAGTTCAACAGTTCGCCTATCACGTCAGCATAGACATTATTGGTAAGAGCCAGATTTGCCAGCGGGTCGTCCACCAAAGCATCCGCCCCAATCTCCATCACAAAACAGTCAGGCCCGTATGCCCCTATTAACGGCAGGACCACGCTCTTGACCGCCTTCATATACACTTCATCGTAGGTGCCGATTGGCAGAGGGATATTCACGGCAAAGCCTTTGCCCTCCCCTCGCCCGATTTCATCGGCGAAGCCCGTCCCTGGGAAGAGGGTCGCGGGATTTTGGTGCAGCGATATAGTCATCACATCATTTCGCTCGTAGAACGCCTCCTGAACACCGTCGCCGTGATGAACGTCCACATCGAGATATAAAACCCGTTTACCCGCTTCAACTAATGTCATCAGACCTAAAACCACATCATTGATATAGCAAAATCCCGACGCCCGGTCCGCGTGGGCGTGATGGTATCCGCCGGATGGATTGAACGCGATGCCGGCTTCACCGCTGGCAATCTTTTCCGCACCTGCAACGGTTGCTCCGGTCGATAACACCGCGTAATCGTACAGCCCATCAAATACCGGGCAATCGCCTGTACCCAGACCCATGGCCAGCATCCGGTAATCGAACTGGCCCGCCCCCGCCTTTTCCAGCGCATCCAGGTATTGGGCCCCGTGAAACTTTTCAAGCAAATCCCTTCCGATGAGTTTGGGTGGCACTTCGGCCTTGTCGGCTCCGGTCAGCAGGCCCATCGAGCTAATAGTCTTCCTGACCCCGGCCGCCCGCGATGTCTTGAACGGATGCTCAACCGGATACGGAAACTCCTCCAGCTCGCGAGAGTGCATAAAAAACTTCTTTCCTGCCGTCATAATCTCACTTTCACTCAGTCGTGCCGACGCATAGTTATCTTGCTGTAACACTCGAATTATAATGCACCCATCTATTTCCTTCAAACCATTTACCATTTGACTTGCCCGGTTGAAGTTGGTAGGCTTGGGGGATGTTTCTAACAGTTCCTTGTGAATCTGAAGTAACAGGAGATTAGGTTGCGAATCCTCTCGGGAATACAGCCGTCCGGAAAGCTGCATATCGGCAACTATTTCGGCGCGATGCGCCAGCATCTTGAGCTGCAGGCCCAAAACGACTGCTTTTACTTCATCGCCGACTTTCATGCCCTGACCAGCTCACCGGAACCCGCCGAGCTTAGGTCCAACTCACTCGATGTTACGATGGATTATATTGCCCTGGGTCTCGACACTGACAAAACTGTCTTTTGGCGACAATCCGATGTGCCCGAAGTTACCGAGTTAGAGTGGATTCTGTCCTGCGTTACACCTATGGGCCTTTTGCAGCGCTGTACCTCTTACAAAGACAAGATCGCCCAGGGCCTGGCGCCTAATCACGGTCTGTTTGCATATCCGGTTCTCCAGGCCGCGGACATCCTTCTTTATAATAGCGACCTTGTCCCTGTGGGGGCCGACCAGAAACAACATATCGAGGTTACACGCGACATTGCCGTGCGCTTAAACAACAAGTTTGGCGAGGTCCTCACCGTGCCCAGAGAGTACATCATCGAATCGGTGGCGGTTGTGCCGGGCATCGACGGCCGAAAAATGAGCAAGAGCTACAACAATACCATCGAAATCTTCGAACCCGAAAAACAGCTCACCAAAAAGGTAATGAAAATTGTAACCGACTCCACACCCCTCGAAGACCCTAAAGACCCCGAGAAGTGCAATGTCTTCGCACTGCTCAAACTCGTTGCCGGGCCCGACGAGTTGGCCCGGTGGGACCAAAAGTACCGCGCCGGCGGCATCGGCTACGGCACCGTAAAAAAACGCCTCGCAGAATTGCTTATCGAGTATTTCAGACCTTATCGCCAAAAAAGGGCCGAGCTTGCCAATAACCTCGACTTCGTCGAGCAGGTCTTAAAGGATGGTGCCGAAAAGGCCGGCTCCGTTGCTCGCCAAACGCTCAGCAGAGTACGCCGGGCAGTTGGGTTGCGAGGATAAACATGGACGATAAACTTGTAAAGATCGCCGAGTTTCAAAGCGACATCGAGGCCCAAATGGCGAAATCCGCCCTACAGGCCAACGATATCGATGCAATCATTGTTGGCGGACCTATTAAGGACTTATTGCCGGTTGACGGCATGTTGTATGTCGAGCTCCAGGTCTTTGCCTCTGATGTCGAAAGGGCCGGGAAAGTTCTGGATTCGCAACAGAATCAGCCCACTCAGGAGGAAACTGACTCGTGACGGAGTATCGCGTAAATCTCGACATTTTTGCCGGGCCTCTCGACTTGCTCCTGTATCTTGTCCGCAAGGAGGAGGTCGATATTTACGACATCCCAATCGCTCGCATCACCGACCAATACGTAAAGTATGTCGAAATGCTCAAACGCTTAGACATCGACCTTGCAGGCGATTTTCTCGTATTGGCTGCAACCCTGATGGAAATCAAATCGGCAATGCTGCTCCCTCAGCCGGAGCCGGGCCAGGCCGGCTACGGAGACATTATCGACCCTCGCGAAGAGCTTGTTCGCCAGTTGTTGGAGTACAAGAAATTCAAAGATGCCGCCAATCTCCTTGATGACTCCGCCGAGGTGCGCAAGGAGCGTTTCACCCGACCGGATTCGCTCATCGCCGCCCTGAAATCCGACCGCCAGGATGAAATTGACATTGAGCAAATCAACATCTGGACCCTGCTTGAAGCATTCGACGGCATCATGCAGGCCACCGGCCGTCTGGCGGAATTCGACCACATCACCGACGACACACCCATCGACCTGTACGAGATAGATATCTTACACCGTCTGCAAGCCGAAGGCTCACTGACTTTGGAGAGCATCTTTCAGGGCCGGACAAATCGTATGGTTCTCGCGGGATTGTTTTTAGCCATGCTCGAACTCATACGCTTGCGTCTTATCTGGGTCGAACAGGTCCGCGAATTGGGCGGTCCCATTTACCTCCGGGCATTGACCGATGAACCTGCCGCTCGCGCCGTAAGGAACGCCATTATCGCCGATGAGGACCGTGCCGAATCGCGCCCCGATAAACCCAAACAGCCGCCCATCCCCATCCGCCAGTTGCCTCCCAAAGAGAGCGTACCCACGCCCCAACGCGACGATGCCACAGCGGACGATGCGCCAATCTCAATACAAAAAAAATGAAGTTTACAGACCTTAACCTGAAGCCCCGCATCCTCGCCGCACTGAGCGACATGCGATACGTCGAACTGACCCCTGTCCAGGAAAAAACCTTCCCACACATCCTGGCCGGAACCGACATCATCGTCCGCGCCGAAACCGGCTCCGGAAAAACCGCCGCCTGTGCCGTTCCACTCGTCCAAATGGTCGAAACCTCCCTAAAAGCCATCCAGGCCCTGATCCTCGTCCCTACCCGCGAACTCGCACTGCAGTATGTTACGGAAATCTCCGACATCGCCCGCCGAACCGACGTCGAGCCCTTTGTCGTTTATGGCGGCTTTTCCATCCAAATCCAGACCATAAAGATAGAACACGGTGTCGACATCCTCGTCGCCACACCCGGAAGGCTCATCGACCTGCTCCACAACACCCCCATTAGCCTCTCGAACGTCAGGACCTTCGTCCTCGACGAAGCTGATGAAATGCTCAACATGGGATTCATTTCAGATGTCGAATTCATCATCTCCTGCCTCATACATGACCACCAGACCCTCCTGTTTTCCGCAACCATGCCCAAAGAGGTTGAAAACCTCGCCAGAAAGTACCTCAAACACCCCCTGACCGTCTACCTGGACACCGGTCAGACCGCACCCCAAAGCCTCCAGCATCACTTTCTGCAGACGCACCCCAAAAATCGCCTCGAATCCCTGCTCAAATACCTGGACCAGGCCCAGCCCTCGCAGGCCATTATCTTCTGCAATTCAAGACGAAACACTGAAAAACTCCACGGCCATCTGAAAAAGAAGTTCCCTTCCACCGAACTCATCCACGGCGGCCTTGACCAGTCCAGGCGAACCTCACTCTTCAATCGCTTCCGCAGAATGCAAATTAAGGTCATGGTCGCCACTGACCTTGCCAGCCGCGGACTCGACTTCACCCACGCAACCCACGTCATCAATTACGACTTTCCCGCCAACTCCGATGCATATACCAACCGCACCGGCAGAACCGCAAGAATGGGCCGAAAGGGCGTCGCTCTGACCCTCTTCACCCGAGGCGATCTCCACAGCTTAAAAGCCATCATCAAAACCAATCGCATCCAGCCCGTCTGGCAGGGCTCCGAACCCGACCTCAATCATGTCCCCCGCCCCCCGCGCAGACGCCCCTCGCGCAACTTCCGACCACGAAGAAAAAGATGACCTTTCTTTGTCGTCCCGGGCTTGCCTGTCCGCCGTAGTATCTCTCAAGGGAACGAACCCGTGACCCGGGACCCATTCCGACCGTAGTTTTGTAGAGTATGCCCTGCATACCCCCCAATATACAATCTACAATTTCAAATCGTCACGCTCCGCTCCACCCTGCCGTTTTTTGTAAACCGTCGCACTTACGACCTGTACAGCAGTCTGCAACATCCTGCATTTCGGGCACAGACTCAGACGCTGACGGAATTCTTCGGAGTTTATCGATATCTTATCCAGGACTTTCTTACTTACCTGCTCGGTGGTCACTGGCGCTCCACACTCCTTGCAGACAAGCAGCTTTGCCCGCGATTTGAACGGGGAAATTTCCACCTCCTGCTGGTCTTGATGAATCCTGACTTTTATCGTTCCCACCGGGCAAATAGCAGCGCATACCCCACAACCGATGCAGTCCTCCGAAGCCTGCCTAAAGGGTGCCGCCACGGCCCGGTCCACACCACGTCCGGCAAATCCGATAGCAGCCTGCCCAATTACCTCCTCACATACTTGAACACACAAACCGCATAAGATACAGTTTCGTAGACTCTCGGTGACGTTCGGGTAAGGCGTTTCTTCCACGCCCATACGTTCGGCCAATGCCTTGAGTTCTTCGCTCTCGGGTGCCCGGGCAAGCAACAGCTCCATGACACCACGACGGGCCCACTGAGCCCGTTCGCTGGAAACATGAACCACGATATCCTGCCGGACCGGGTAATTGCAGGCGGTCACCAGTTGTCTCCAGTCCCCGCGGTCAAGCTCTACCATACAGAGCCGACACGATGCATCTCCTGAAATGGCCGGGTGATAGCAGAGAGTAGGAATCCAGATGCCGGCCTTCTTAGCAGCGTCGAGAATCGTGGCACCCTTTTTGACCTTAACCTTATGTCCATCTATTGTCACGGCAGGCACTGGTTTACTTTCCCTTATACCTTTTTTACTGCTGTGAACGGGCATTTTTCCCAACAATTCCCGCAGAGCGTGCATTTTTCCTGGTTGATTACATGCGGGACTTCCTTTTCACCGGTAATCGCCTCTGCTGGGCAGTCCTTCAGGCAAATCCCGCACGCCTTGCAGGCATCCGCGTCAATCTCATAACGGAACAATCCTCGGCATTCCTTTGCCGGGCACCGCCGATCCAAAATATGTGCATCATACTCATCGCGGAAGTACCGTATGGTGGACAGGACGGGATTTGCGGCGGTCTTCCCGAGCGCACAAAGAGCCGTCCCCTCTAAGAGCTCTGCCAGCGTCCCAAGCTCCTCTACATCCCCTACTTCCCCTTCTCCACCGGTTATCCGGTCGAGAATGTACAGCATCTGGGCCAGGCCCTCCCGGCAAGGGGTGCATTTGCCGCACGATTCTTTCTGGAGAAACTCGGTGAAGTATCTTGCAACCCTGACCATGCAGGTGTCCTCGTCCATAACTATCATACCGCCGGAGCCCATCATCGAGCCAAGTTTGGTAAGCTCGTCGAAATCAACACGCGCATCAAGGTGCTCGGCGGGGATACATCCACCGGATGGCCCGCCGGTCTGGACTGCCTTGAAACGCTTGCCATCCCGTATCCCAACACCAATCTCGTCAATTATCTGTCGCAGTGAAATGCCCATCGGGACCTCCACCAGCCCTGTATTTACCACATTTCCAACCAGGCTGAATACCTTGGTTCCCTTGGACTTTTCGGTCCCGATGCCGGCAAACCATTGTCCGCCTCGGTTTATGATATGTGGCACATTGGCCCATGTTTCCACATTGTTAAGGTTGGTGGGCTTGCCGCGAAATCCGCTTTCTACGGTATGGATATATTTTGCCCTCGGTTCACCCGGCCGCCCTTCAAGAGACGCCATAAGCGCCGTCGATTCACCACAGACAAACGCCCCGCCGCCACGGTTAATTCTGATATCGAAAGAGAAAGAACTGCCTAAGATATTCTGCCCGAGCAGGCCGAGTTCTTTTGCTTGTTCAATCGCCCATTTTAATCGTTCCACGGAAAGTGGATATTCATTTCGCACATAGATATAGCCCTGCTCCGAACCGATGGCGTAAGCTCCGATGACCATGCCCTCGATGACGGAGTGGGGATTGCCCTCCATAATGGCACGGTCCATAAAGGCTCCGGGGTCGCCTTCGTCACCATTGCAGATGACGTACTTAGGTGAGCCTTTCGCCTCTCGACAGGAGCGCCATTTGCGACCGGTAGGGAATCCGCCACCGCCACGGCCCCGAAGCCCTGAACATTCTACGTCCGCAATAATCTGTTCAGGAGTCATTCCGTTTAGCACCTTGCCAAGCGAGCTGTAGCCGCCGGCTTTGATGTAATCCTCGATGTCGGTGGGGTCAATCAGACCGTTGAGAGCTAATGCGACTCGCTGCTGGACCTTGTAGAACGGAATCTTATCTGCAGTATCTACTTTCTCACCGGTAGCGGGATTCTCGTAGAGAAGTCGTTCGATGAGTCGTCCTGCCAGTACTGTTTCACGAAAGATTTCTGCGACATCAGGTTCCTCGACACGCTGGTAGAAGATATCACCGGGCTGGATGAGAACTATCGGCCCGCACCCGCACAGCCCATGGCAGCCAACAGGTTTGGCCTGTACTTGCACATTTGCCCCGGCCTGGCTGACAGCGTCGCAGAAAAGCTCATATAAGTTGTGTGAGCCTTTCGCTGCGCAACCCGGACCCATACAGA
>CAZLWL010000077.1:0-12358 GCA_964563335.1 uncultured Pirellulales bacterium
GACTGGGACACAAGAGTACGAGAAGAATAAACTCCGAAACTCTGAGAGTCTTCTGAGCGAAAGAAGCCTTTGGCCCACACGGTTCCTCAATTCAGGAATGGGTTTGTTCGTTTTTCGGTTGCTATCGTTGTTACAGGGCCGTGGCCGGTATAGACCTTTGTGTCTTCGGGAAGGGTGAGCAGTTTTGTCTTTATGCCGGCAATGAGCTGGTTGAAATCGCCGCCGGGGAAATCGGTCCTGCCTATGGAGCCTGCAAAGAGGGCATCGCCGACAAAGACCACGCCTTCTTTTTCCGAATAAAGTGAGATACCGCCGGGGGTATGGCCGGGTGTGTGCAGGATGTGAAATTCCAGGCCGGCAAAGGTGAGGGGGCCTTCGGCTTCTATAATTATCTCAGCGGGTGAGGTTTTGAACGGTATGCCGGAAAAGGCGGAAAGATTCAGCCTGCCATCTTCAAACATCGCGGCGTCGGCTTTGTGGATGGCGACTTTGATATCGGGCCAGTTTTTCCGAAGAAGGGCGAGGCCGTCGATGTGGTCGATATGGCCGTGCGTGAATACTGCTGCTACTGGATTGAGGTTGTTCGTCTTCAGATAGTCTATGAGCGGCTCCGACCGCAGGCCGGTGTCGATAATCAGACAGTCCCTGACCGACTCTGTTGGCCTCACGCAATAGCTGTTGGTCTGGTAATCACCTAAGACAAAAGTCTTTATGTCCATTACGAGCATCCCATGGAGTTTCCGCAGTTGTAGCACCTGTAGCACATGCCGTTGCGGACGGTGATAGCGCCGCAGACATCGCAGGCGGGGGCGCCATCCTGGAATTGCTGAAATTGCTCGTTAAATTGCTGCATCATTGTCGCGTGGGACTGAAACTGGGTGTCGCCGGTTACCACCGAACCTACCATCTCGACCACTTTATCGGCTGCTGCCTCTGCAAAGCGAGACGGTTTCGTTAGCGAGGGCTTGACATCAGTGGGTGCAGGTGGAGCGGGCTTTTTGTGGAGGGCTTTTGCCTCGTCGATCTTCTTAGCCAGGTCCTTGGTTTTTTCGACCAACTGCCTGGCGGTGGTGGTTGTGCTGGGGGCATCGGCAGCGGCGACTCCGTTTGGTGTGTTTTTCTCTGCGTAGCCCGGGATGAATTTGCAGCCTAACCAGCAGAAGATATAGTCAATGAGACTCTTGGCGAAGGGGATATTCTTGTTGGAGGTCATTCCAGACGGCTCAAACCGTGCATGGCGGAATTTATCGATTAAGGTTATCAGCGGAACACCGTACTGAAGTGCCATCGAAACGCAAGTGCCGATTACGTCCATAAGGCCTCCGACGGTGCTGCCCTCCTTGGCCATAGTGATAAACAACTCACCAGGCTGACCATCCTCGTACAGCCCCACCGTCAGATAACCTTCATGTGCGGCAACGGAAAATTTATGCGTAATGCTGTTTCGTGTCTCGGGCAGGCGTCGCCTGAATGGTCGTGCCTGAACGGGTTCTGCAGCAGCTTTTTTTGCTTTTGAGCCGTCGGTCTTTTCTGTGTTGACCGGTTGAATCCTCTTTGAGCCGTCCCGGTATATTGCAACGGCCTTCAGTCCCATCTTCCAGCCTTCCATATATGCAGAAGTGATTTGCTCGGTGGTGCTTTCTTTGGGCATGTTGATTGTTTTGCTGATGGCTCCGGAGATGAAAGGTTGTACAGCGGCCATCATTTTCAGATGTGCAAGATAGTGGATGTGCCTTTTACCGTTGCGGGGCTTGAAGGCACAGTCAAATATGGGCAGGTGCTCTTTGCGAAGCTTGGGTGCGGTTTCGATGGTATCATCAGCGTCGATGGTGTTGCAGATTTCCTTGATGTCTTCGGGACTGTAGCCGAGCCTTTCAAGGGCCATCGGCACGGTCCTGTTTGCGATTTTGAGCATGCCGCCGCCGGCTAAGAGTTTGTATTTTACCAGCGCGATGTCGGGCTCAACTCCCGTAGTGTCGCAGTCCATCAAGAACCCGATGGTACCCGTCGGTGCGAGTACGGTCGCCTGGGCATTGCGGAAACCGCGTTGGGAACCGGTGTCGAAGGCCTCGTCCCAGGCGTTCTTTGCGGCGTTGAGCAGATAGTCGGGGCAATGGACCTCGGGGATGTTGTAGGCGTGCTCGCGATGCATGCCGATGACGTTCAGCATAGAGTCCCTGTTCAGCTTGTAACCGTTAAAGGGCCCTTTTATCAGGGCGATTTCGGCGCTGGCGGTGTATGCCGTTGCGGTCAGTATCGCGGATATTGCCGCGGCCCAGGCCCTTGCCTGGTCGGAATCATAGGGTAGTGCAAGGCTCATTACTAAAGAGCCGAGGTTGGCGTAGCCCAGACCCAACGGGCGAAAATCATGGCTGTTTTGGGTGATGCCCTTTTCGGGATAGCTGCCGTTGTCAACCAATATCTCCTGCGCAATGATGAACAGGCGTATGGCCTTTTTGAAATTCTCGACATCAAATGAGCCGTCTTCATTGCGAAACTTCATAAGGTTAAGCGATGCCAGATTGCACGCGGAGTTGTCGATAAACATGTACTCGCTGCATGGGTTGGACGAATTGATGGGGCCGGATTTCGGGCAGGTATGCCAGCGGTTGATTGTTGTGTGGTACTGGACGCCGGGGTCGCCGCAGATTCTCGTCCCTTCTGCGATTAGGTCCATAAGCTCGCGTGTCGAGTATTCGTCCATGGGCTGGCCGGTGGTTACGGCATGAGTAGTCCACTTGCCGTCCTTTTGGACAGCATCCATGAATTCATCGGTTACACGTACCGAAAGGTTGCTGTTCTGGAACATGACACTGTTATAAGCCTCGTTGTTGAGGTCCCCGCCGTAACCGGCCTCGATAAGCGCCCAGGCCTTTTTCTCCTCCTCCGTTTTGCACGTGATAAATTCCTTAATGTCGGGGTGGTCCACCTTGAGCGACTGCATTTTCGCGGCGCGTCTGGTTTTTCCGCCGGATTTTACCACCGCGGCGATCTGGTCGAAGACCCTCATAAAGCTCAGCGGCCCCGACGGTTTGCCGCCGCCCGAAAGCTTCTCTCTGCTGCTGCGAAGTGTCGAAAGGTCCGTCCCCGTACCCGAGCCATGCTTGAAGAGCATCGCTTCGCTCTTGGCCAGCCGCATTATGTCTTCCATGGTGTCCTGGACGGACTGAATGAAACAGGCCGAGGCCTGGGGATATTCATAGCTGTTTTCACAGACCACCGCCATTTGCTCTTTATCGTCCCAATGGAAGTTGTGTTTGCCGACCTGAACACGATAGACATCGAACAGGCCAACATTAAACCACACAGGCGAATTAAATGCCCCGTATTGATTTACGCACAGCCAGGTCAGTTCATTGTAGAAGTTCTCGGTATCTTCGTTAGTAGTGAAGTAGCCGTCTTTCTTGCCGCGGTCGGTTATGGTTCTGCAGACACGGTGCATAAGCTGCTTGACCGAGTATTCACGTTCGCCGGTGTCGCCATAGAAGTACTTGCTGGCAACTACTTTTGTCGCCAACTGGCTCCAGGAGACGGGCACTTCAATATCCTTTTGTTCGAATATCACCTCACCATTATCGCCGGTGATCTTGGCCTGACGGGTTTCCCATTGAATCTGGTCGAATGGATGAACGTTGGGGGTAGAAAAAGTCCGAGAGATTTTCAACCCTTTCGAGCTAATCGGCCCTGGACTGGTCCAGGGCTGAAATCTTGACGCTCCTGCGTTTTCTGTTGTTTTGGAAGTCTCGTTCTCGGCCATTTCTATACCTCCGTGCTATAAAATGAGACAAACTACCTAATACTATATACGGACTTCACGGGATAATTGTTGCAACATATTGTTGATTACAACAAGATTCATATTATTATCTTTTGGAATTCATAGCAACAGAAAAACTGGAAAAAATTTTGCCCCGTAAGCTAAGTCACTTCAAATACGGCACCTACAGCAATAAAAATTTCTTTTTCACAGGTTTTTAGGTTGCGCAAATAGCAACAACCCTGCCGTCCATGTTTTCGTTGCCGGCTCGAAAGGCAAAATCCAGAGGCACGGGGTCCGAACGGGTGTGGCATTCTCGGTGTATCGCCCCAACTTTTTGCCCACTCCCATTGAGTTGTGGTACATTGTAATCTGCATTTATGACCCAAGCCACTTTTTGTACTATACCAAATATCGTCCAAAAAATCAACATGAAGATATAATTTCGATAAAATATAACTTCAGGTGATTCTTTCAGATTAGTGAGGACGGGGTCCGAGCTTTTGCCATAAAAGGCAAAAAGGCGCTGGTTCACAACGCCTTTTCACCTGTCACCAAAATGGTTTACTGTTTACGTCAACGTTGCTCGTCAAAGTCAAGGTTCTTCACCGGGTCGCCCCCCCATTCCTCCACCCGGTAAAGACAATGCAACATGCCATCGTTTTGAAAGGAGCTTGGAATACGCTTAATGTATCGACCGGCACTAAGCTTGTGGTTAACAGTGAATCAGCAATATCTCCGAGTGTGCCCATAATCCCGTCAAATCCTGGTGTGCATCCCAGCAATCCGGCACCTTTGGACAAGGGCTTGTTTGGGTGGTCTGTTTAGAAACGCTGCGATGGATGTCATTTGTGCTGCTTACATCTGGCCGCTTGAGAATGTCGACAAAGCGATATAGGGCGAAATCGTGTGTTGGGTGGAGAGTCAGGTGCTTTTGCGGGTGATTTTTGCGCCGAGGGCGTTTAGCTTCTGCTCAATCTGCTCGTAACCCCGGTCGATGTGATAGACACGGTTTACGATTGTGGTGCCCTCGGCGGCGAGACCGGCTAAGACAAGTGCGGCTGAAGCGCGGAGGTCGGAGGCCATCACGGGGGCGGCAATGAGCTTTTTGACACCGGCGATAATTACAGAAGGTCCTTCTTTGCGGAGGTTGGCGGCCATGCGGTTCAGCTCGGCGACGTGCATGAATCTGTCGGGGAATATCTTTTCGGTGATGACGCTGTTGCCGTCGGCCAGGGCCAAAAGTGCCATCAACTGGGCTTGCAGGTCCGTGGGAAAGCCGGGATAGGGCTGTGTGGTGATGTCTGCGGGTTTAAGCGGGCCATCGCGGCTTACAACACAACCATCTGCGTTCGGCTCGATGCACACGCCGATACCGGCAAGTTTATCAACGACGGCCATCATATCGGTAAGCCGGCAGTTCTTCAGCTCGACTCGGCCGGCGGTGATGGCAGCGGCCACCATGAACGTTCCAGCCTCAACACGGTCGCCGATAATGGTGTAGTCGACCGGGCCGAGACTATCGACGCCGTCAATAACGAGCCTTGGCGAGCCGATGCCGCGGATTTTCGCGCCCATCTTATTGAGGCAGTTCGCCAGGTCTGCTATTTCTGGCTCACAGGCGGCCGACTCAATGGTCGTTGTGCCTTTTGCGAGTGTCGCAGCCATTAGTACGTTGGCAGTGCCGAGCACAGTCGAGCCGAAGGGTCCGCCAAGGAAGATGTCTTTGCCCTTTAGGCCATGTGGTGTTTCGGCGACGATGTAGCCGTTTTCGAGGTGGATGCTTGCGCCAAGGGTGCGCAGACCGCGCAGATGAATATCGACTGGTCTGTCGCCGATGGCGCAGCCGCCTGGCATGGAGACTTTGGCCCTGCCGCAGCGGGCTAACAGCGGCCCGAGAATGCAGATACTTGCCCGCATCTTGCGGACGATGTCATAGGGGCCGGTGGGATTGTCTATGACGGAAGCGTCGATTTGGAGTTTTGCGCCTGCGTTTCTTTTGACCTTTGCACCGAGCGCGCGCAGCAATTTGGCCAGGACGGCGATGTCGGCGAGCTGCGGGGCGCCTCTGACAATAGATTTGCCGGGTGCGAGGATGGTGGCAGCCATTATGGGCAGGGCGGCGTTTTTGGAGCCGCTGATAGCAACGGTGCCGGCAAGCCGGACCGGGCCTTTGATGTGAAATATATCCATAGACTGCATTCCTTAAATAGACGTGGTCAATATAATACAAAGACGGGTTGGTTTCAAGGACATAAAGTGCGACGCTAAATGAGCGAGACTTGTGCGCGCTTGAGACGGGAAAAGTCGACCCAGATAATGAAAAGAAGCTTGACAAAGACCGAACAACTGACAATAATGCTGTTGGCTGGTGAATTTGTCCGATTCACGCTGAACCGGTACATTACAACAAGTTAGAAATTTCGGCGGCGTAGCTCAGTTGGTTAGAGCATGGGATTCATAAGCCCAGGGTCGTTGGTTCGAATCCAACCGCCGCTATTGTTACGTATCTGGTGGTTCGTGAATCGTATCTCGAATAAAATTTTTTGGATTCAGCCGTAAAATTATGCGGGATATTGACACCGAAATACGAGCTACGAACAACGAGATACGAATTTGCCCCCGTCGTCTAGCGGCCGAGGACGCCGGGTTCTCATCCCGGTAACAGGGGTTCGAGTCCCCTTGGGGTATTTTTTATTTACTATTTATGATTTACGATTTTCTATTTTTCCCTTTACGTTCGAGCGATGTTTAATAACAAAGAAGACCAGCGATTTATGCCAGTGGCGATTGACCAGGCCGAGATAGCGCGACAAAATGGCGATGTGCCGGTCGGGGTGGTCATTGTTCATAATGGACAAATTATAGCCAAGGCATACAATCAGCGCGAGCAGCTCAATGACCCGACAGCACACGCCGAAATTATAGCGCTTACGCAGGCGGCAGAGGCAGTGGGGAGCTGGCGGTTAGAAGGGTGCACGATTTATGTTACTTTGGAGCCTTGCGCGATGTGCGCGGGGGCGCTGGTATTGGCAAGAATGGACCGGCTGGTTTACGGCTGCGAGGACCCCAAGGCAGGTGCCTGCGGAAGCCTGTATAATATAGTTCAGGATGGAAGGCTTAATCACCGACTTGAAGTTACAAGCGGTGTTATGGAAGACGAGTGCCGCCGGCAATTGCAGGGATTCTTTGCCAACCGACGGGTCGAGAATCAATACAATCAATAAGACTTAAGCAATTCTTGGTCTATTCGCCTAACTTGACGGCGGTGCCATAGGCTAATAGTTCGGCGGCGCTGCCTACGACACTCGTGGTCATGTAGCGGACGTTGATTATCGCATCGGCGCCCACCTCTTTGGCCTGGGCGATCATCCTGTTGGTGGCTGCCGTACGGGCACGGCCCATCATCTCTGTGTATTCAGTTAATTCGCCGCCGAGGATGAGTCTGACTATGGCGGACAGGTCTTTGCCAAGCCAGATGGCAAATACGGTGTGGCCCTGGACGAGGCCGAGAACCTCGCGCGTCTGGCGGTGAGGCACAGTATCCGAATTGAGCAGCAAGACACCGCGATCGGTCTCCACATCCGGCGGCACCTCTACTGACGGCTTGTTTCCCCACTGTTCGAGAGCTAAAGTCACGAGGACCACAAGGATACCGCCCAGAAGGCAGAAAATTGCAATCCTTAGCCACCAGGGCACGACCGGGTCGTCGGAAACGATGACGTACCACGGCAGGCCGGCAAATACCGCAGTGAAAAGACCAACCACAAACGCTAACGAACCAATTTGTCGAATCGCTTTCATAATGCTTTTCCTTTCCTTAAACCGGATTCATTATAACTACAGAGAGCACAGAGGTAAAATAGAATTCAGGAGTCAGAAAACAGAAGACGAAGGGAGCGAAAAGTATAAAGCTAAAAGCGAAAAATTGTGGAACCCCGACAAGTCGGGAGACTTTTCGAATAGTTCCTTCGACTCCGTCCCGACTCGTCGGGACTTCGCTCAGGATGACGAAATGGATCCCCGGGTCCCGTTCGGATGTGCTCAGGGCAAGCGCGCCCGAGATGACATGTTCCTATCAAAAATCAAAGAGTAAAATGCAAAAATACATATCAAAATTCAAAAATCTCAGCAAACCATGTCTATTTGTCTTTGGTTGTCTGGTTTGCCTTTCGCCAAAACACAAGGATGAGAACTCCAACCACCACACAACTCAAAGAATCACCCAGAAACCACAGAGGGGACATGCCCACCGCCAGTCCCGTTATCCCACAGACCAGGCCTAAGAAGACTGCAGCCAGGCCTGAGAACGGCACCATCACCGGGTACTTCATGGGGTCGAGTGCCAGAATGACAAAAAACACCCCCACCGCAACATACGTGGCTGACATCACACGAGCTGCATAGATGACCAGCGGCGAATCCGGAAACTCCTGAGCACCAAATGCCCTGGCAAAGGATTCGAGCACCGAGAGGGGTAAGAACATTCCAAATACCGACAGCAGGCATCCAACACCGGCTATCCACAGACAGGTTTTCAACGCACGCATTTGCAACTCCTTTCAATTAGTAAACTTTTGATTATTTGTTCTTTTACAGTCTCGTTCAATTCGGCGATGCGAAGTTCCAACCTTTTTATTTCCCGCTTATTATAGCAAATAATTCAAACCCCGGAACGATAAAAAATCCACCTAACCTACAACTGGACTAACGGCGCCAAATCTGTAAAATAGCCAACTGCCGAATACTGAATACTGACGACTATCGACCGGCGACTAATCCGGAGAGGTGTCCGAGTGGCTTAAGGAGCAGCCTTGGAAAGGCTGTGTAGGGCTTGTCTCTACCGCGGGTTCGAATCCCGCCCTCTCCGTTGGCGGGATGAGAACCCGCCTGACGCCAAGCGGATACAAATCAGCCCCTAAGGGGCGAAAGATAAGTAGCCCGGGGCAAGCCAAACGCAGCCCCGGGAGCGCGTTTCATGTTATCTGGACAAGCGGTGTCGTAATTGCGAGACCTGCTTTGCAGGCTGCGGCAACCTTGACCGTTACACTTTATAAAAACCGCCGTCAACACCGCTCATCAAAACATAAACATAATACATTATAAAAACACGAAAAGCTTAAATAGAACAAAACCGAAATAAAAATCGAAAAAAGCCCGCAAGGCTTACCCTGTTAGAGCTTTCAAACTATCGCCAAAGGCAAGATTTACCCTGCTAAAGTTTTCATGCAACCATCTTGAAACTTCTTAAAACTCTAATAGGGCCGAAGGCTCAAATCTTGTCCGACTTTTTAGCTTCTTCCTTTTTCTTCTTCTGTCGATAAAAGAAATGGTTCTTCATAGAATGACTTATAAGCCACTTCTATATCACCCCGGTTAAGAGCTTCTTCTACAAATTCAGGATCAGGTAAAGGTGAGCTAAACTGGATAGCGATAATCGTACGTTTGTCATTGGCAGCCATTGAATAGCCCTTTGCGACAAAAGATTTGTAAAGTTTGTGGTAATTAAGGCCCGGGAAAAGTAACTCTATGGCTTTTTCAATTGGCTCAGTTCTTTCACCTGGAATCACTTCGCCATCAACTTTAACTGTAAATTTTTCTATAAGCGCCGGCCCTAAACCGTTATTTATCAACTCTACAGAATAGTAAGCTTTGCCTTTATCGCTATGTGTCCAAGTGGTCAGATGTGGTTTACATGAAAGTTTATTGTGCTTTCGAGTTTGAACGCCATGCCATATCGATACAACAATCGCACAAATTGCTATAACAACACTTGATATTCCTATTATAGCTTGCCATTGCATAATTCACCTTACATTCCAAATTCCGTTTTCTGTATAATTATAGCTACGAGGGTGGCCGCAGGCATTCCATACCGCATCAAATATCGGTTTCATAATAGTTGGCACTTCTTCATCAAGACTGCCAGTCTGCACTTCAGGTAATATGGCTACATCACGATCTATTGGATTATTATCTAATCCCATAGCAATGTCAGCGTACATATACGCTCCTTTACAGCCCAGCAGTGCCATCGAAATAACAATCGGGGCTTCGACACCTAACGTTTTGTATCCCTTGAAATACTTTTTTATAGCTTCGATTACGTCCCGTTCGTATGCGATACTTGCAATAAAAGCAGTATCGCCACTTTGGGGTTTCCGACCACCACTAGCCCTGAGAATATCCGCATATACTGCTTCGATGGTTCCATTAAAGAATGTTTGACAATAACTATCGCAAAGTTTTGTTTCTCTGCTATCTCGATAAGTCAAAAAACCATCCAGATTATACCGATGATCCCATCCACTAACAGCAATAGGCCTAAAATTTAACGTCAAATTACGATCAGAGCTGAAATCTAAGTGCTTCTGATTAAGAAAAGAATTCAGCGGCAAAACATGCAAAACCAGACGATGCGGCATAGATAAGGGTATGGGTGTTTCATCAGCCATAATCTTAGCCAGCCTGTTTTGTAGAAAGCTGCGAATGCGATCCGCTTGTGAATCTGTAGCCAAAAATGCGCTTCTAATTTCTTGAACATCAAGTTGGTATTTGCCTGCGGAGTTTCGACTGTAAAAACGAGAGGTATTCTTAAAAGTGACCATATGCGGTGAGGCAAAACTCTGAGGTATGCGAACAAGTATAATAAAGCCATTACCGTTATCACCATAACCTACTATTTCCTTAACATGAATAGGTATGCGTGGTTCAAGAGCAGTACGAATAAGATTTTCAATTTGCAACTTAGCTTCGTCGGCTGTTACACCTTGCAGAGGAACAACCTTTTTCGGTTCACCGGTTTTCTTGCCACTTTTAGTTACTGACGCTTTAATACCATATATCATATCTCCACCAGAAGCATTAGCGAATGAAGAAATATCCGCCAGAAACTCTTTCTTGTCGCCATCTTTAAAACCGGGAAGCTTTTCCTTGTATTCAAGTGTTTTTGATTCGCTGATTTTATTTTCGACCAGAAAATCAATATCTGTTTTGTTAATATCACCAAAAGCTTTTTGTATCATTACACTTTCTCCTTTAATTCTCCCGTCTCAATAATACATCTTTTGCTGACTCAGATATTTTCCTTTTGCTTGGCCAAGGCTGTCGAGTCTTTTCTGCTTGCATTTCTTTTGGAAAACCTGTCTTCGTTCAGATTTTTCCATAGACAGGAAACCAAGCAAACACAGTCTTGTCACTTCATGAAGTATAGGGATTGCATCTTTTCCTTTCCTAACGTTCTGAAGAACAGGTGGGGCAATATGCGATCCGTGAACAAATTCGCTGCGCCTCTTTTGGTACTCGGTTATTAGCCATTGCTCCATATTCTCATCATTCTCAAAAAATCCTGAAAGGTAAGCCGTGATCCTTTTGGCTATTGTCTTGGCCTTATTTCCATTAGGCTTAAAAAGAGCTTCAAGCGATGCCCACAATCCCAAATAGCACAGTTGCAAGGAGATTGAAAACCCCTGTGTTACTTGAGAGAAATATATGAGAGCACTTTCAAGCTGTCTTTCATCATCGGATTGACGTATTTCCAGTAGACCCTTAGTGATGTTTGAGGCAAGTTCAATATCGTCCTTCGAATAGCGTCCCGCGTTTTTTGGGTTGTGGACTGTAGTTCGATTCCACGATCCGGCATGCTTGATTGGCTCATCGTCCGAGCCAACTTCAAATTGGCCACCCACTGCAATAGTACACGGTTTTTGCAGACGAAGAGCCGTGATGAAATTTGCAAAAAGACTGGGTGCTGCAACATTGGGATATAGGCTGGTCTTGAAAGTACGATATCTAAGACAGCATTGAACTAATCCCATTGGAAGTGTACAGCCTGGAAGAATCATGTTTACCAGACCTGCATGTTCAAGCAACTCATTGATTTCACTTGGGGAGTAGGAGCGTTCTTGCTCGACCTGTAGATTGAGTAAATCTGACGGGAGTTTATCGAAATACAAGTTTTCGAGTATCTTTATGGGTAGCTTACCACTTTGAAAATCATAGGGTAGTTTTTGAAAAAGAAGGAATTCATCACCTTCTTTATATGATCGTGTTCTCATATGTCATCTGCCATACTAAATGCCGCTGATTATCCACAGTCTACATAAAACGGAAAAGACAGACTGTTTCTTTCTGTATTATAACAAGTTCCCGTTGCTTATTCAATACTCGTCCAATCTGTTGCGCTTCAATGAATTATGTCTTTTCGTCTTCAATCAAAGGACATTTTTTTCCTGTCCATATTGTGTAGTGCCTAAATGAGAACTCGAGTATGACCCCAAGAATTAATAACCACCAGATATGATACATTATAGCTGACACACAAGAACCTATTAATATTATAAAAGATGTTAAATGACATAGACGTTGACCAGTTTTAACTTGTCCCTCTTGATCATAACCTGTAAGAATTGATAATAAATGCCGTAGAGCTAGCCATCCAACTATTACCTCTCCTGCCCAAAATAATATTATTTTCATTTTTACCCCTTAAAAAGTATTCACCGCACCATTTTAACAATTGCCTATTACTTCTCTTGCATTTGTTCATAGCTGTACTGTCTAATTTCATTTTCGTTCTTTAACCCTTAGCGGAGCCAATAA
>CAZLWL010000078.1:0-2074 GCA_964563335.1 uncultured Pirellulales bacterium
GGCTGGTCTTCGTCCTGAGCTTCTTTGATTTTCTGAATAGTTGCTCCAAGGCCCTCATAAACAAATTTCAGGGCCTCTGCGTTGTATCGGCCGTCCTCTGTGGCGATTTCTTCGATAGTCTTTCTCATTTCATCACTCCAACATTTCAATGCACCCGCCAGCCCGGCCTTGCGCCCTCATCGACAGTAAGCATGAATATGTCCTTATTGCCGGCACCTGCTGCCAGAATCATCCCCTCCGATACGCCGAATTTCATCTTTCTCGGCTTCAGGTTTGCAACGCACACGACCTTTTTGCCGACTAAATCCGCGGGTTTGTAAGCCTTTGCGATCCCCGCGAGCACGATTTTTTTGATGCCGCCGACATCGAGTTCCAGCCGCAGCAGCTTATCCGCTCCTTCGACCGGCCCGGCCGAGGCGACCTTAGCGATTCGCAGGTCAATTTTCATAAAATCTTCAATTGAACACTCAGGCTCAATAGGCTCGCTCGCAGCGGCTTGTTCGGCTGCCGTTCCATCCGGCACCCGTTCCTTGCTTTCTTCAATCATCGCTTCTACCTTTTCGGTTTCAACTCGTTCAACCAACCGCTCGAACCGGCCTATTTTATGTTCTTCGAGCACGCTGTCAACGTCGGCGTAGCCAAGCGGGGCGATATTGAGGAATCGCTCTATCGTTTCGGCGTAGGCCGGCAGGACAGGCTTTAGATAGATTGTCAGGATTTTCACCGCATTTATCGCTGCCGTCAGGCTTGCGTGTGTTTTCTCATGGTCGGTTTTTATCGTTTCCCATGGCTGCTCGCGGTCGAAGTATCTGTTGCTCTCATCTGCAAGCGCGGAGATTGTCCTCATCGCCGCGGCATAATTAAGTTCCTCGAAGTCGGCGATTATGCCCTCCTTTGCCCCCTGCAGTATTCGAACAAGTTTTGCGCCCTTGCCGTCCAGTCGGCCCAGTCGACCGTCGAGATTCTTAGTCAGCATAGGCACGGAGCGGCTGGCCAGATTCGCGAGCTTGCCGACGAGGTCCGAGTTGATCTTCGTAACAAAATCATCGAAATTCAAATCGATATCCTCGATGCCGCTGGTCAGCTTGGTCGCATAGTAATACCGCAGATACTGCGTGTCGAGGTGCTTGAGGTACGTTTCGGCCTTGATGAACGTCCCTTTGCTCTTGCTCATTTTCTTGCCGTTGACCGTCAAGAAGCCGTGGACGAACAGCTTGTCGGCTATTTTGAACTTTGCGCTCATAAGCATCGCCGGCCAGAACAGCGCATGAAAATACATGATGTCCTTGCCGATAAAGTGATACAACTCATACTCCTTGCTGTTCCAGACTTTATCGAAGTCCAAGCCGTGGCTGTTGCAATAGTTCTTGCACGAAGCCATATAGCCGATGGGGGCGTCGAGCCAGACGTAGAAGAATTTGTTTTCCTCGCCGGGAATTTTGAAGCCGAAATACGGCCCATCGCGCGATATATCCCAGTCGCGCAGTCCTGCTTTGAACCACTCATCCAGTTTATTCAGAACGGATTTTTGAGTATGGCCGCTTTCGATTAATTTCTTTAGCCTGTCCGTGTAGTCACCGAGCTTGAAAAAGTAGTGAGTACTGGTTCGCCGGATTGGCTCAGCGCCACAGTTTGCACAGGTCGGCTCGATAAGCTCCGTCGGCCGATGTGTGCCCCCGCAGGCGTCGCACGAATCGCCATATTGATCAGGAGCCTTGCATCGCGGACATGTCCCGCGAATATAGCGGTCGGGCAGCCACATATCGCATTTGGCGCAATAGGCCTGTTCCACATCCCGCTTGGCGATGGAACCATTATCCACAGCTCGTTTGTAGAGCAGTTCACTGAATTGTCGGTTTTCTTCGGAATGTGTGGAATAATAGTTATCAAACTTGACGTTGAATTCGGTAAAGTCCCTGATGTGTTCGGTGTGCACGCGCTCGATTAGCTCTTCAGGCTCGATGCCGTCGGCTCTGGCGCGAATCATAACGGGTGTGCCGTGTGTGTCGTCCGCACAGAAATACAGGCACCGGTTACCGCGGGCCTTTTGGAACCTGACCCAGATGTCGGTCTG
>CAZLWL010000078.1:2174-6294 GCA_964563335.1 uncultured Pirellulales bacterium
TGGCATTTTTCTTCGGCAGCCTTTTTCTCAACTCCTTGTAGGTGGCGTCTTCGTAACGCAGACAGCACTTGAGTCTGCCGCAGTGGCCCGATATTTTTGACGGGTCGAGAGTGGCCTTTTGGAGCTTTGCCATCCGCATGTTGACAGGCTCCAAAATCTTCAAAAATTGTCTGCAGCAGCACGGCAGCCCGCAGCTTTCGTAATCACTTATAATCCTGGCCTCATCACGTGCGCCGATCTGACGAAGTTCGATTCGCGTCTGATATTCCCTGGCGAGGTGTTTAACCAACTCCCTGAAATCGACCCTGCCGCTGCTGATAAAATAAATAACAATCCGCTCGCCTCCGAACACGTGCTCGGCATCGACTATCTTCATCGGCAGCTCCATCTCCTCGACAAACCGCTCGCAGCACTGCATCTCCTCCCTGGCCGAGGCGTCGAGATGTTTTTCCTCCATCACGTCTTCCGCCGTTGCGAAACGCACGAAAGTGCCCCCATCGGTCAGCGGCTGGTCCTTCTGCGTCTTGCCGTAATACTCCTGAACCTGCTCTGGAGTGCTTTTGAAATGTCCGCCGCGATAGTGGAATTGCCCGACAAGTTGACCCAACTCAAGGCCGCGGTCGGTTTTTATCACCACCCGACTTCGCGTCTTGGGTATGTAGCTTTCCTTGTGCTCAAACCAGCCCAAGTACCCCATTCGGCCGTACCGAACCAGCATCAGCTTTTTATGCTTCTGCGGTTTGTGCTTTGTTTCACCCTGTGCCATGTGGCTCCTGATTCTATTCTACGAACTAATAGCAACGAACTACAAACTTATAATTATACCACACCCGGCGTAGCTTAACAACAGTTCTTCAAAAATCAGCCTCTCGTTGACACTTCGCTGCACCCACTGCATACTTTCGTATGCCTTGCCGATTTTTTCGGCCAGTTCCTCTGCGCCGAATCTTGCGGCCAGCGCCTCGACTTCACTCACCTGGTCACTGTTCGCAAACTCAGCGTGATTACCGATGTTCATCTTCATTGCGTCGTCGAGTGCCGCGATTATCATGCGTATAAGCCCGGCCTGTGCCCTTCGATTGATGTCCTTTTTGCTGACATTCGGTTCCTTCTCGGCCCATGCGCCGCTTATCTTCTTGGCCGTTTGGCCCAGCCACTCGGCAAAGTCCAGCGCATCACTCAGCCGATATTTTGCAAAGCGGCGAACAAGTTCGGTCTTAATCTGATAACAGCTTTTGTCCTTCGGCTCAAGGCCCGCCCAGGCCAAGGCTATCCCTAAGCTGCCCTCGCTAAAGGCCGCCCAGTATCGGGCCTCTTTCGGCTCGATGTCCATCTGAAGGAGCCGATTTACGATTTGCTCCCGGCCTACCGGGCCGAACCGAATAATCTGACAGCGAGACTGGGTTGTCGGCAGCATTTTCTCCAGGCGGCTGCATATCAGTATAATAAAGCAATACTTCGGCGGCTCCTCCAGGACTTTTAAGAGGGCGTTTTGCGAGGATTGATTGAGTCGCTCGGCCTCTCGAACGACATAAACAGTCGCGTCGCTCATCTGCGGCCGACCGGCGACCTTCTTGATTAGAAAATCACGAATAACATCTATCGGCAGATCAAGCGGCGTTTTGCCCTTGCCGTCTTTCGTGAACTCGACGAGTTCCTTGTATATATGATTAAAATCCGGATGCGCGCCACCGGCAAACACCTCACACGACCGGCATGTGCCGCAGCTATCATAGAATGTGCCTTGCGGCGTTTGCTGTTCTATTTTATCGTTGCACAAAAGCACCTTTGCCCATTCCCGTGCCGTCTTAAATTTACCTACCCCGTCCGGGCCGACAAATATATAGGCATGGGCCAGCTTGTCAGCAGCAAACGCACACTGCAAGATACCAATTGCTTTATCCTGACAAAAAACTTCTTTAAGACTCATTTGATTTGCCTAACGGTTTGGACAACCGTCTGATGTACCTGTTCTATATCCTTTGTCGCGTCAACTACAACGATGTTATCATTAAACTTACTTAACTGCAAAAATCCTTCTCTGACCTTTTTGTGATAATCCGTTCCTTTTTGCTCCATCCGGTCGAGCGCGCGGTCCATTCTTTTGGCCGCCGTTTCTACGTCAATATCCAATACAATCGCCAGGTCCGGCCAGACCCTCTCCAGGCTCGCCTCGGCGATTTCAACAACCCTCGCTACCCCGTACCCCCCGGCGAAGCCTTGATATGCACACGTACTCGTTACCCATCTGTCTAATACTACGCATTTGCCGGCCTCAAGTGCAGGAGCAATTTTTTCGGCCCACAGTTGTGCCCTCGATGCCATATATAGCAATAGCTCCGTCCGCACGCTCATTTCGGCGTGCTCAGGATTGAGCAGGATTTGGCGAATTTTCTCCCCGACCGCCGTCCCTCCCGGGTCGCGAAAGGTTACAACTTGCACGCCTTGGCTTTTTAGCCAGTCATAGAGTATCACCGTCTGGGTGCTCTTGCCGCAACCATCCGGCCCATCCAGGACTATAAACCTCCCACTGAGCCTATTCGGTAAATTCATCTCCATTGTTTTCCTCTGTATCCTCTATGGCTAAGTTTGTTCTCTTCGCGACGAACAGGACCGCGCTCAAAGCGATCGCGATGATCAGCAAAGTTCCGACGATGTTAGTTATTACACTCGTGGAGTAGTATATAATACCGCCTTTTTCTAATGAAGGTCGAGCAGAAAGGCATAGAAGTCCAAGTGCCTGTCGTGCCGCAAAAAGTATCAGCAGTTCCTTTGCTTCAAATATTTTATACGTCATGAAAGACCTAAGTGCATCAAAGACCCGCATTTTATGAACAATTATCATGGCCGGAACCAAAAGCACCGGCTTCATGAGTACCACTTCAAGCACAATAATGCCTAAACCACCTATCGATAAGTAACCAGCACCTATAATCCCCCTGAGTGATAGGGTGAGGGCCAAAAATATAATTCCATACAGAGATGCAAATATAAAAAGCTGCCAAAAGAAACGTTTTCCTGTCTGCAGTAATGTGACAATACGTTGCCCCTTGCCTCCGTAAAGATATGCTGTACGCAAGAAACCTGCTCGCAATATCAACATTACTGCAGCTACCGCCAGCATGATGAGGCTGGAGCCGCTCTTTAATATGGAATTTTGGGTAAGTGATGCTCCCATTGGGCCAAGCCACCTTAACAGCCCCACTGCTACAATTACAGCAACTTCAGGCCTGCGTTTCTTTAAGATAGCAAATGTAGTTATTCTATCTTCCAATCTATTCTGCAAATCCGTATTAACCCGTGGTTAAATTGTTTTCCGGGCTCTCTGCGGGCTCTGTGGCCGGGATTGTTTTGCTTCCGACGAACAGGACGGCGCCGAGGGTAACGGCTACAATGAGCGCGCTTGATACGACCGCGTAAGTTCCTACAAGAACATAATAAAAAACGCTGCCGGTCTCAATCAGGCCCAGCAAAGATGAAAGCAGGTAAACGGTCGCAAAGCAAATAAAAAACGCCCGGACCAGGCCCTTTGCTTCAGAGAATCTGTACTCTTTCAAAAGTCCAATCGCCTCCAACACCATACGGTCCCTGACAATCATCACAGCCGGCATGAGCAGTATGGGTTTAGCCAGCACAGCCAGCGCCGCGAACGAGCACAGGTGCACAATCCAATCCGGAATCCTTGATACGTCTTCCCGGCCGAGCGCCACTGACTGGACTATTGCCAAAATCACAAATGATATTCCCATGTATACAACACCCAAGATAATCTGAAACCGCAGCATCCGCCAGAAGAACAATCTGCCGACGCTGACAAGCTGAGCCGGCTGCTTTGGGCTGGGGCCCTCGGTGCAAGCTGTAGCTAAGAATCCAAGGTAAAGCATCTGCCAGATAATTGCAAAAAGCGCCGTGCCCATTCCCCAAATAAAACCCATCTGCACCGGCAAAGCCTCCGACGGTGCCTGCTGCGCCACTGATGCCCGGCCAGCAATTTCTTCCAGCAGGACCATCAGCCCCGCCTGCAGGAGGATTACCAAAGCAGCCTCCGGCCATCGTTTCCTGAAAATTTCAATTACGCCCGCCAAAACAGGTCCCTTTTTCAACTACGAACTACGAACTA
>CAZLWL010000078.1:6394-12222 GCA_964563335.1 uncultured Pirellulales bacterium
AACTACGAACTACGAACTAAATCACCGGCTCTTGAACCGCACATTCCCGGCGCCAACAACCGCTTCCAACTCCCTGCGCAAGTTCACATCCGGCCTTACGCACAGCTTCTTATCCGCAATCGCCCAGACCCTGAAGCCTGCCGTCGTTTTGACGCTTACACCCACAGGACTTTTGCCCTTGTGCGTTGTGCAGATACTGCGAATGCGTGAGACCTTCTCGGCTGTCACATCCTCGGCGGCCAGATAAACCCATACCTTCGCGGCAAGTTTATCGAACACTTCATCAATCGTTATCAACTCCTCACAGATTATATTCGGCACCTCCCGCCTGCAGTCAACCCTTCCCCTGGCAAAAAGTATCTTGTCAACTTCCAGCATCTGGGCGTATTCATTGAGCACTCGCGGGAACATCACAACCTCGCAGTCGCCCTGCAGGTCTTCTAATGTAAAGACCGCCATCTTAGAGCCTGCCTTAGGGCCCTTTCTTGTAACAATACGGCGAATCTTTGTTACCATCCCGCCGACAACAACCTCGCGTCCTTCCTTAATATCACCTAATTGCCTCGTATTGGCGGTCGAATACGCCGCCAGGGTGTCGGCGTGCCGGCTCAGGGGATTCTTCGTTACGTAAAAGCCTAAGACATCCTTTTCATAAGTGAGCATCTGCATCTCAGGCCACGGCGCCACGTTCGGCAGCGTCTCGTAGTCTTTGCTGAAGTCCGCCTCTTTGCCGAAGCCGGCCTGTCTGAAGAAATTCATCTGCCCTGCCCGGGCGTCCACCTGCATTTCCGAGCCTATCTGCATCGCCTTATCCAGCGCCGCCATCATCTGCGCCCTGCTGCCACCCATCCTGTCGAATGCACCTGCCTTGATTAGCGCCTCAAGCACCTGCTTATTGGCCGCCCGCAAATCAACGTTTTCACAGAAGTGGTACAGACTGTGGAAGCCGCCCACTTTCTGTCGAGCGGCGATTATTTGTTCAACCGCCTTTTCACCCACACCTTTGACAGCGGCCAGCCCGAACCTGACCAGGCCGGAGTCCTTTTTGTGGTCATGCTCTTCGCTGTAAACAACCGTGAAATCGGAGAAGCTCTCGTTAATGTCGGGCCCCAACACCTCAATACCTATGTCCTTGCACTCGTTGATGTATTCCACGACCTTGTCGGTATTACCCATCTCATACGTTAATAGTGCCGCCATGAATTCGACCGGCCAGTACGCTTTCAGGTACGCAGTCTGAAACGCAATAAAAGAATACCGCGTTGCGTGGCTCTTATTAAAGCCGTACCCGGCAAACTTCTTAATCAGTTCGAATATCTCCGATGCTTCCCTCTGGCCAACGCCCTTGGTCGTGCAGCCTGTTATGAACCGCTCTTTTTCTTTGGCGATAGTCTTGAGCTTTTTCTTACCTATCGCCTTAATCAGCGTATATGCCTCAGGTAGTGGAATATCACCAAGGCGGTTGCATATCCGCATTACCTGCTCCTGATAGACCATGATTCCAAAGGTCTCTTCCAGCACCTCCTCCATAATCTGATGCTGCACTTCCCACTTGGCGCCGTGTTTGCGTTCAATGAAATCGCTGATTAGCGCCATAGGTCCGGGCCGATAAAGCGCGTTTGCCGCTATCAGGTCCTCGAACCTGTCGGGTTTGAGCTTCATAAGCAAATCCGCCATTCCGCCGGATTCAAACTGGAAGAGACCTTTCGTCTTGCCGCTTCCGAACAGTCCCAATACCTTCGGGTCCGTCAAATCAATATTCTCAATGTCAATCTTCTCGCCGTGCAACTGCTCCACAAGCTGCACGGCCCGCTCAATCACGCTCAGCGTCCGCAGCCCGAGAAAGTCCATCTTCAAAAGCCCCACCTTTTCGACCAGCGGGCCCTCGAACTGGGTGATAAGCTCGTCCGAGTCGCTCGCTTTATAAAGCGGCAAAAAGTTCGTCAGCGGCTCATCGCTGATAACCACCCCCGCTGCGTGTACGCTGGCATGACGTGTTAATCCTTCCAGCTTCTTTGCTATCTCGATTACCTTTGCCGTCCGTTCATCTTCGTCGCAAGCCCTCTTCAGCTCCGGCTCAATCCGAAGCGCGTCGTCAAGTGTTACGCCCAGAGTTGCCGGCACCAGCTTTGCCAGCCTGTCAGCCTCGGCAAGCGGGACATCGAGAACCCTGCACACATCCCGTATCACCGCACGGGCCTTCATCGTGCCAAAAGTTATAATCTGGGCGACCTGGCCGTACTTCTTGCGGACATAATCGATGACTTTGCCCCTGCCATCCTGACACATATCAATATCAATATCAGGCATCTCGTCCCGCGCCGGGTCCATGAACCGCTCAAACAGCAAATCGTAGCGAATCGGGTCAATGCTGCAAATCCCAAGGCAGTACCCCACACCCGTCCCGACACCGCTGCCCCTGGCCCCAACCGGGATATTGTTTTTCATAGCGTAGCTGCAAAAGTCCCACACGATAAGGAAGTAGCTTGAAAAGCCTTTGCTCTCAATCACCTCTAATTCTCTGTCAAGACGCTCCTTTATTTGGGGTGTGATTTTGCCGTACCTTTTCTTGGCCCCCTCATAACAGAGCTTTGTCAGGCACTCTTCAGGACTGCTGCCGTCTTCGGGTACGAAGTTCGGTGCGTGCCTGCTCTTAAGGTCAAGCTTCACATTACACCGCTCGGCGATAGCTAATGTATTGTCGCAGGCCTGGGGCACATCGCTAAAAAGGCCCCGCATTTCATCACTGCTCTTTAGATACACATCCGGCGGATACCGCATTCTGTCGTCGTCGGTCGTTCTCTTGCCCGTACTAATACAGCAAAGAACATCGTGTGCCTCATGGTCCTCGGCATTGAGGAAATGAACGTCGTTTGTAGCAACCAGCCCAACCCCCATCTTTTGGGCGAGATCTATCAACTCGCCCAGGACATGGGGCGCATCGGTGTCTTCATGTTCCTGGATTTCGATAAAGAACCGCTCCGTTCCAAATATCTTTAAGTAGCTTTCAACTGCTTGCTCAGCAGCGGCCTTGTTGCCTCCCGCAAGCGCCGAGGCAACCTCGCCGTTTAGGCACGCACTCGTGCAGATAAGCCCCTCATTAAGCTCGGCGAGAATCTCCTTGTCGATACGAGGCCGATAGTAGAAACCCTCCGTGAAACCTGCGGTCGCTAATTTGAGCAGATTATGATAGCCCGTGTTGTTTTCAGCCAGTAGTATAAGGTGAAATGAGGCATCCTTAATGCGCACCTTTTGCCTGTCGAAACGCGACCCGGGCGCAACATAAGCCTCTATGCCTATAATCGGCTTGATTTTTGCGCTGCGGGCCTTGGTGTAGAACTCGATGGCACCGAACATATTGCCGTGGTCGGTCATCGCAACCGAATCCATGTTCAACTCTTTGCACCGGGCAAACAGCTTGTCGAGCGCAATAGCACCGTCTAAAAGTGAATATTGAGTATGTAAGTGAAGGTGCGTAAATCCCTTATTCGCCATAACAGCCCTCTGCCCTCAAAAGAGTCTTCCTTGTTTCTCGTGTCGCTTCTGTACAATCCCTTTTTCCAACATTTGTCCAATAGTAAATAACCAAAGCACTACAGTCAACAGCAAATGCATCCATCTCGAAATGTTTCTTTGTGGAAAAAGTTGAAAATTGTCATTCTGAACGAAACACACCCAAACGTCATTCTGAGCGGAACAAAGTGGAGCGAATAATCTCATGCTTGCGATGTAGCCAGATTCTTTCCCGGCGCGCCGGGGCGCCTCAGAATGACTAAGGGCGCCTCAGAATGACAAAACTATGCCGATAAATTGTGTAGAAAAACATGGAAACAAGTCAGCCGGGAAATAATTTTACGCCCGTCGGCGGAAGCGAGTTGATAATCGTTGGAAATTCAGGAGAATTCACTTTTTGTATTGTAAATGATTCAGATAAATATATGATGGTTCTTCACTATGCAATTCTTCATAATCCTAATCATTACCGGGGCCCTTGCCGGCACGCTTGGAGGTTTGCTTGGAATCGGCGGAGGTATTGTTCTAATGCCCGTCCTTCGATTTGTTGTCGGTTTGTCGCCCGCTGAAGCTGCCGGCACCTGCATTTTAGCCGTGTTTTTTACAACTTTAGGTGGGACTTCCCGCCATTATAAGCTCCGACACATAAACATAAAGTCCATACTACCTGTTATTGTCGCAGGAATGTTCTCAACTGTCGTTTTTTCTGTGTTTTTCGCATCTTTTGCGAATATGCCGAATTGGCTTGATCTCGGCACCGGCCTGGTATTCTTCCTTGTTTCTGCACGCATGGTTATCGGGGGATTGGCAGAACTTCGTGGAAAGAAAGCGGCCGAACGGCTGGGAAACGAAATGCATGGTTCACTGTTTGCGAAGTTGGCAGTTGGGGGATTTGCTGGAATCTTGCCGGGATTGTTGGGGATAGGTACCGGTGCCATTTTGGTCCCTGCGTTCACTCTCATTTTAAGAGCACCTGTAAAAATTGCCATAGGTTCATCATTGGCGTGCTTTTGCGTCAATGCCCTTTTAAGCTCAGGTTTCAAACTCTTCCAGGGATATGCCGTCATATTGGCAGCGCTGCCATTATGTATAGGCACGCTTCTTGGTTCGAACGTCGGGGCAAGCATCAACAAACGCTTCCCGGCGCCAATGCTCAAAGTGTTGTTCGGTATGACTTTTTTATACGTTTCATTCAAATACATTTTCCTCTTTTACGGAGCGAAGTTATGAACGATAAGCACAGGCTTTCTGGTCTTTTGGATGCTTCAAAGGTCAAATTAAGCCAAATTGTTACGCAAAGGAAAATGCAGGATACCGATGTGTCTATCCTTGTAAGGCCTTTGACACCTGAAGAAGCCATCGGAGAGCCGGGCAGGAGAGATTTTCCCATCATTGTCGGAAAAGAAAGGGTTATTGAGGCGCAGATCCTCGGCGCCAAGGGACACTCTTTTACGGATTCACCGGCTGATTTCGCAGGAACGCTGGCCCAAATCTTAGCTCTGGCTCTCGAAACGAACACAAATCGTGCCCTTTACATTGCCGCCATGAATGCAACACTCAGGTATTTGAACCTTTGCGAGAAAACAGTGCACTGTAAGGATGAAGAACCCGCCAGATGCGCAAAAGAAATAGCCGCTCATATCCTTAAAGAATGGGGAAAAGTCAGGGTCGGTCTGGTTGGATTAAATCCGGCGATTGCCGAGGCCTTAGTAGAAACCTTCGGACAGGCCAATGTCAAAATTACCGACCTTAATCTGCAAAATATTAATTCTTCGAAATTCGGCCTTGAGATATGGGATGGCAGAGAAAAAACAGACGACCTGGCCAAACAATCAGATGTGCTCCTTATTACGGGAACGACATTTGTCAACGGCACTTTTGATTCCATCATGGACAGCGTCCGTAAATATAATAAGGATTATCTGATATATGGTGTAACCGGAGCAGGGATTTGCACGTTAATGGGCCTAAACAGAATTTGTCCCTTCGGCAGAAATTAGCTACACAAATAACAATCACCTGAATCAGTATGACTCTGTGGACGGGGCCGGCTATAGCTACGATGATAACGGCAACTTGACGGATGATGGGGTATATGAGTATTATTATGACTGTGAAAATCGGTTGATTGAGGTTTCCAGCGGCGGTTCGGCTATTGCCAAGTATTATTATGATTACGCAGGAAGGCGGATTGCAAAGGTGGCAGATAATGTTACTACCACATATTGTTATGACGGCGACCAGGTTATCGCTGAATATGAAAACGGCACATTAAAACGTAAATTCATCTACGGCCCGGGTATTGATGAGCCTGT
>CAZLWL010000079.1:0-11979 GCA_964563335.1 uncultured Pirellulales bacterium
GTTTCTTAGCAGCGGTGCGTGTCTTCGCAGCAGCGCGTTTCTTTGTGGTCGTGCGTGTCTTCGCGGCAGCGCGTTTCTTAGCAGCGGTGCGTTTCTTCGCGGCTGTTCGTTTCTTTGCTGCTGTGCTCTTTGAGGTTGTGGTTTTTCTGCTTGCTCTTGGTTTTGAAGTAGAGCGGTTTTTTCTTGTGGTCGCTCTCTTCTTGGTAGAGGGTTTTGCCTTTGCCATTAGATTTCTCCTAATATCTCAATAAATACCATTATCTGTTAAGTCTATCTCAATGTTGTCATCGGCCGGGCAAGCGGGTCGGATAACCTCTTTTTGGCTCTTTTTAAGTTTCCTCACAAATAGGTGCATTTGCCGACTGTTCCGGTAGGGCGAATGACACAAGACCAAATTGCACGACGCGGCGGGGTTAGGGGCGGAATAAAAAAGTTGCGTCCTGCCGCTGTTTGTAATCAGCTCACAAGACGCAACCAATATGTTAAAGCGGTTGTCGTAGAACCTGCTTTTTAATTAATGAGCACCAACAGCCATGCAGCTTTTGATTTCTTCGAGGCGGGCAGCGGGACTGTCGAGGCCTCCGATAATCGTGTATGCCCTTAAGGAATCCCTGGCATCTTCGTATATGCCCCTGTGGATAGTGGCTCGGCCGGTTATCTCACTCAGAACATCGAAAGCATAGTTGATGTTGTCCTGCAAGCCCCTGGAGCTGAGCATCATTTTCTTGCCGCCGACGAAAATGCAGCCGGCCAGTTTGGCGCTGGACAGGTCGAATCCGCCTGCGAGCAGCGTCTTCTCAAGGTTTTTCTTGACCGCCTTGGACAGTGCGAACTTGTCGCCGAATTTGTCCACTTTGGTCAGGCCCATTATCGCACAGCCGCCGGATTCCATAATGCTGTGATAATCGACGGGGTCGAAGGAGGTGTAGCGGCTGCTCAAGGCGCTGAGCCTGTTGAAGATATCGAACAGACTTGCGAAAGTGCTGTTTATGTTGGGCCAGAAGGACCTCACCGTCATCCCTGGATACATCCGGTTGATTTTGTCATTATCCACGATGATAAGCGGTGATATCTGTCCCTTAGAGGCCAACTGACTTAACTGGGTGGCGATATTCCAGGAATTTTCGGCCACCAGAGGAGAATTGGCTTCGCCTACTGTCGGCAAAGTCATAACGACGCCGACCTTCCTGTCGGGATTTTCCAGGCCGATATATCGAGCGTACTTCTTGGCAATCTCTATCAGACCCAGGACACTTCCGCTGCCTGTGCCGCCGCCTGCACCGAAGCAAAGCATGATATGGTCAACCTGGGTGCCGAAGGTCTTCTTGGCAAGGTGTAAAATGTCTTGTGCATACTCCTGCACGGCTTCTTTGCCTCTTTGCATATCCTTGCCGGCACCTTTTTCGCCGATATCCATCAGGAACTTTTGACTCTTTGGGATATCAAGCAAATTCAAATCATTGTTAGTAGTATTGACCGCTAATGCTTTCCTGTAACCGAGGTCGTGGAAAGACTTGACGAGTCTTCCACCGCACTGGCCGGCGCCTATCCAGGCGTAGCGGGTAGAGCCGGTGATTTTGTCCTCAACACCGACCTCTTCGGTAATATCCGGCTCATACTGCTCTAAAGCTAAAGTGGGAAGCAGCCACTTGTTGAAGTCAAAATCGCTTTTACTCTTTGCCGCCGTCTTCGGACTTTGCTTACGGATGGATGGTCTTACGGTTTTCTTTCTTACCTTCGGTCTTGTTGCCGAGACCTTTGTAGTTGTCCGCTTCTTAGCGGTCGTGCGTTTTGAAGTTGTAGTTTTTCTGCTTGCGGTGGGTTTTGAAGTAGAGCGTCTTTTTCTTGTGGTCGCTCTCTTCTTGGTAGAGGGTTTTGCCTTTGCCATTAGATTTCTCCTAATATCTCAATAAATACCATTATCTGTTAAGTCTATCTCAATGTTGTCATCGGCCGGGCAAGCGGGTCGGATAACCTCTTTTTGGCTCTTTTTAAGTTTCCTCACAAATAGGTGCATTTGCCGGCTGTTCCGGTAGGGCGAATGACACAAGACCAAATTGCACGACGCGGCGGGAGCGATTCTGGTCCGATATTCTTTCTGGAACACGGTTCTCGGCGTTTTAGCCTGCAAAATGACAAAACGGCGCGCGATTAGTATTTAGCGAGTTCTTGTTAGCATTTGGTTTGCCACAGATGCCACACACCCCCACCGTGGATGTCCGAAGGGTGGAAGACGGGATTTGAACCCGCGACCCCCAGATCCACAATCTGGTGCTCTAACCAACTGAGCTACTTCCACCGCAAAGAGCAAGCCCGGATTAGCGACTCACCGCAATTTATGCATTTTACAGTACGCCGGGCCAATGTCAATGATTACCAGTCGCTCGAAAGATGCGGGCCCGAAAGACCACGACAAGCCAAAATGCCAAAGCCACTGTGGAAATCAGCAGCACCACCGGTGCTCCGTAAACGGCGATAAGCGGGATAGCCGCGCCAGTCCACAATCCGCCGCCCATGAACGGCTCGTGCACAAGCTGTTTACACGCGAAGGCATCGGCGGCCGGTGTTTCATAGTCCGGGTCAACCACACGCAAAAGCAAAAGTCCCGTAGCCGTTACACCCATGGATTGGCCCATCTCTGCAATCGCCCGCTCAAACCAGGCGTCCGGCAGCACTCGGCGGGCAAGCCACATAACGCAAAAGACATTCCATGCGATACCGGCGGCGACCAACAGCAGCAGCGGCACCAGTCCTGCCAATATGAGATCCAGCTTGATGGTTGCAACGGCCGCGACCACCAAAAAATCAAGAGAGCTGTTTTGTATCCGCCGAATGAGACCTGAGTTGATGAGCTGGTATTTGTCGAAGCGCTGCTCGAGAACCTGCACGACCAGCCCACCTAACATGCAAAGTGGAAAAAGCGGGAAACTGCTGAGAAACTTGTGCTCGGCGAGATAGCCAACGTGGTTCTCGATACTTATCAATCCCTGTTTAGCTAAATAACCCAACCCCACGGCGACGCCTACCAGTACGATATGCAGACTGAGAGATTCGATAACGTCGCTGCTCACGGTGAGTCTGCCGGCGATGGGTCTTCGCTTTGGTGCAATGACGCCGGTCAGGTCAGCCGGTTCATCTTTGGCCTGGCCCTTACCAGTCTTGCAAAAGCCGTTGCGGATTGCCCAGTTCACTAATATCATACCGACGATTATTG
This sequence comes from uncultured Pirellulales bacterium, assembly GCA_964563335.1. Taxonomy (GTDB): domain Bacteria; phylum Planctomycetota; class Phycisphaerae; order Sedimentisphaerales; family Anaerohalosphaeraceae; genus QNBT01. Next base: position 3,215 of record CAZLWL010000079.1, read on the forward strand.
CCGACGTGATTCCAAACGTCGCACTTGCCAGGGCAAAATCTTTTCCCGCGGGCCAGTTGTGGTGGGCGAACGTTTCGGCAAGCCCCGCGGCAGTACCGTGACCGCCTTCGAAGCCTACCGGCAGGACACCGGCGAACATCGACGGTAGTTCTCTGAACATCCAGCTAAGAGCGAAGACCCACAGTCCGAGCCCGACCACATACTGGCCCCACGCAACTATTTGGCCGTATGCGAGCTGCGGACCTGCTCTTTTGCAGACAGTTGAGAAATTCGGCAGCTTAACGCCGAGGAACAGGCACGCAAACACCACATTAATGAGAAAGCCCGGCAGTTTGTTCCATGGCGCGGACCACCTGCCCAATGCAAGATTTATTCCGTGGATATTGCCGCTGCCGGAGTCCATTGCAGCAAACAACTGGATTATGATAAACCCCAGGATGCCGCCCACAACGCAACTGGGCAGATACAGCCTGCCGAGCAGCTTAATCCGCGACCTCAGAACATGCCCCGCCCCTAACAATAAACACAACGCCACAAAAGAAATCACTGCTCTTCTCCTGACTTAGAAAGCTGCATCGGCTGAGACCAACACACCTTTAATTGTAATTGGAAAGTGGCCGTGGTTCAAGTTTGGAGTTGTTCGTTGTTTGTAGTTCGTGGTTCGTAGGCACAAGGCGGAGGACAGAGGACAAAGTTGGGTTTGGAGAAATAGCGACTGGGATTTATCGGTATAGGCAGGGATTGCTCACTGAGTTTTGGCAGAGCACGCCTCGCCATATAGCATTTGCGCCGCTGCGGTCAGCTACGTTGACCACACCATCGCAATTGATGTCGCAGTCTCTTAAAGTGTAATCTCCTGCAAAGCTGGCCTGCCAGAAGGCGTTTATAATCGACCTGTCAGCAACGTTTATTTGGCCGTCGTTATTTACATCGCCTAACAGAGCTACACCGAACCGGGCCTCGGCCGAGCCGCTGTTGCCGTGATTTCCGGTAACGGTTACCCTGACACCGAAAGGCTCACCCGTTCTGGAAAAGCCGGCCAATTGCTCACAGTCAGGAGCCGCAAAGATCCGGAACGAATCGTATCTCGACCCGCCGGCCAAAGTAACTGGGCGCGAGGCAACATCGTCCGGCAGGACAAATTCCCAGTCGTAAATATACGTACTGTTGTCGGCGGTATCGACCAGAATTGAGACAGTCGCCGTGATATTCGAGCTGGTCGAGCCGGGCAGATTCTGATACATCCACAAATTGTCTGTATTTAGCTCGACATCTAAAATTTCCCCCGTGCCTGCCAGCCACAACGCGGACAACTGCGAAAAGTCGTGCGCGTCCACATTATTTTGGCGGTCCAGGTCTGCTCCTTCGCACCAGTTATTTGCCCGGCTGCAATTGGTATTTGACCACTGCAGGGCGAAGCGGGCGAAGTCGGCAAGGTCAACCGAGTAATCCTGAGTCAACGGATTCGCATTCAAATCATAAAGCAAGACCATCGGTGGATTGTTATCGAGGATAAGCGGAATGTAAGTGCTATAGGCCGGCGTATCCAAAGGATTGTTCCGCAAATCCAGCCTCGTCAGGTTTGTCAATCCCGACAAGGGCCGAATGTCGCTGATCCGGTTGCCGCCGAGCCACACCATCGAGATATTTGAAAGCTCCGACAGTGCTTCTATTTCGGTGATATGGTTGTAACCAATATCCAGAAACGCCAGATTCGTCAATTGTGACAGCGCTGATATGTCGCTGATTTTATTACCACCCAACCCGAGCGATTCAAGATTCGCCAGTTGTGATAGTGCCCGAATATCGCTGATAAGATTTTGGTTTACATACAGGCTCGCCAGCTCGGTCAATGAGAATAACGCGGTTATATCGCTGATTCGGTTTCCGTTCAGGTACAATGAGGTCAGGTTTGTCAACGACGACAGGGGCGTGATATCGGCGATTTTGTTATATTGCAGGCTCAAGGTAGTCAAAGTTACAACCTGCGATACCGGCCGGACATCGCTGATTTGATTATGTCCTGCAAACAGACTCGTCAGGTTCGTCAGCCAAGTGACGGCGGAGATGTCGCTGATTTGATTGCGTTCCAGATTCAGATATGTCAGATTCACCAGCGGCTGCAGGGCCGTGCAATCGGTGATCCGGTTCTCACTGAGGCACAGCCAATCCAGATTTGTCAGTTCCGATATCACCTGGATATCACTAATCTGATTACAGCCCAATGATAATGTATCCAGACTCGTCAGGGCCGACAGCGCCCAAATGTCGCTGATTTGGTTATCGCACAGCCGAAGTTCCGTCAGGTTATGTAAATTCCTAAAAGGTGCACAATCAGCGATCCGATTGCCATGCAGGTTCAGCAAGACCAGATTCGTCAACTCAGCGGCGAAATTACAATCCGCGATAAAATTGTCGCCTGCCCACAGCTTCTGCAAACTTGTCAATTGCGACAGAGGCGAGACGTCGCCGAGCCGGCTGCCCGACACGGACAGCTCCTTCAAATTTGTCAGCCCCGAGAGTGCATCGATATTAGTGATGCGATTGTTGTACAGGTGAAGTTCTACAAGACCAGTCAGTTGTAAAATCGTCCTGACATCCGAAATCTGATTGCCACCTAAATTCAGATAGGTCAGATTAACGGCATACTCAAGTCCGGCCAGTTCTGCTATATCCGACGACGTCGCACACAGACTGGTTAACTCGCCCATCTCGGCCGACGCAGGCTCGAGAACACCCAGTTTGGCCTCAACAGCGGCCTGCAAGTGAGCATCGACAAAATGCACCGGCTCCTCGGCCAGGCCGAGGCCGGCTACTGCCGTTATCAGCACAATGACAAAATGTCCAATTCTTTTCGTGTGCGCCCACCTCCAATCCGGCGGGTAATCAAATTCCACGTCCCATTTAAGAATTGCCCTTATACTGCATAACGCGGCCAAAATCAACAACTTTATCGGAATTTATTGCGCCAAATAGAATCGCAATACACGGGATGCGCCTGGCAGTAGAAAATACCTGTGTAGGTGCCGGGCATTAAGACAACTTTGTCGCCATCGGTGGCGGCATCTATAGCGGCCTGGATAGTGGGATAATCACCGGTGATGGTGATAATTTACTCGCTTCTTTTAACCAATAAAACCCATCCCGACTACACCGGCCCTAATCATTTTGTTTCCTCATTCACAGATTCTGCTCGTTCATATTCTGTTCCTTTTCAATGCAATAAAAAAGGTGCGTGGCTCAGAGCCAACACACCTTATATTCTAATCACGATGTAGCTGTGCTACAAGTATTTGGTGGGCCACAGGCCCACCCTGTGATTGTCATTCCGGGCTTGACCCGGAATCCAGAGCCTTGTCATTCCAAACTTGATTTGGAATCCATTTCCTTTCGCAAGTTGTAGATTCCTGCTTTCGCAGGAATGACAGGCTTGACCCGGAATCCATTTTCTCGAGAACTGGATTCCCGCTGGAGTTTATCCCGCACGGAGTTTACCCCGCACCACGATGCGGGGATGCGGGGCGGGAATGACATTTTAACTGTTTCTGATAGCTGCCTGGGCGGCGGCCAATCTTGCAATCGGCACCCTGAACGGTGAGCAGGAGACATAATCCATCCCCGCCCTGTGGCAAAAGTCAATACTCGCAGGGTCGCCGCCGTGCTCGCCGCAGATACCGACCTTGAGCTTCTTACGAGTCATCCTGCCAAGGTCAATCCCTATACTGACGAGCTTACCGACGCCCGCCTGGTCGAGTGACTGGAAGGGGTCCGTATCATAGATGCCGTGCTCAACATACTCACCTAAGAATTTGCCCGCATCATCACGTGAAAAGCCCATTGTCATTTGTGTAAGGTCGTTGGTGCCGAAGCTGAAGAACTCAGCCTCTTTGGCAATCTCATCTGCGGTAAGAGTCGCCCTGGGCACCTCAATCATCGTGCCGACTAAGAACTTGATGCGGGTCTTTTTCTCTTTGAAGACCTGCTCAATCTCATCTAATATTTCGACCTTCACGAACTTCAATTCCTCGACCGAGCCGATCAGCGGAATCATAATCTCCGGCAGCACAATCTTTCGCTGCCTCTTGACCTGTATGGCCGCCTCGATAATCGCCCTTGTCTGCATGCGATATATAGCAGGATACGTAACAGCCAATCGGCACCCGCGATGGCCTAACATCGGGTTGAACTCATGAAGCTTTTCGACCTCTTCCTTGACTCGCGCCGTACTGACTTTGAGCCGTTTTGCCATCTCGGCCTGGGATTTTGGCTCCTGCGGCAAAAATTCATGCAACGGCGGGTCAAGCAGGCGAATCGTAACAGGCAGCCCCGCCATCGCTTGGAAGATGCCGATGAAGTCTTTCCGCTGATACGGCAGCAGCTTCTTGAGCGCACCCTCGAACTGCTTCTTCGCAACGGCGTAATCTTTTCTGATTTGCCTCTTTTCCTTTTCACTGTCGGCAGCGGCTAACTTTTCCAACATAACGTCATAATCTTCGGCAGCCAATATCATCTCGCGGACCGCCCAGATTCTGTCACCCTCGAAGAACATGTGCTCGGTCCGGCAAAGCCCGATGCCTTCGGCCCCAAAATCTCTTGCCCTCTTGGAGTCGCCCGGCGTATCCGCATTTGTCCGCACACCCAACTTGCGCACCTTGTCGCAGATAGCCATAAACTTACCGAAATCACCGCTCATACTCGCCCTCACCGTAGGAACATGCCCGACGATGACCTGCCCGGCAGAACCATCCAGGCTTATCCAGTCGCCTTCCTTCACCGTTACTTTGTCCGCCGTGAACTTCCTGGTCTTGTAGTTGATACTGATATCGCCCACGCCCGCAACACAACATTTACCCATACCGCGCGCCACAACCGCCGCGTGGCTGGTCATGCCGCCACGCGCAGTCAAAATGCCTTCCGCTGCATCCATACCGCCGATATCCTCCGGGCTGGTCTCGATGCGAACGAGGATGACCTTTTTGCCCTTGTCGCGCCATGCCTCCGCATCGTCAGCGGTAAATACCACTTGTCCCACTGCCGCACCCGGCGAAGCCGGCAGGCCCGTCGCGATTACGTTACGCTTGGCCTTGGGATCAAAGGACGGGTGCAGGAGCATGTCCAACTGCTCCGGCTCAACGCGCCCGACCGCCTCCTTTTGGGTAATAAGCTTTTCTGCAAGCATATCGACCGCAATCTTAACAGCAGCCGCAGCGGTCCGCTTGCCGGTCCGGGTCTGGAGGATATACAGTGTCTTTTCCTGAATCGTGAACTCCATGTCCTGCATGTCCTTATAATGTTTATCCAGCCTCATCATCAGACCGGTTAATTCCTTGTACGCCTTGGGCATGATTTTATTGAGTTTCTTGAGTGGCAGAGGCGTCCGGATGCCGGCGACAACGTCTTCACCCTGGGCATTCATCAGGAACTCGCCGTAGAATTCCTTTTTGCCCGTGCTCGGATTGCGCGTAAAGCACACGCCCGTTCCACAATCTTCGCCCATATTCCCGAACACCATCGCCTGCACGTTAACGGCCGTCCCCAACAGGCCCGTGATATTGTTAAGCTCGCGGTACTTGACGGCCCGCGGAATATTCCACGAGTCGAATACCGCGTTGACAGCGTGCTTCAACTGCTCGCGACCGTTCTGCGGGAACATCCTGCCGACGTGCTTTTTATAGACCTTCTTGTACTGGTCAACAACCGCTTTAAGCTGGTCGGCGCTTAGCTCGTTATCCATCTCGACCTTTGCCTTTTTCTTGGCTGTGTGGATAACGTGTTCGAAGTGCTCATGGTCACAGTCCATTACCACGTCGCCGAACATATCGATAAACCGCCGGTAGATATCGTATGCAAATCTGGCGTTGCCGGTTTTGTTAATAATGCCCGCTATCACGTTGTCATTAAGCCCGAGGTTCAGCACCGTATCCATCATCCCCGGCATCGAAACAGCCGCACCGCTTCGCACGCTAACCAACAGCGGCTTCTTCGGGTCGCCCAATTTTGCGCCCATTACCTTTTCGAGCTTGCGGACGTTCTTATCAACCTCTTCTTGCAATCCGGCCGGCCATTTGCCCTTTCGCTTGTTATATTCTTCACAGACGGCTGTTGAAATGGTAAAGCCCGGCGGAACCGGAATACCCAGATTGGTCATCTCAGCAAGGTTGGCCCCTTTGCCGCCGAGTTGCTCTTTCATTTTTGCATTGCCTTCGGCCTTGCCGCCGCCGAAGAAATACACCCTTTTTTGTGCCATCAGTAATCTCTCCTATAAGTTCAATAGACGGACAATTATCACATATCAATAAACGTGAGGTAACTTAAAGACGGCTCAAATATATTGTGCAGTCTCTTGCGTGTCAACATCAAAAAGAGGCTAAGCTACCATCTTTGCGAAATGTATCGAAAAAAATGTGGTTTCCGGCCTGTCTGTATCCTATTGAACGCCCGTAAGCCAGTTTTCACCGATCGCCTCAAGGTCGTCCGCCCCTACATCGCCATCACCGCTAAAGTCCGCTCCGCCGCACTCGCAGCAGCCGGTTTCGAGCCACCATGCTCCAAACTCAACGAAATCCGCTAAATCCACATCACCGTTGTCGTCGAGGTCAACGCTTGACAGTTCCACGTCGAGCCGCGTCGCCGGTCCGTTGGCCACAACAACATTTTCGACCAGCTTCTGCGCATACCCGGGCGCATTAAATGTGAGGTTGTACACACCGGGTAATAACATTCGGTGATAGTCGCCGACGTTCGGGTCGGTAAACACCGGATGACTATTACCTTCAACGCGCACCTCGGCCCATACCGGCTCGCCCGACGCCCGGTCCGTAACAATCCCGCGAACACCAATATGCACCGCCTCCGCTATTGAGCAGACTATTGAAGCATTCAAAAAGGTCAATTCGGTTTACGTCGAACAAACAATTCGCGAAAAAGACAAGTCCCTTAATTTTAAAATGTGGGCTCGGCGTGGTAAACACGGAAAAATGTTCTTTGGTGACTTTCGACAAGAAAGTGACTACGGGGATATTATAATTGCCAATGAAAGTGAAAATCTTACCTACTGCCACTATCCATCAACTAAGAAAGTGTATATTTACAAAGGATTAACAGTAACTATAGGCAGCTTCTTAGATATTGATTTCTTTTTATATCTCAAGGAAGAAATGGAAGATGTAAAAATAGAATACGGTAAAGACAAAATAACTGGCAAAGACATAGTATTTCTTACATATAGAGAACCGAGCAGGTATAAAAGCAAATGTAAATGCGGCGTAATTACATTTGATTTGGAATCGAAATTACCTATACGCTGGAAAGGGTGGGATAATCCCGATTTTAAAGGAGAACCATGGTTAGAGTTGACTCTGATTAAGTATAATCCAGAAGTGTCTGAAGATACTTTCAAGTTTGACATTCCGGACGGGGCCGAGGTGATTTATGACAAATAAGGATAAGGTCTGCTGATGGAACTGCCAAGTAACTATTATAAGCAGCAAAACGCCTAAAACACACCGGATGCCGGAAAAGGCTGGCAAATAAAAGCGACTCGTAACAGTAAGCCCAAGAATTTCAGGCCGGGCTGTTTCGCTCGGTCTTTTTTTGTGCGCCGGTTTCGTCGTTAATGCAATGATTGCGATGAGAAAATTGCAAGATTCCTGAATGCCCCGCAAAGCGGGCGAAGGGGCTCGAACCCTCGACATTCAGCTTGGGAAGCTGACGCTCTACCACTGAGCTACGCCCGCAAGAGAATTTCTCAGTTCTTTATTAGGAAACTTATACGCTGATTCGGGCATCTTGTCAAGAGCCGGTTTTGCCTTGTTTTCTGCCCTCCGGCGTCAAAATAGCGTCAAACTCATTTGTGCTTTATCCAAACTCGGTGTTGTCTTTATCTTGTTTTTTTTTGTTGGCAGTAATGGTCGGCCGACGAATAGTGATGTGGTGATGATGTTGGCTCAATATATCAAGTGCATGGACCAGATGCGGGCGGATAACGTTTATGTGAATCTTGGGCGGTGGTATTGGTGTGTCGATGGCGAGAGGTCGAATCTTTTAACTTCTGGGCCGAAGGAGACTGAAGGACAGATAACCCCGGCGCGCTCCCGATGAATCGGGACTGCGCTCAACAGATAACAGAGGGCAGAAGACGTAACGATTTTAAATTTGATATTTTATACTGTATATTTGTGTGGGGTGGTAATTTGTGTTTGACATGGTGGGGGCGGGCCTGTATAATTGTTCGCGAGGATGAGGGATATATCTTTTGTCGGTATATTATGAAAGGAATCTGAAATGGCGGGTAACTTAATAGAACTGACCGATGCTGACTTCGACGCGACAGTGAATAACTCTGAGGTTCCGGTGCTGGTGGATTTTTGGGCGACATGGTGCGCGCCGTGCAGGATGATAGAGCCGATCATTGGAGAAATAGCCGATGAATATGCGGGCAAGGCCACGGTCTGCAGGGTCAACACGGATGATCACCGCGAGGCTGCGGTTGAGTACGCCATCAATGCAATTCCGACTCTCATTCTGTTTAACAACGGCCAGGTGGCGAAGAAATGGGTGGGCCTGACGAGCAAAAAGGACATTACCGCGGAGCTGGATAGTCTTACTTGAGCAAGGTGGGGCCGCGGCAAATATGAGAAGGGGCGAGGCAGTCTGCCAAGCCCCTTTTTGTTTGTAATTTCAGACTTCATATCGGATGGGTGTGAAATTTTTTTCTGGCGGTTCCTAACACTTTCTCAGACATGGACTTATGCGTGAACGTTATT
>CAZLWL010000080.1:0-11834 GCA_964563335.1 uncultured Pirellulales bacterium
TAGTAATCCCAGACCGCCCCGAAGGGCATTGTCTTAAGCTCTTCAAGCATCGCCAGACGCGAAGTGTAATCACCGTTGATTTCCATTTGGCGCAGCTTGTCTGTCGGCTCCAATAAGGCAATCAGCAGGGCCTTGAGCATACAACGTGTGCCTATGACCCAGGCCGCTATCCGGTTAATGCTGGCGTCAAAAAAGTCAAGGCCAATGTGCACCCTTTGAAGATAATCGCCCCGAATTAGCTGTTCAGCGATGGCACGCAGCTCGTCCGAGAGAATAACCACGTGGTCGCTGTCCCACCGCACGCCCCTGCTGACGTGGAGCAGTATCTCGTCAAAAAAGGTCAGTACGGACGATATCTTGTCAGAGACAACCTCAGTCGGATGAAAATGTCCTGTGTCCAGGCACAGCAGAATTTTATTTTCGATAGCATAACCCATATAGAATTCATGGGAGCCGACGACGTAACTTTCCGAGCCGATGCCGAAGAGTTTGCTTTCCACCGAATCCAGAAGGCAGCTTCGGTCCATCGGTTCGGCGAATATCTCATCGAGCGATTTTTTGAGCCGCTCACGAGGACCTTTTCTATCAACCGGTATATCTTTATATCCATCCGGAATCCATAAGTTTGTTACACACGCTGTGCCTAATTGCTTTCCCATCGCAGCGCCGATTTTTCGGCACACGATGCCGTGCTCTACCCAGAATCGCCGTACGCGGTCATCCGCACTGGACAATGTGAAACCGCTCTCGGCTTTCGGATGCGAAAAGAAGGTGCCGTTAAAATCCATTCCCAGGCCGTTCGCTTTCGCCCAGTCAATCCACGCCGTAAAATGCTCGGCGTTCAATTCGTTACGCTCGACTTTGCCTTTGGCCTCCGCGTACATCGCATGCAGGTTCAGCCGATGCTTACCCGGTATCAGGCTCAACGCCTTTTCCAGGTCCATCCGCAGCTCATCAGCGGTTCGTGCCTTGCCGGGATAGGCGCCCGTGGCCATTATGCCGCCACCGCTAAGGCCCTCTTCGGTCTTTTCAAATCCACCGACATCATCCCCCTGCCAGCAGTGCAGTGATATTGCTGTGCTGCTCAGCCGTTTCATCGCCGCCTCGGTATCGACACCCAGCTCAGCATAGCGCTGCCTTGCCTGTTCGTATGCTTTTTCAATTCCTCTTGGGTCAGTCATTTCGCTTCGACCTTCTTAAAACTTAAAAACTGCACTCACTACTCAATTTTCAGAGAGTCCTTATCCGGCAGTTTCGGAAACGACGCATGAGGTTCAGCCTGATACCAGAACGCAACTGAAGAAAGATCATCTTTTAGAGGCAGATACTTTCTGTCTCTCCAGCCCAGCGCCTGTATCGTTACTTTCAGGTCTTTTTCAAACCTGATAGGATCCAAAATGTGCCAGCGGTACAGCCCAAAACGCGGCTGTGTTTCGGACTCTATCACCTGCGGCATCCCCGCGTAAGGACTGTTAAATTCCTGATACTCACGCGAATCCGGTTTGTGAAAACCATAAGAACCGCAAAAATAATCTTCCGTTCCGGTCCCGCAAATCGTCGGAAATTCCGTGTCACCATCCATAAAGAACTTAATCTCGCCTTCACCCCACCAGCCCGGACTGTTCGAGCCCCACGTCATATATGTTCCAACATAGTGCCCCTGTCCCCGTACGCCTTCAAGAATGGTATAATCCTGCTTGTAAGGAAGCGGATTTACCCGGCGAAACTGGGCGTGAAAATAAGCTGCGTCTTTCGGGACATCAGTCAGTGTGTAGTCAATCTGGTAATACAGCACCATCGGTTTTTCGTCGATATTAGTCATAGTAATCTTAAAGCTCTTGCGAAACGGCATTACCCAATAACAGTTGAATCCGCTCTTGGGATTGACACAGACCGCCAAGGAGTTGACTCCAACATACTGACCCATACCGCAAGCAAAGAAATCCCCCGCCGGGCATTCGACAGAGGGTTTCTCTTCGCCGTCCCAGTAAATCCGCAGAATATTAAAGCGATTGTTCCCTGTCGGAGTCATCCATATATGCTGAATGGCGCCGCAGCCTTCGATGTCAGCCATTAGAAAGGTTTGTCCCGGCCTAATCCTCACCGAAGGAGAAACTTTCCAGCCCTGCCCTAATTCACTCGCTGCCCTTGCTCCTGTACCCTCCGTTGCCATTCCACCCTTGCCTTTTTCGCCGGTGAAATTCTCCGGACTAACCGAACGCGTCTCGGCATAAGACATACGTGCCAGATTCCCCATACCCATTTCCAGGCCGCTGAATCCTGATTGCTGACCATCACAGCCGGCCATTAAAAAAGCAATCAACCAAAGCCCGCAAATCAACCAAATGTTACGTCTTTTCGTCCACCTTCCAAATCCCCTCATTAGTTTCTTTGACTTTTCCATAATTTGTCCTTTCCTGATTGGTTATCCCCCTTTTTAAGAATTTTGATACATTTCCAAGAGTTTCTGCTCTGCCTGACTTGTCCACAAGCCGTTATTTAGACATCCGGCAACTTCCGGCATCTTTTCGTTCAGCTTTTCAAGCGGCACCAGCGGCAAATCTTTACAGGCCGGATAAACAACAATTTTACCTGCTATCGACCGGTTCTCGACCGCCCGAATTCCGTCGGTCGCACCGGCAAGCCCGCAAACAGCCGCAACGCTAAGGTTCGTATCGAGCCTGCCGGATTCGGCCTTTTCCAGCATCCGTTTCATATCCTCCAAAGTCGAGCCGCTCGTACCGATGAAATACAATCTCTTTTCTATATAAGCATCAAGGTCAATCTCTCCGGTAACCGTCGCGGGAATGCCGGCGAAGATGTTTATCAGTCCGTGCTCGGCAGCATCAGACACCGAAGCGGCAACCAGAGCAGGTATCGGCGCCATCAAAGCGGTATAGTCAAAAACATCGGTAATCTTCTCTTTTGTTGGGTTGTAAGCCTTATATGCAACGCCGTTTTTCTTAGCTAAAGGCCCGGCGATTTTTGTCAGTGTCGCCAGCCGGTTGTCATCCACGTCGGAAGCAAAAACGCTCACACCTTCGACACCTTGGCAGATGTTTCGTATGACGTGCATCATACCCATCGGGCCGCCAGCCCCGACAACATTAATCTTGTCACTGGGACGAATTTCATCGGTTTCGGGAATCACTTTCATAGACTCAGCCGGGTCCGAACCCGTAGTGCCAACTATTCGAATACCTCCATAGTGAACTCGCCCAACCGTAGTAACAACATCTCTGCAGAATCTGTCGCCACATAGAACGATATTGAGAATACCATTCAAAGCAACTTTTGCAAACAATACTTCAACAACCTTAGCATCAGAGCCAAAATAGATTATGTCATCGTAACCGGCATCGGTAAGCGCCGATATGCTTGAAACCTTTTTTATTTCCACATCCACCCCAGCCGAACCTGCGGTAAAACCGCAGGCTAAATATTTAGCCCCGCGTTTTACACGGGGTTTTGCCGACCGTGAGAGCCAGGTTATTTGCCTCGGCTTTCCGTATCGACTAAACAAATTTTGAAAAGTTTTTTCGGTTACTTCAGTATCAGCAACTATGAGCATATTCCCATCTATTTTCAAACTCGTGCGTTCGGCGGATACATAGGCATCTTCAACGCACGCCCACGGCTCCACCAGAGCTACAGCCGAGCCGGAAAGCTCCTCGCCGACGGGTAAAAGCATCGAGTTGCCTTGCGGTGTGGTTATGACCCTTTCGTCCATCAGCACATATTCGGCGAGAGCGCCTTCAAAATTGTATCCGAACGCCGCGTTGGAAGTGGCAGTGCGTATCCAACGGTAGTCCGTCTGTACAAGGAAGCGCTCGCCGGGCTTAAAATTTTCCACCGCGGGGCCAACCGCCTCAATCCTGACCACAGTTTCATGGCCTGGCACCGTCGGTGCTTCGCCGGGTACATAACTGGGTATCTCTTTAAGTATTTCAATATCAATGCCGGAAACTATTTTGCTCTTACGGACATGTGAGGAAAATTGTTTCAGTAACTTAAGGTCGGAAAAACAAAGCCCAACCGCCTCGACCCTACAAAGAATCTGATGTGTGCCGGGAGCGAAAACCTTCTTGGATTTATTCAGGACAAGCTTATCCGACCCAACCAACTGCACAGCATATTGTGTCTTCGGTAAATCTGCCATAGCTCGTCTCTCGTTCCTCGTGTTTCGAGTTTCGTAGGGTGGGCTTTAGCCCACCGAACAAAACTCGGTGGGGCAAGCCCCACCCTACAAGGCCTCGCAATGACGGTCGCTGTCAATTGCTAATCTTATCTAATATTTCCTTAGCGGTTACATCCTCACTTAAGGCGCTGAGTTTATCCTCGTCCTGTGGCTCAAGTGTGCTTCCAAACTCTTCAAAGAATTCGTTTTTGTCCGCAGCGCTCTTAAAGTTTTTCTTGGCCCAGTCGCTGGTATAGCCTAATCCGCACTTTTGTTGAAGCACCGAATGGGCATAAACGATGTGGGCGCCACTTAGAAATACCGGCACTAACGGCGAAAGCTCCGCTGTCTCGAAGTTGTCCACGAATTTTTGTCCCGGGCTGTTCATCTCCGTGCCCTCTACAACCGGCAGATGCAGCTTTTGGGCAAGTTCAACCACCTGATAGAGATTGTCCGTTTTTTCATCTTTGGCTCCGGACGTATAATTGCGGTCCGGGATAACGTTGATAGCCGCGGCGCCGGTACTCATGGCTACATCCAAAAGCTCTTCGATGTTTTTTTCACCTTCGCTGGTGCCGTCCAGCCAGGTCAAAGTTGGAATTGCCCCGGCTGCGAGTAAAAACCGGTTGGTATCAACCATCAGTGGAAACGAGCCTTTGTCGGGCGGGACATATCCAACGCCGCCGCGCTTCATAGTTTTCGCTCGAATCGTATTTAATAATTCTCTGCCCTCAGGCAGCTCTGACGATTTGACTTCGACACCCAGTTTCTCAGACCAGAAATCGGCAAGGCTCTTTTCCTGGCCGAAGATTTCTTTAGCTTTGCGGGCGTATGCAAGACAGATATGCCGCTCGGTCGCATTGCCCGACGGCGTCAGAACGAGCACATCCCGTTCGTAATCCAATTCAGCGGGCTTTAGATATTTATTTACCCGGCCCATTAAATCCCTGTTTCTCTGCTGTGCGGTTTTGCGAAGATTAAGCAAAAACTCTTCTTGCTCACCTTCCAACGCAGCTCTCGGAAATCCTACTCCCATATGGTACGTGATACCCGGCTCACCGGGCGATGTCATTACTCTGGTTGCAAATTCCGGCACAAAGACTCGTGTCTCCAGGCCGGCACAGGCCTTCAGATCGAGCATTCTCGCCGCCTCAAGGAATTCTTTTAGAGCATCCAGCACATCAAAATCCACCACTTCTGCAACGGCTAATCCGGCTTTGCGAGCCAGCCAGGCGAATTTGCTCGGTGAAAAGCCGTATGTGTTGTATGAGAAAAAGGTATGACAGTGCAGATTGACATCTGTGCCGGCTTTGGGCAAATCGATTTCGCCTGCTCGGACCCTTTCACAGAGTGCCGTCAGAGCTTTCTTTCTTTCGTCGGCGTCAAAACTATCCAGCTTACCTTCGAGTTCTGCAATCAAAATGAATCTTTCTACTGTTGGTAATTGCCTTATGCACTTATGCCCTTACGCCTTGTGCACTTTTTTGTATTGCTCATCCCAGAGTGAGGCATCCTGCGGCTGATATTCTTTAAGGTCAAATGAATTGCTGACTATCTCTCTGGCCTGGGCCAAAGATTGTATCTGTCCTGTCGCCTTGGCCTGCATCAGGATATTGCCGCTGGCCGTGGCCTCTATCGGGCCGGTGATTACCTTCTTGCCAAGAGCATTGGCTGTGAACTGACAAAGCAGCTCATTTTGTATTCCGCCGCCGACAATATGCAATATCTCAATCGTATCTCCTGTAGCATCTTCGATAGCTTCCATTATGGAACGATACTTCAAGGCCAGACTCTCCAGTATGGTTCTTATCATCTGTCCCTTGTCGTCGATTGGATTCCGGCCCGCCTCGGTGAGGTAATCGTTTATTCTCCTGGGCATATCGCCGGGTGCAAGGAATCCGCTGTTATCAACTTCAATATGACTGGCAAACGGTTCGGCTTTTTCTGCCAAAGCCGACAACTGGTTATATGACAGGTCGGTTCCCTCGCGCTGCCATTGCCTTTTGCATTCCTGCATCAGCCATAGTCCCATTATGTTTTTGAGAAGACGAATCGTGTTTTCAACTCCGCCCTCATTTGTGAACTCGTATTCAAAGGTCTTATCATTAACGATAGCCTGCGGCACTTCAACACCCATAAGGGACCAGGTCCCGGATGAAAGATACGCCCATCTGGAGTCCCCTGCAGCAGGCACGGCGACGACGGCTGAAGCCGTATCGTGTGAGCCAACAGCAATAACCGGAATAGGCCCACAGCGGAGCTCTCTTCCAATCCTGCCGGACAACTGGCTCACAACGGTCCCTGGCTCGACGACTTTCGGCATGATTTTAATCGGCAGAGACAGTCTATCCAGGACCTCTTTGGACCATTGGCCTATCCTCATATCCATAAATTGTGATGTGCTGGCAAGACTGTATTCTGCGAAAATCTTGCCGCACAGAAAGTACGAGACCAAATCAGCAATGAAAATCAGATTCTTTGCTTTGGCTAAGGCAATCGAATTATTCAGGCGCATTGCGAGCAGTTGATACAGGCTGTTTAGCTGCATAAACTGCACGCCGGTATTTTCATAAATGTCGCGTTTGCTCATCATTTCAAACGCCCTTTCCTGCATCCCGTTGGTCTGGCTGTCGCGATAGTGATAAGGATTCTCAATGAGTTTGCCATCGACGTCGAGCAGGCCGAAATCGACGCCCCAGCTATCGACGCCGATGCCCCATACCTGAGCGCCTGCCGCTCTTGTCGCTTTGCTAACACCGGACTTAACTTCGTAAAACAGCCTGTCAAAATCCCAGCGCAGCAAGCCGTGCTCTTCGATGGGCCCATTATCGAAACGATGGATTTCATCAAGAACAAGTTTACGCGCCGAAACAGAGCCAAGCATTACTCTGCCGCTCTCGGCGCCGAGGTCAACGGCGATATATTTTTTTATTTCCGCCATCGTCAACTCCTTATTAAGTATTTAGTCCTGAAGAAATTATCTTATAACCCAGATTCTTTGCCATTGCAAATTGAAAATCAAGGCCCGAAAGGGTTCACGATGATTTTATGCAGAATTTTCTTGAGAGAGAGGATAAAAAATGTATTATAAATTTCGCTATAAATATCAAAGATTTTTTTTGAAGGAGGACAAAATATGCTTACTTTAAGCAAAACATCCGGCATGGTAGTACCTTACAAACAAAACGCCAAATTTTAATTTCATTGTTTTGCCTTTTTTTTACTTATAAGAGTTTGTCCACTTTTAGCACGAGCTGTTTTACGTGAGCGAGTGATTTTTGGAACTGGGCTTGTTCGGCCTCGTTTAAATCCAATTCGATGACCTTTTCGACGCCTTTTTTACCGAGGACAGTGGGAACGCCAACGAAGTGCCCCCCAACGCCATACTCGCTGTCACAATGAGCACAGCAGGACATTACGGTTTTCTTATCTTTTAGAATCGCTTCAGCCATTTTAACTGCCCCGGCAGCCGGTGCATAATAAGCGCTGTAGCCGAGCAGATTTACGATTTCGATGCCGCCTTTTCGTGTTCGTTCGATTAGTTCGGTGATTTTCCCTTCATTAAGCAGCTCGGTTACGGGTATTCCGCTGACGGATGTGAATCTCGGCAAAGGTACCATATCGTCGCCGTGGCCGCCCATTAAGACGCACTTTATATCCTCTACGCTTACGCCAAGCTCGCGGGAAAGAAAATAGCTAAAGCGTGCTGAGTCCAGCGCACCGGCCATTCCCATAACCTTATTCTTAGCAAAGCCCATAACTTTGGCGGTGGCATAAACCATTGCATCGAGCGGGTTGCAGACAACAATGACGATGCTGCTGGGCGAATATTTGGCTGTTTTTTGGCTGACATCTTTGACGATTTGGACGTTTTTTGTAAGCAGGTCGTCGCGGCTCATACCGGGGCCGCGAGGCGCTCCGCTTGTTATGATTACGATTTCGCTCTCTGCGGTCTTTTCCCAGTCGCGGGTGCCGATGATGTTAGAGTCGTAAAGCTGAACGGGGCTTGCTGCGGCGATATCAAGGGCTTTGCCTTCGGCGAGGCCTTCAACGATGTCGAGCAGGACGATATCGCCGAGATGTTTTGTTGCAGCAATGTGAGCGGTTGTTGCGCCAACCTTGCCGGCACCAACTATTGTTATCTTGTTCCTTGCCATACATTACCTCAGGTTATCAGGGTACCAGGTTATCAGGTAGTGGACATCAGGCCATCAGAATATCAGGCCAAGTTTGTTTTTTCAAATGCTCCGAGCTTATTCTTTCTTATCATTTCTTGTCAATTTTCAGCGTTAACTTGCCATTCAAGGATACCGCCGGAGAAGTCCGGCTGCAACTGTACCTCCAGGCGCAGCGATGTCGTATGCACGGGGTCGAATTTTACATTATCGAACTTATCCTTTTCCAAACCATAGCTGCCGGCGTTTGATACTTGCCTCCATTGGCCGGCGTCCTTAAACAGCAATCGCCAGGACTTTGGAATGCGACAGCCTCCTCTGCCTGTATCGTCGAACCAGTAAACCGCTGCGCCGGAAACTCTTTTCGGCTGCTCGAAGTCATATTGTACCCATTCGGTTGTGCCTTTGTGGTCCCACCAGGTAAAACGCGGGATGCTCTGGTCGTTCGAATTCTTAGGCTGCAACTTGTCGCTGAGCGCTGCGACGGTGTCGCCTGACCAGCAGTGCGAGGCGGCAGCAGGCAGTGATTTGGCAGGCTGTTCCCACTGGTGGGCATCGGGGCCGGTGCCGATGGTTGGAAACGCTGAAATCCGTAACCGGGCGCAGCCCATCGGGATTAGCGTTACGGTCTCGGTCGGCTCGTCGGATTTGGCAGGACTTGGCTGGAGCTTTCCAACAAGGCCGAGGTAGTCTTTCTGCCAGGCCGGTATCTTCTTGGCCTTGGCACGCAGCTCGATTGGTGCGGCGTTAGCTTCAAAAGGCTGTTCGTCATCAGGCCATTGCTTTCGCACAACCCGGAAGGACGAGGCCGGATTCGGCTCATTCAACAGCAGCCCATAATTCCACGGAGTAGTCGGATGTATTTCCCACGCGGGCCATTTGTCGGTGCCTCCGGCCCTGACGTATTTCTCGCCAATCTTCAGTGAATATGTCAAAGGCCCTCGATTGACCGAGACGCTGTTTTTATTTTTCGCCCACTTCGTGAGCGTGATTTTCATCGGCAGATTAAGATTTATCCTGTCGCCGTCCGTCCACTTGCGGTCAATCAGGATATATGCACCGGGACGGGCTTTGACTGCCGCTTTTTTGCCGTTGATTATCAACTCGGGCTTTTCGCACCAGCCGGGTATGCGCAGATAAAGCGGGAAGCTGACCGGCTTTGCGGTTGTGATAGTTAGCTGGATACTCTCGTCGAATGGGTATCGTGTCTTCTCTACGATTGTAACCTTAGTGCCGTCGCCGACTTTTGCCGTAACCAGGCAAGGTGCATAGAGCACAGCGGCCAGGCCGTTGCCCGGCGTGGCCATCCAGAGGCGTTCGGCGTAATAAGGCCAGCCGTGGGCGGAGTTGTGCTGACAGCAGCGATGACGGTGCGGGTCAAACAACAGCATCGGCCCGCGGTTTTGCAGGCCCGGGGACTTGTTGTCCCGGTCGCACAATATCATATTCGGAGCGGTGAGGTAATGCAGCGCCTTGAGGTCCGGCGTCATTGAGGCGGGCAGCGAGTTGAACGTTACTTGCTCACAGCGGTCTGCCCACTTAGGGTTACCGGTTACCGCCAGCAGCATCTCGTGCGAGAGCATCATCTCAACCATTGCGCAAGTCTCTGCGGCCTGTCGCGGTCCGATAAAACCGGGTCGGGCATTTTCGTCTGCGCCGAACATGCCGCCGGGCACCTGGCCATAGATGCCCATTACAGTCTGATAGTTGCGTTCGGTAGCTGTTATGTGCTTTGCGTCTTTCGACTGTTGATAGAAGATGCCCGGGCCGCGGAAACACTGGGCGATGTTCACAACATGCCAACTGGCAACACCGCCGGTCCAGTCGGCGGTGTTGCGATGAATCTTTTCGCCAAGGTCTATAAGCCATTTATCGCCGGTACGGTTGTACAGCCAATAAACGCTGGCGAGGTTGTCACTGGCCCGCTGGTTCTGCCAGAACGGCGGCAGAAAATCTTCGTCCGGGATGGTCAACTGCCAGCGGAAGTATTTGCTCATCAGAGTCAGGACACGCTCGTCGGGTTCCCGCAAAGCGGGGTCCCTGCCGGAATATTCATAATACGACTGGAGTACGTTGAGCATAATCATATTAGGCCATACGTCGGGTTTGCCTTTTTCACGGCGACTGCCGGTTTTGTTTGCCCGTGGGCCGAAGTATCCATCGTCCTGCTGACTGCTTAGCGTCGCTTCAATCCATCGGCGTGCTTCTTTGATGATACGCTCATCGCCCAAGACGTATCCAGTGTCGCCGAAGCCTTTGAGCCAGTAGGGTACTTCTTCCCAGGGGCTGTGTCCCCGGCCTTCGGGACTGAGCCATGCATTGTCCTGCTTTTTAAGGAATCGACTAATTTCGAGCAGGTGTCCGACGAAACCATCCGCTTGTAATTCGAGCTGTCTGCGCACCCAGCCGGCCGGTCTAATCGCACTTATCGGCAGCTTTATCAAAGGGCTTGGCAGTAATGGGGGGCGGTTACCTGTATAGAAATCGTTTTTCGCTTCGGTGTTTGGTTTTTCGACAACGCTAATCCGGCTATTCGCCAAAGGCCGACTGTCGGTCGGGGTGTTGTTGCCAGCCGGACAGCCGAGATTAGCCGGCAGAACAAACAGCATTAGACTGAACAATATATTTCTGGACATTATTGACCCTTTTCAGATTTAAGAGGACTAAAGTTTTGTTAGCGGTAAAGCTCGATCGATCAAAGTCATTCCTGCGCAAGGTTGTAACCCCTGCAGAAGCAGGGGCAGGAACCCAGATGTACCGACAGTCTGGATTCCGCATCAAAGCCTGCCCTGAGCGAAGCCGAATGGGTGCGGAATGACAGTTCCTCAATAATTCATACGCCTCAGAAAACTGCCGTTTAGCCTGACAATGGCGAACGGAAAGCTTGATTATAGGCAAACCCCGTTAGAAGTCAACGGCCTACTTCTAACGGGGCAAAAAGAAAACATTGCTAACGAAAAATATACTTTGCGGACATCCTGACATTTGGAAGGTAGTCATTTGACTACTGCATTGCCAAATCAAACCGTTCTATACAGATGGAAAGGCTGTAGTCATTTGACTATTGGATTACTGAATCGGCCCAACTTATGTAATGTATCGAAGGGTAATAGTCATTTGTCGTAGTCATTTGACTATTACGACAGAGGGAATATCGAATATCCACCGCAAGGTGTCCTGTGGAGAACAAGGAATGTCGAACGCCGAACAAGGAAAGGCGAAGTGAAGACAGAGGACGGAAGACAGAGGACAAGGCCCGACTAAATCGAGGCCTGCGTCCCTTCTATTTGAGATTAGTTGTGGGACTGCTGTTCGAGACCTGACAACCATATCTCGACAAATAGGGTCAAATCATCGATGTCCACATTGCCGTCACCGGTAAAGTCAGCGCCGCCGCACCGACCACAGTCGGTCTGTGACCAGTAATCAGCGAACAAGGCCAAATCTGCGCTGTCCACATTGCCGTTGCCGTCCATATCACC
>CAZLWL010000081.1:0-11209 GCA_964563335.1 uncultured Pirellulales bacterium
CGGTCCGATTCTCTCTAGCGGAGGATGAGGTTGACCTGGCAGCTTTCCATGAGCGCAGAAAAGAGCCGAGTCTGGCATTTATTTTGTAGTTGACATATTCAAAATCGGCCACAGACGGGAAATCTATCGTCTATAAACCCCATATACTGGAAACCCAAATTATGTTTAGCAGTTCAATAGCTATCCTCGGGAGATACAGCTCTGACCTTTTCCGATTTGGGTTCATAAAGCAGCACCCACAGGTTTAGTATTTTACGCAACGGTTGTCGCACCCTTCTTTTCAATTCGTTCAGGTACGCGGGTGATGCTGGCAAGGCTAAACCCAGATAGGCCTGTGCGTTTATGCAGGACTCTGGAAGTTCCTTTATATCCTCTCCATAATAAGAGACTACGCTCGCAAGCGCCCGATCAAAGTTGTTCCGCTGTGTCTGTGCTTTTCCTGAACCGGAACCTTTGCATTCAATCTGCCACCATTCAGTTTCAGATGCGCCTACAATGTCTGGGCCCTCATTGACGAAATAGGGCACAAAGCCTGGTGCGGAATAAAATGTTTGGTAGATTCGGTTCTTGGCTGATTTGGTATCCATTCCTTTCCCCTTGGGGACGGAAAATTGGTCAAGCTGGACGCCTCGTTGCACCAGGAAGTGACCCGTTGCAATTAATACGTCGATTTCTGGAATCACCTGATAATCTGTCAACTTCACACCATTTGGCAAAGAAAGCATAAGACCACGGTTACGTTTCCAATCAGTGGCCTGCTTGAGTCCTTGCTAATGTTGGGTTACCATTCCAACAAATTATTGAACTTTTCTAATATCTCTTTGTGCTCAGAAATCTTGCCAAACTCCAAAAGCCATTGCCTGATATATTCAAGGTCAACCGAATCTTTGTTCTTGATCAGTATATTCTTCACATCTTCAGCATCGATGGCTCTTCCTGCGACCATCTTATGGATAATAACATCTTCGCAGGACGCGAACTTTGCAGGATAGCCATTCATCGGAACTTCTTTCGTTCTGGTCATTGCCTGCGCTTCATAAGGAGTAAACGAAAAAATAAAGTCCACCCGTATTCTTAAGTTGGGCTCTTCGGCAGGCAGCACCTTGGTTTCGCTTGCAAAATCGGCCGGGTCTTCAGGGAGAACCTTCAAGCCCAATTCCTTGCATAACATTGCAATCGGTTGGAACTTGTCCGTGTCTATTCCCAGAGTTATATCGATGTCTCGTGTCAGGCGCGGACTTCCGTACAGCAGGACCGCCTGACCGCCGATAATCATGTAAGGAATCTTGTCCTCGTCCAAACGTTGAGCTATCTTTTGTATTAATTCTTCTATCACAAGGTTAAATCCTTTTACTCAAACGAACTATTTTAATAGATTCCTCGACTCCGTCCCGACAAGTCGGGACTCCGCTCGGAATGACAGTCGGTCAGTTTAGCCCATTTATGGCTCTTGCAATCCTTAAATCGACTTCCAGGCCTTCCATGATGTTTTCGGAACTGATAATTCCTAAAGACACGGCTTCGGCGTGCATGGCTTCGTATATAGCAAGGGCCTGTTTGTGGGAAATATTTTCCTGCTCGATTAGCTTACGATAAAACTCGTTCAATTTGTGCTTGTTTCTTATCATTTTCAATTCATCCGATTTTTAAGATTTCTTCAACTTGCAGGGTGATCGCAGGCAGTTCTTTTTTAGCTATGTCCCACACAATGTCGAAGTTGACGCCAAAATAATGATGTATAAGTCTATCTCTTACACCTGCCAAATCTTTCCAGGGTATTTGTGAATATTTTCTCTTTAACTCCTCGGATATATTTTTTGCCGCTTCACCTATGACTTCAAGGTTACGGACCACGGCATCCTCAGTTTTTAGATCTTCCAGAAATTGTTCGTAACTCAAGTTTTCTATGTAAATATTTATCCTTCGAATAGCTTCTTTAATGTCATTAAGACAATCTATATCTGCTCTTTTAGGCATAGACTATGCTCTCCTTAACATCTCTGGCAACTTTCTCAATTCTTATTCCCTTTATCCCATCAGGAGTCAGAATGTCCGTTTTTTTACCTAATATTTTCTCCATGTATTCGGCAAACTCAACGAACTTAAGACCTATTGGTCTTTCAAACTCTACTAGGATATCTATATCACTATCTTCTCTTTGTATACCCTTTGCATAAGAGCCGAATAGACCTATTCTCTTTACACCGTATTCGGATGCAAAATACCGAAGCTCTTTCCTCAAAATCGCCATCACTTTTTCTTGTGTCAACATTTTATTTTTCATGTCTCAATTACAACTTAAAGCCAGATCGCTTCTTTAAGGACATGGCGAATCCAGAGGGAACCTTCCTGTTTCATCTTCTTTATTTCGGCTCTCGTGTAAGGGAAGACATCACAACCTACAGTGAGACTATCCGGCATATAATCAGGAATCCTGTCTAAGAAGCGTTTTCGGCTTTCGCGCAAAATCATCAACAAGTCCACATCGCTGGCCGGGCCGAAAGTGTCGGTTGCATAAGAGCCGAACAGCCCTACTTTTTCTACTTCCGGCCGGGCCCGCTTAACTTTTCTGACATAAGCCTTCAGTTGCCGCAAAACCTTGTTCTTATCGGCGAACACAATCCTGACAGAATTTGATGATTTCCCGGGCATTTCTGATCGCCTCCTGGGCCAGCCAATCTTTCCATCTATTTGGCATCTTTTCGTCCTTTAATCTTTGGCAGTTCTCTGAAAAAGCCAGGGTCGGTGTTTAGAGTGATTATAATGCCAAATAGCTCTTTTAGCCAGCGGTTTTTTTCACGAAAAACAGATAAGGGTATGATGGTTGAACATTCAGGGGCGGCCTTATACAGTTGTGGAAAGGCCGGGATGGGTCCTTCGGCTACGCTCTGGACAGGTCAGGAATGTTCTTTCGTTTGTACGCTGATGAATGTATAATTGGTTGCGAGTTTGCTGGTCCTGTCTTCGCCAAGGCGGGTGTGTCGGCACCTGGCGCACATAGTTGGGACTTTTCAGCGTGAAAACGATTATTTTCGGAGTATGTTGACATGAGGCCACCCAAGATTGTAGTAGTTGCGACAGCCGCAGCCGTGTTGCTCTGTGGGCTCGGAGGAGCAGGTGGTGCTGTTGCCCAGGTCGGACAGCGTTCACTCGATAAATCCGTGGTGATGGTTCGCAGTGTCCAACAGGAATTTGACTATATAACGCCATGGAAACAGACGGAGGTGGTCCATGGGATCGGGTCGGGGTTCGTTATTGGAGGCCGAAAGATTCTCACTAACGCCCACAATGCGAGCAACTATAAATATGTGGAGGTAAGAAAGGAATATGAGGCCAGGCGTTACCCCGCCGAGGTGGCGTTCATTGGCCACGATTGCGACCTGGCAATACTGACGGTGGACGATGACAGTTTCTTCAACGACATGGTCCCGCTGGAATTGGGCCCCTTGCCAAAAGTAAATTCGACCGTGCAAACTTACGGTTTTCCGGTGGGCGGCAGGCGCATCTCGGTTACGGAAGGTGTTGTAAGTCGAATACAGATGGACGTTTACAGTCATACACGGGCGGATTCACACCTCGTTGTCCAGACCGACGCGGCCATCAATCCGGGCAATAGCGGCGGACCCGTATTGCAAAACGGCAAGGTGGTCGGCGTGGCATTTCAGGGCCTGAGAGAGGCTGAAAACATCGGCTATCTGATTCCGACCACCGTCATTGAGCACTTCCTGACCGACATAGAAGACGGTCGCTACGACGGCTTCGGCTCCGTTGGCTTCGCATTCTTTCCGGGTCTGCACAGCAGAAGTTATGCCGACTATCTCAAAGTTCCTCCGGAACAGCAGGGCATCGTGATTCTGAACACGCTGATGCACAGCTCGGTGGAGAACGTTCTGCAGGCCGGTGATGTGATAACGCGTATCGATGATTTCGACATCGATAATGACGGCATGATAGAGATTTACGGCCTCAGACTGCACATGGCCGAAGCCATCGAGCGCAAGCAGATGGGCGAAAACGTTGAGCTTACATTTTATCGCAGCGGCAAACTTAACAAGACAACAGCCGTTGTTGCGCTCAACAAACCCATCCTGCCGTACCGGCGCCAATATGATGCCGACCCGCGGTACGAGGTCTTCGCGGGGCTTACCTTTGTGCCGGTCAGCCGCAATTTTCTCGAATCATGGGGCCGCACCTGGATAACCGACATACCCTATTACCTGAGATATCTTTTCAGTGATTCGGAGCAACTCAACACCGACCGGGACCGCAAAGAATACGTTGTGCTTTCGGGAATTCTCCCGGACGAGGTCAATTCGTATAGTGGCGGCTTCAGAAGTAAGGTCGTCGAAACCGTTAACGGCCTCGACATTCACGGCTTGGGTGACTTGCGAGACGCTTTTGCGCAAAGCCGAGACGGATTTTGCATAATAAGGTTTATGGGCGCAACCGCACCGTTAATCCTCGACAGCGCAAAAGCAAATGAGCGGCATCAGAGTATATTGGGAAAATACCAGGTACCTGCCGAAGCCCGTTTGGAGGGTAAGCTATGAGTGCCAAATCAGCATTGTATTGTGTTGTTGTCCTGGGAATTATCACCTCGCTGAGTTCTTGCCTTCGTCAGCACTTGCCGGCAGGTGCCGATGAAGGTAATACAGATATGAGCGAGCAGCTCAAGAAATCCCTGGTTTATCTGAATGTCTCGGCCTATGTTTACAACCAGATGCAACCCTGGAAAAGTGCCGAAATCATTCAAAAGGCCGGCTTCGGATGTGCGGTCGGATCATACGAGGTGCTAACCACGGCTCGGAATGCAAGTGATGCAGCGTTCATAAAGGCCCGCCGCCACGGGCAAAATGAGTTCATACCGGCCGAGGTGAAAGTGATTGACTACGAGAGTAACCTGTGTCTTTTAGAGCTCGACAAAGATGCGGCGGGCGAACCGCTGGAGCCGCTTGATTTTGCCGAAGAATACGACAAAGGCACTCAGGTGCAGTCATACTGGCTCTCGGCAACTGGCAATCTTACCACAGGACGCGGCTATCTTGACGAAGCGAAAGTGTACAAATCGACTACTTCTTACGCGAGATTTCTGAATTTTACCGTCGTAAACGCATCTACCGCCGCGGCCGGGGCGCGACTGTACTGTATGGGCGAAAAGCCCATCGGCATTGCCTGCTGGGCCGACACCGATGCGCAGGAGGTGGGACTGATCCCCGCGATAACTATAAACCGTTTTCTCGCCGACGCACGCCGGGGCCAATACGCCGGCTTCGGCGCCGCGGGTTTTGTAACAATGACACTGCTGGATCCTACGAGGCGCGGCTGGCTTAAGATGCCCGAAGACATGAAGGACGGCGTTTACGTTGCCAGGGTGTACAATCTCGGCACCGGCAGCGACATACTCAACGAAACCGACGTTATATTAGCCATCGACGGCCAGGGCCTCAATGCATACGGCCGATTTGCCCACGAGCAGTTCGACAGGACATCTTATCATCATCTGATTACCGGCCACAGTATCGGTGAGGATGTAACTTTCGAGATCTGGCGGGACGGCAAAAAGCAGCAGCTAAAAACAAAGGTGCGTAATTTCAAAGCGTCCGAGATGTTGGTCCCCTATTACGAATATGCAAAGCAGCCCGAGTACATCGTAACGGGAGGCTTTGTTTTCCGAGGGCTCACGCGTGATTACCTGCAGGTCTGGGGGGATGACTGGGGTGGCAAGGTGCCGCCGCACTTGTACCATTACTATCGGGATCTGGCGTTTGCGCCCACCGACCAGCGCCGCGATATCGTCATCTTGAGCTACGTTTTGCCCGCCAACATAAACCTCGGCTATCATGGATTAGGCCGAATGGTCGTCAGCAGGTTCAACGGCAAAGAAATAGGTCGTCTCGCGGACATTTTAGACGCCCAAAAGCTCACTCCGGAATCGAAGTATGATGTAGTCGAGTTCGAACAGGACTACCCTACGATTGTTATCCCGCGGACCGAACTGCAATTTGCCGATGTTGCCATCGCACGGACCTACGGCATCGGAAAACTCGTCCACGTCGAACCGTAATACCCCAGCGCCGCCACGCATTCGTCGCTCGTGGCTCGTGACTCGGGAGTTGAGGAGCCGCTTCGCGGGCTTTAGTATCCAGAATCCAGCATCGAGTATCTGTCTTCTGTCATCTGTCTTCTGTCATCTGTCTTCTGTCATCTGTCTTCTGTACCTCCGCATCAGCTTTGGGAAGTTCAGGTAGGCGAATTCTCCGAATAACTCCATTGCCTTGATGTCATATACTACGGCTGCCTCGGTCTCGTCGTGGTAGTAGCCTAAAGAATATCTTTTTCCATTTTTTTGTATTTTGGTTTCATATTTTCTTCTTGTTTTTCTCCAGCAAACGCCTCTAAATCTTGATGTCCCGCCCAGTCGGGGCCGCTGGTTGTAGAGATTCTCCTGATGAGTGCAGAGCCGCAGGTTGTGCTTTCGATTGTTCAGGCCGTTACCGTCCCTGTGGTCAACTATCCTGTGGGGGGGAGCGTTTAACAGCACCCGGTGCATTAAGATATATTTGCCGTCTTGATAGCTCCCGGCATATTCGGTTCTGACGCATTTCATAACATGCCATTTGTGTTCGGAGAGCCGGTCGTAGTCTTCGGCATCGACAATGGCGAACCTGCCCTGCGTTAAGGGTATCAGCCTGGCCCCCTCAGCCAACGCCTGGACCAGTTCGGGTGCCAGCAGTTCTTTGTCACGCGTAAAGTTCGCACAGCATTCCTCCGCCCCAACCACCCACAATCGGCCCGGTGCGACCGCCTTGTTGCGACAGGTCAAGATCGGCCTGTCTTCGCCTACTGCCGAACCAATTGAATATTCACAATCCTCACAACTGACCTTGTCATCCTGAGCGGGGTCCCGACGGGTCGGGACGGAGTCGAAGGATCTATTGAAACTAGTCTGCGACTTGTCCTTCATAGCACGAAGTGCGGAGTAGGAAGCTGCTCCTAATTTGATGTTGGGCGTTCTATTGCTCTTCCCGCCCCTGCCTGTCGCGGCGTAGTCGCATGACGAAGCCGGAACCTTCATTTTTTGATCCTCCAAACTCTAAAATCTAAAATTGTTATCCTATGTTTTTTTTGATGCTTTTTGATATGCCCTTATCCTAATTACCTCTTTTTAGCGCGGAGTTTCGGTCGAGTACAAGGCGTTTTCCTGCCGCCGAACGGAGGCGTACCGAGGTACATCGAGTACGTGCGGTCAGGCAAGAACAACGATGTAATCGCCCGAAAGAACCGCTAAATAATGGCTCTCCGTCCCACCGGAGAGCCATTATAACCGATTTTTTTTAATTTACAAGCACTTTTTTCAGTATTCTGTTAAATATATTTCTGTGTTTGCTAAATATATAACCATCAAGGATTTACGAAAGACACTTTTTTCAAAAAAATCTCTCCAATTCCACCCAAATAGAAAATAGAAAATAGAAAATTCAATCGCTTGGCTTACAAAAACCACATTTTTCAAAAAAACCCGCGAAGTGGCTCCGAATTCGAAGTTCGATGCTGGACGTTTCTTTCCCTCCTCCCCGGCCTTAAGAAATGAAGAATTTTAACACTCAGACGCTTATTTTTGTGCCTTTCTCTTAATCAACTCAATCCCTTCCCGCAGCACTCTGCAGTTTTCAATAATTCTTTCAAGGTTTAGTTGATCTATGAAGTGCTTGCATCGTTTACCTTTATTGTATGTTTTGTTATAAACTCGAAAGAGTTTTACCATATCATGATAAGTGTACCTCTCAGGAGGCCTATATGCGTTCGTTCTCCTCCGAGAATGCGGAACCGTTAAGTGTGTGTATATTGTCTCTATGTCCCAGAAGAACCAGCTTTCTATCTGTTGTGTAGCAAGTATTGCATCGATACTTAAAACTGATCTAATATTACGCTGTTGGATTTTGCGCCTAATGATCCTTAATACAAAACCGGGCACCCTACCGTCACGCGACTCTCTATCAAGGCAGCAATAGACCCTGACATATTCATCCGTGTGTGTTTCGCAAAATCCATCTACTTTATCAAGCACCTTCTTATTTATGTTGAAATTCCCCTCAAGGTTACGGATTATAATGCGACACTCGTTGAGATAGGCGGCTTTAATCCTGGTCCAAAAAATAACATCCGTATCTCCCTCGACCAGCAAAAGAGATATAGGTGATTTGGTACTGCCCTTTCCCCGAGCCCTGACCAATTGCTTCACTCCCTGAAACGATCGTAGTTATTCACCAGCAAATCCCCAAAGCTCATTAGATTTTTATTAAGATAGTCCCGCAATGCCCGAGTGTTCTTGACCTTTTCAAAATGCGTTGCTCCAGTCTCATCGACGACAGCCACATTTACATCTGTGGGTTTTACACTGTTCAAAATATATGTTGAATGTGTTGTAATCAAAACCGGCCAACGGTCTGAGTTGTCCTGCAAAAACCGAAGTAATTTATCAACCGCATCAGGATGTAAGCAATTCTCCAATTCTTCCAAACACAAAACTGGCCCTCTATCCTCCTCAGAAAAAAGAGAAGCCAGTATACCAGCTACTACAAATGTTCCATCTGAATTCTCTTCGAACCAAGACCAGTTATCGCCTTGTCTGCTTATAAACAGATTACGACTTCGCCTAGAAATATTCGTTTTTTCTTTATCTGGAGAAATATCTTTGGCGCTAAAACGAACTTCTTCTAAGTCGAAAATATCGCACATCGTTTCTTGAAAGAGATCTAAATATTTCGCTTCCTCTTTTAACTTGTCCAATATCAATAAAAGATCAAATGAAGATACGCGCAAGCCCTTAATGTTTTGCTCTTCATTAAACTTTTCTCGTAAACCCTGAGGTGAAAAAGCAAAAGTTCTCATTCCTGCAATCTGACTTATTGCTTTATAAAAATGTCCAAACTCAGGAGTCAGACCTTCGTTATCCGGATACAAAGAACGTATTGCCTGTAGAGATACATTATTTTTCGAGATAGGATGTACTGCTTTTTTTGATCCACTGGTATATACAATTAGTTCTTTTTCGTTTCTGAAAATGTATTCGGTTCGAGGACCTTTTCTTCCTACAATTTTTGCCGTTAATCGTTCTTCAAGAACACCCTTTTGAGACCTTTTTGCTATTGAGCACTTAACCTTTATTTCATAATCAACATTCCACTTCTTTTGCTTGATTAAAATCTCAAAGTTAAATCCAATCACCAAAGGTTTGTTTTTATGTGCTTCTAAGTGACATATTGATAACGACAACCTTGTCTTAGGTATTAATCCGGCAAATATAGCTTCACGAATTACATCATTTCCAAAACATACTCCCCCAAAAATCCGAAATAATTCTAGAAAATTACTCTTTCCGCTATTGTTTGGTCCGACCAGAACATTAAAATCTCCAAGATTGACTTCGCAGTCAATCAGGTTCTTATAGCCACTAACCCGTATTTGTTTGAGTTTCATAATTATGTCCTCATAATATCATAATTACATCTTTTTCATTGATATATCGACCATATTAGCTACAACTCAATACGATAATAGCATTAATTAGTTCAATTACAAGAAAAATATGCCATTATAACAACTTTTTTTCTCTTCTTGGGACAACGTCCTTCTTGGCCCCTTTTTACATTTAACACTCTTTTACACCAGCTTTGCCCCGCACTAAACATTTTGGTACAGGATAAACAAAGTAAATGCTGGACAAGAATTTTCTATTGTGTTGAGGATTTCTATCCATTCGACTTTGCTCAGGACAGGTTTTCTATTGGGTTGAGCTTCTTCAATCATAACAATTCGCGTTAATACAATCGTTTATCAAATTTCCAATGTCATTATCTAAGTGATTCAAATAAGTTATATATTAAACATACTACAGACAAGCAAATCTTTTTTTGTATGACATTGCAGGGAGCGTTTTTCAAATGCGAAATCCGAATATCGAAGCTTGTCCCCGTGAAAACGGGGATCCGAAACAAATTCAAAATACTAATGTTCAAAATCAAAAACCCTGTTCTAACGCAGTTAGAAACATTTTGATCATTTGAAATTTTGTTATTGGTGCTTGTTTAGGGTTTCGAATTTAGTGCTTAGGGTTTGGGCATCGCTCCCTTGGGGATCATACAGGCTCTATGCAAGGCATGTTTCACGTGAAACAATGCGCCATGCTAAAAGGGTGCTTTATTTGCGAGATGAACTGAAAGGCCTTAAATTAACCGCCTCTCGACGTGCTGCGCTCGTCCGCCGTGTCGGGCATTGGCGCGACAGGTCGCATCAGGTCGGCGGAACTTTTTCAGACATCCCGGCGCGCCGGGAATTTACGCGGATTTATATTTTTATATTTCTGTGTTCTCTGTGACCTCTGTGGCTAATACAGCGTTTCACGTGAAACATTTTTTTGCGTGAAGTGTTTTTTCTCTTGCAAAATTGTAGCTTGTGCATTAAATAGACCGAAGTATATTATGTCGCTGTACCTGATACTGATTCAATTGTCATTCTGAGAACTTTGTGAAGGAGCACATTATGGTGGACAAAACAGGGCAACAACGTCGTCATCTCGGCAGAGGGCTTGAAGCACTTATAGGTCCGATAACTAAACTCGCTGACCAAACCAGCAGTGCCCCGGATACGGGCGAGGCGCGTAACTTCCCTCCCGACAAAGAGTTACAGAAATCCATGCGGCAGGTCTTGATAGAGGCGGTCAAACCCAATCCATACCAGCCCAGAACAAGCTACAACGATGAAGACCTCCGCGACCTGGCGGATTCTATCCGTGTCAAGGGTGTCATCCAGCCGATTCTTGTCAGAGAAACAAGCACTGGCTTTGAGCTGATTGCGGGCGAGCGCAGGCTCAGGGCGGCCAGGATAGCGGGTCTTGAGGACATCCCCTCCCTGGTGCGACAGGCCAGTGACGCCGAAATGATCGAGCTGGCCTTGATTGAGAACATACACCGCAGCGACCTGAACCCGGTAGATAGGGCGCTGGCGTACCAGAAGTACCTCAGCGCCTTCTCATTGACACAAAGTGAGGGTGCTGAACGGTTAAGTGAGGACCGCTCCGTTATCGCCAACTACCTCAGGCTGCTGGACCTGCCCGAGGAGATAAAGCGGATGTTGATTGATGGTCGCCTGTCGATGGGCCATGCCCGTGCAATTTTGGCGCTGCCGACGGATGAGTTGCGTAATAAAT